>JBKOWS010000139.1:0-29766 GCA_046724565.1 Actinomycetota bacterium | reverse complement strand
GCGAGCAGCTTTCGGATGGCGCCGAGCTTCCCGGCGCGCGCCGCCGTGATCGCCTCGCGGTCGAATCGAACGAGCTTCCGCCCGCCCGTCGCGATCGCGTTCGTCGCCGGAGTCGGAGCGACGTTGCCCTGGACGAGGACGTCGTGGTTGCCGAGAACCGGATACCAGCGAGCATGCAGGCCGGGCGAGGTGAACACACGCTCGGCAGCCGCGAGTAGCCCGGGATAGCGCGGCGGGTCGACATCCGGTCGGTAGTAGAACGGGTCCGGGTTCGAGGCCGCCTGTTCGCCCTCGTAGCCGGCGCTGCCGCTGTTGGGATCGACCCGACCGCCGCCCAGGACCGTAAGCGCCTGGTCGAGCTCGTTTTGCTGGTCGTTGTCGATCAGGTCGCCGGTCTCGACGACCGCGGTCGGCCGCAGCTTGTCGATCGCCGCGACCGCTGCGTCCAGGACTTGGGTCGTCAGCGCCTCCTGCGGCCGGAAGGCGGATGTGAACGGAGGGCCGAGCCGGTCGACCCACTCCACGCGCGCCGGAGACTCCTCGTCAGTGACGTGTGCATCGGTGAGCTGTGCGAAGACGGCAAGCGTTCGGGTCGCCCGCGAACGCGGCGCAAGGTCGGTTCGCTCGACAGGCCGCTCGCCGGGCCCCGCGACGAGCACGCCGCTGCCGGCGCGGTCGACATAGGTGCGGACGAGCGTCGAATCCGCCGTCCGGCTGGGTGACGAGCAGCCGGTGACCACGACCGCCAAAACCACGGCAAGCGCCCTTCGCTCCACCTGCAAACGAGGCTACCCGGCCCGGCCGGGACTATCCTGGCGCAGGCGTATGAGGCGATTCGCCCTCGCCTGTGTGTTTGCCGGCTGTCTTCTCCCCGCGCCCTATGCCCGTGCGGGCGGCCCGGCGATGCTGATCGGCGCAGCGGAGGACAGCGTCCGGCAGCCGACGCTGGGCAACGCGAAGACCCAAATGGACCTCCTCGTGCGAGCCGGATTCAACGCCGTCCGGGTAACGCAGATCTGGGCTCCCGGTGAGAAGAGGCCGAGCGCGGCCGACCTGCGGATCCTGCGCAACGTCGTCGAAGCCGCACGGCAGGACCGGATGCAGGTACTCGTCACGGTCATGAACTTCGGCAACCGGACGACGCCGCTGACAGACGAAGCACAGGGGGAATTCGCGTCCTACGCGGCCGCGCTGGCGGAGGCATTGCCGCAGATTCGGTACTTCGTCGTCGGGAACGAGCCGAACATCAACCGCTACTGGCTGCCGCAGTTCAATCCCGACGGAACGGATGCGGCGGCGCCGGCATACGAGGCGTTGCTGGCGCAAACGTACGACGCCCTCAAGGGAGTCTCCTCGAAGATCGTCGTTCTGGGCGGCGCGCTCTCGCCCCGCGGCGGCGACGTCCCGAACTCCATCCGCCCGACACACTCTCCTACTGCATTCCTCACGGATCTTGGCGCGGCCTATCGTTCGAGCGGTCGCACGGAGCCGATCATGGACGCACTCACGATGCATCCCTACGAGGACAACTCGAGCGTCGCGCCGATCGACGGTGTGCATCCGAACTCGACGACGATCGCCCTTGCCGACTACAACAAGTTGGTTTCCCTGCTCGGCAGGGTCTTCGACGGGACGGCGCAGCGAGGGTCGACCTTGCCGATCTACTTCGACGAGTTCGGCGTCGAGGCTCAGATCCCGCCCGCAAAGGCAAGCCTTTACACGGGACGTGAGCCCGCGACGATCAAGCCGGTACCGGAAGCCGTACAGGGGCAGTACTACCGTCAGGCGATCCAGCTCGCGTTCTGTCAGCCGAACGTCCGGGGGCTCTTTCTCTTCCATGCGATCGACGAGCGCGACCTCAACCGCTGGCAGTCCGGCGTGTACTACGTCGACGAGTCGCCGAAGTCCGATCTTCGCGCAGTCCGGGCCGCCATCTCCGGGGCTCATCGCGGCGTCGTCACCCGCTGCCCCGGACTTGCGTTACGACCGCGTGGGAGCCTGGTCGTGTCCGTCAATCCGTTCCCAGAGGCGACGCTTCTGTGCAACATCGACTGCACATACGTCGTCACCCTCCGGCGCGGCAGCCGCGTAACGCGTCGCTTGCTTGGTCGCGCTGTCGGTGGTCGCGCGAAACGGATCCGGCTCGGGCTCCTCTCCAGCGGCGGCGCCTATACAGCTACCGCCTCGCTGCGCGCGCCGGTGAATCCGGGGCGCCCAACGATCGTCCGTGCGTTGCCGTTCGCCGTTCCCTGACGCGCGTCAGCGCGCGATCAGCACGTCCTCGAAGAACTCTCCGGAGCGCCGGCCCGTGCGGCGGTTGACGTGTCGCCGCAAGCGTTCCTCGAGGAGCAAGCCTGCGCGGTCGAGAATTTCCGGATAGAGATCGCGGCGGTCGTTGACGACGATCAGGATCGGCGCGCCCTTGCGTAGGACCGACTTCGCGTTGAGCAGCGTCTCCACGATGCCCTCCGAGTACGCCGTGAGTGCTGCCCGCGACGTTCCCGCCGCTGCAGCCCCAACTTCCAGCTCGCGCCGGTCGTCGAGCCCGAGGAGCTCGTACGCGTACCGATGCTGCTCGTGATAGTCGATGAGCCCCGGATAGGGGGGCGAGGTCAAGACGCCGTCGTACCGACTCGGCAGCTTCTCCACCCGGACGTCGCCGTGAATCACGGTCGCCGCTCGCCCGCGGGCACGCACCCGGGCGAAGGACTTGAGCCGCGCGAGCGTGTCCAACGTGTAGCGGCGGAGAAACTGCGAGGCCGTCTCCACCGGGCGGCACTCGCGGCGGTGCTTGTAACACCAGTACGGCTCGAGCTGCGGCTCGCGCGGAAAGTCGAGATCGAAGTGCGTGGTCCTACGAGCAGACCGAGCGGCGCGCGTCAGGATCACGCGCAGCACATCAGCGTGCTCGAATTCGTCGACGAGCGAGCGAAAGCCGACCAGCTCCCGAGCCGCCTGCGGCGCGAACCAGCGGCGAACGAATGCAGAGGGGCGCTCGCTCGACGGCGCGCCGATCCGCGCATGCGCAGCGCGTAGCTCCTGCTCGACCACGAACGGGTTGTACGCGCGTGTCTTGACGTCCATCAGCAAGCAGTTGAACGCCGCTACGTCGACGCCGGTTGCGTCGAGCCCGCTCTCGAGCGCCTGAACGAGTGTCGTGCCCGAGCCGGCGAAGGGATCGAGAACGTGCTGCCCGGGCCGGAAGTAGCGTGACAGCAGCACCTCGACGAGCTGCGGGATGAACTTCCCCAGGTAAGGGTGCAGGCGGTGAACATGCCGCGTGCGCTCGCGCTCGGGGAGGTCACGCTCCGACCAGGACAGGGCCAGGTCGAGATCGGCGTAGAGGGCGTCCTGAGTCGGGGCCACCCGCGCCAGTTCGACGCCGAGCTCAGAAAGCCTCGGCCAGCCGCTCGAGACGGCCGTTACGAAACGCGATGACGTCGAAGGAAACCTCCAAGCCATGCGTCTCCGGATGTCGCTCCAGCCATGCGTCGGCGGCCCAGCGGAGCCGCCGCTGCTTCTCCTCGTCGACCATCTCCAGCGGATCGCCGAAGCGGTCCCCGCCCTTCTCCTTCACCTCGCAGAAGACAAGCCGCCGGCCGCGGCGCACGACGATGTCGAGCTCGTAGCCGGCGACCCACGCGTTCCGGGCGAGGATGCGGTACCCGCGCAAGCGATACCACAATGCTGCCCGTTGCTCCGCTCGAAGTCCCTTACGAGGCACACCTCCAGGCTAGAAGGCCCTTTGTTACACGACTGTCAAATGCAAGACACGAAACTCCTTCGCATCGAGCACGGCGAACGCGATCCCGCCCGAGCCGTAGCGAATGACGATCCGTCGGTCTTGCTTGAGGAGGATGCGCATCCCCGCAAGGTCGAGCTTGTTCCACTTCTTCGGCAGATCGATGCACACGGCATGGGCGTTCTTCGTGTCGAGTGCGTGCACGAAGGGGTGCTCACCCCCGCCGTAGAGCGTGTAGACCCACCGGCCGTCCTTGGAGACCGTCCGCGTGTACGGGTAGCCCCGCATGACGCTCTCCCAGGACCGCTTGTCGACGAGGACTCCGGGGAGCAATCGCCGGGCACCGAGATCGTAGGCGCGAACGCGATAGCTCGCGTTCTGCACCGAGACGTGCTCGATCAGATACATCATCCGTGCGCCCGGCGAGAGCGCGTCGAACGAGAAGTCTCCCTTCAGCCGCACGACGTGCCGAAGCTTGAGCTGCCGAACGCCGATGACGGCGAACGAGCTGATCCTCTTGAGTTGAGGACTCGTCGCAACGTCGCCGAGCACGAGCGTGCGCCCGTCGTGTGATAGCCCGTCGGTCGTTCCGTCATACGCAACGCCCGGAATGCCGTAGGCCCCAGGCACCGTGGCGTAGCGGAGCACCCGTCCACCCCGCCTCTGGACAGCCTCGACGACAGTGCCCGAGCCTGTCGCGAACGCCACGTACCTGATCGGCCCTCGGGCGATCCCGTCCCAACCTTGAACGACCCCAGGCCCGGGGCCGCCGTCCCCCTGAGCGCTCGTGGCAACGACCGCGGCCAGAGCTGCGATCCCGACCGTGGCAAGCAGGTGCCTCCGCATCTTCGCCTCCCGTCTCGCTTCTCGACGGAAGTACGCCTGGCAGGCCCCGTGCGGTCCCTCAGCTCGACTTGGCGTTCACCAGAGCGGCGTGAATCTCACGGGTGAGCGCCGCCACCTGCTCGGTGAGCTCCTTATCCTGCCGCGTCAAGTCGGTATTGGACTCGAGGAGCTGCTCCAGCTTGTCCGTCTCCGTCTTGAGCGCAGTGACCCTCCGGGCGGCGCTGCGCTCCGCCTCGTCATGATGCTTCTCGGTCATCACGGCCGCGATCTTGTCCCGCTCGGCTTGCCGCGTCTCCGCGAGCAGGATCAACGGCGCGGCGTAGGCGGCCTGCGTCGAGAACGCGAGATTCAAGAGGATAAACGGATACGGATCCCAGTGGGCGGTGATCGCGACCGCGTTGAGTGTGATCCAGATGACGACCACGATCGACTGGCCGACGATGTACTGCGGCGTGCCGAAGAACCGCGCCGCCTTCTCCGCAGCTCGACCAAATGCGTCCTGACCGAAGGCGCCGTGCTGCTGCTCGGACACGCGTCCGAGAGTACGGCGTCAGGCGGACAGTGCTGCCAGCTCCTCGTCGCTCTTGTAACAGAGCGCCTGGAAGGAGCGGCGATGGATGCTGGACGGTCCACGCTCCCGCACGATGCGCGAATGGCCGGGCGTGATGTAGCCGACGTGCGAGGAGAAGCCGTAATGCGGGAAGAGTGCGTCCATCCTGCGCATCAGGCGGTCGCGCGTGACCTTGGCCACGATCGACGCCGCCGCGATCGCGGCGCTCTTCTCGTCGCCGTCGACCACCGCCTGGTGTTCTGGCGCCGTCGGGCCCAGCCGGAAGCCGTCGACGAGGCAGGCCTCCGCCGGCGGCGACAGCGCGTGCAGAATCGCGCGCATAGCCGCCAGGTTCGAGCGATGTAGGCCGTTCCGGTCGATCGTGCCGTGCGGGATCACGCGGACGACGACCTGCTCCGCGCACCCGAGCACGGCATGGAACAACTCCTCGCGGCGCTCCGGCGCGCACTGCTTCGAGTCGTTGAGGAATCCGAGCGGCCGCACCTTGTGGTCGCGCAGGCAGCCGTAGTCCAGGAGGACGCCCGCCACCACGAGCGGGCCCGCCAGAGAGCCGCGTCCAGCCTCGTCCGTTCCGGCGACCAGGCGTGCCCCGAGCTTTCGGTCGAATCGTAGGAGCTTCTGGCCGGTGCGCAGCGCCACGGCCGCGAGGATACCCGGCTACTCGGCGGGCTCTGCGGCGCCCTGGGCCGGAACCTCCGCAAGGCGTCGCTTGCGATGCCTTCTTAGAGGAGGTGCGGGCTTTGCCCGCGCCTCCGTTTTAACCCGATTCTTGGGTCGTTTCCGAGGTATTCGCCGGGTCGCCCTGGGTCTTCGCGGGTTCTTCCTCAGGCTGAGCTGGCGCTTCCACTGCCCTCGCGGCCCGAGGGCCATCCTGGCGGAGCTCGCGGACGCGAGCCTTTTTGCCCACCTTGCCGCGGAGGTAGTAGAGCTTCGCCCGGTTCACGTCGCCAATCGCCGCGACCTCGATCTTCTCGATCTTTGGCGAATGCAGCGGGAACGTCCGCTCGACCCCGACCCCGAAGGACTGCTTGCGGACCGTGAACGACTCGCGGGCGCCCGCCCCTTGGCGCTTGATCACGATCCCCTCGAAGACCTGGATCCGCGCTCGCTGGCCCTCGATCACCTTGAAATGGACGCGAACGGTGTCTCCCGCCTTGAACTGCGGGATGTCACCGCGCACCTGGGCGCGCTCGAGCTGTTCGATGACCTTGCTCATAGAAGGGGACCCGAAAGGCCGGGGCGGAATGCTAGCTAATGGAACGAGATGCGGCTCGGGGGCCAGTAGGTGGCGAAGACCTTGCCGATCAGGTTCTTCCGTGGAACGAGGCCCCAGCGGCGGGAGTCGCAGGACGAGCTGCGGTTGTCACCCATCATCAGGTAGTAATCACTCGGGATTCGCTTGTACGTGTTCCGCGGCGGGATGTCCGCGAGGGTCATGCTCTCGTTGCCGCGACGGTCGGGCTTGATGTACGGCTCGTTCAGCTTCCTACCGTCGATATAGACGAAACCGCCGCGTTCCTCCCAGACGTCGCCGGGAAGGCCGATCACGCGCTTGACGAACGTCCCCTTCGACCCGCACTCCTGCTCTGCCAGCTTCGGCGTGTTGAACACGACGATCTCGCCCCGCTTCGGATCGCGGAAGTGGTAGATGAACCGGTTCGCCAACACGCGGTCGGACGTGTTCGCCTCGCAACCCATCGCCGGCTTCGCGCAGTGCAGCGTCGGTTCCATCGACGAGGACGGAATCCGGTAGGGATTCACGACCCAGGCTTTGATCGCGAGGACGATCGCGACCGCGCCGACGATGGTTACGACCCAGTCGATCGCGACCCGCCATCCGTGCGGTAGGCCCGGGAAGAGGCGGTCGATCGGGTTGTGGGACGTCTTCCCCGGCGCCTCGCGCGGTCGGAAACCGTCTCGCGTCGTGTCGTACTCCGCGCGGCGGTGCGGATCCTGCAGGACCTCGTACGCCTGCCGGACGGCGCGCCACGCATCGTCGTCGTAGCCGGTCTCCAGCGCGGCGCGCCTGTAGGCGGCCTCGATCTCCTGGCGCGACGCGTCGGGCCGCAGCCCGAGCACCGCGTAGAGATCTCCTAGCTGACGGTCCTCTGTCGGCTCTGTTCCCGTCGCCATTCCTCGATCTTTCCGTGGTCGCCCGAGAGTAGAACCTCGGGTACCCGCCAGCCTCGGAACTCCGGCGGTCGCGTGTAGTGGGGATACTCGAGTCCGCCCTCGAAGGCGGCGGAGAAGCTCTCGATGGTCGCCGACTCCTCTTTGATCGCACCCGGCAGTCGGCGGGCAATCGCGTCGACGAGGACCATCGCGGGGAGGTCGCCGTTCGAGAGGACGTACCGGCCGATCGAGATCGCGTCGGACGCGAGATGCCGGACGACGCGCTCGTCGAAGCCCTCGAAGCGCGCCGAGAGGAGCGTGAGGCGCTCTTCCTCGGCGAGCTCCTCCACTACGCCCTGCGTCAATTGCCGGCCCTGCGGACTGAGCGCAACAACGCGATGGTCCGGCGACCCGCCGTACACCGCGCCGAGTGCCGCCGCGACGACGTCGACGCGCAACACCATTCCAGCCCCGCCGCCGTACGGCTCGTCGTCGACCTGGGCAGCACGGAGCGGCGTCGTATCCCGGTAGGAGAACAGCCGCAGGTCGAGCTCGCTGCCAAGCACGGTCGCGACCGGACGCTGTTCGGTCAGCCACGCGAAGGCATGCGGAACCAGAGTGAAGACGTCTAGCTGCACAGGGCGACCCGAAGCAGGTTAGCTAGCGTCCGCGAAACCAGGCGCGACAACGATGTAACCGGCGTCGAGATCGACCTCCAGGATGCAGTCCTCGACCATCGGGAGCGAGAGGCCCGAGTCGAGCTCCAGCACGTCGTTCGCCACGCCGGGCGACACGTCCTGCACGAGGCCGAGCGCAAGGCCGCCTTTTTCATGAGCAGGGAGGCCGACGAGCTGGAAGACGTAGTACTCGTCTTCGCCGGTGGGCTCGAGGGAGTCCCGAGGCACGCCGAGGACGGCGCCTCGCGGGACGCGGCGGTCGAGCCGGATCACCGGGCGTCCGCGCGCTTTCCTGGCGCCGACGATCCTCGCCGGCCGGTTGTCGACGATGAGCTCCGCGCCGACGCGAAAGCGTTCCTCTGACTCGCTCGCCTCCTCGACCACGAACGAACCGTCGAGGCCGTGCGACTTGCCGACGCGCCCGACGACGACGAGGTCGTCGGCACTCATGTTTCCGCGGGACGGAAGTGAGTCGTCGCCTCCTCGCGGGTCGGCGATTGAAGGAGGTTCTCCTCGGCGAACGTCTCGGCCAGAGGCCAGCCGCTGCGACGCGTCTCCGCGAGCGCGCGCTCGACGTCGAACGTCGTGCGGCGAAAGTCGGCGTCCTGGCCGATCACAGCCCAGAACGCCGCCACCTCTCCTTCGTAGGGCATGCCGACGCTGCCCGCGTTGACGTACCGGCCGCGACGCTGCTGCATGTGCGTGTGGCCGCCGACGACGAGACGCTCGCTCACGCCCGCGAGCATCTCCTCGAGCAGCGCGTCGGGCGTCTCCGGCGTGACGATCTCCTCGTCGCTGCGAGGGGTGGCATGGCAATAGAAGACGTCGTCGAGACTCACCGATTCCGGAAGGAGCGTGAGCCAGTCGAGCTCCTCCGCGCTCAGCTGTGACGACACCCATTCGTCGGGCTCGCGGTCCGTGTTGCCGCGCACGATTCGCGCGTCGACCGATCTGATCAGAGTCAGCGTCTCGCGTGGACACGGGCCCCAGACGAGGTCGCCGCCGAACACGATCGCATCGGCCTCGACCTCGGCGAGTACCGCCTCGAGCGCCACCGGCATGCCATGCACGTCATAGAGCGCCGCGACTTTCATCCGGGGCGCTAGTCGACGATCTCGAGCTGGACGCGGCGCCGCTCGCGGACGCTGCCCGCGCGCACGATCGTGCGCAATGCACGCGCGATCCGTCCTTGTCGCCCGATCACCTTGCCGACATCGTCCTGGGCGACGTGGAGGCGAAGCACGACCGCGTCTTCCTCGTCGATGCGCTCGACGCGCACGGACTCCGGATCGTCGACGAGTTGCTTCGCCAAGTACTCGAGCAGCTCCGCCAATTAGTTCGCCAGGTTCTTGGCCTTCAGCAGCCGCTGGACCGTCTCTGACGGCTGCGCACCCTTGCCGAGCCAGTCCTTGACCTTGTCCTCGTCGAACTCGATCAACGACGGATCGTGCTGCGGGTTGTAGCGCCCCACGATCTCGATGAACTTGCCGTCGCGCGGTGAGCGCGAGTCGGCCACGACGACGCGATAGACCGGATTCTTCTTCGATCCGACACGCGCCAATCTCATCCGTACTGCCAAATCATTACCTCCGTGACTTCTGTCGCTTCTTGCGTTTGTTGGATTTTGTCGCTTTTCGCTGACCAGGCTGCGGAACCGGAGCCTGCGCCTGTCCTCCGAGAGCGCCGAGATCGGGCATCTTCCCCTTGCTCATGCCCTTCATCAGCTTCTCCATCTGCTTGCGGGCTTCCATCAGGCGATTGACCTCGTCGACTCCTACGCCGGAGCCACGCGCGATTCGCTGACGCCGCGAACCGTCGATGATTCGCGGCATCGTCCGCTCCTGCGGCGTCATCGAAAGGATCATCGCCTCGACCCGACCGAACTGCTTCTCGTCGATCTGATCGATCCCCTCGAGCTGGTTTCCGATCCCCGGGATCAGCTTCAGCAGACCCTGGATCGAGCCCATCTTGCCGATCATGCGGTACGTCTTCAGCAGGTCGTCGAAGCTGAACTGCCCCTTCAGCATCCGTTGCTCGAGCTCCGCCTGCTCGTCCTGCTCGACCGCCTGCTCCGCACGTTCGATCAGGGTCAGCACGTCGCCCATCCCGAGAATCCGCGAGGCCATCCGGTCCGGGTGGAAGTACTCGAGCTGGTCGAGCTTCTCGCCGACGGAGATCAGCTTGATCGGCCGGCCGGTGACGGCCTTGACGGACAGCGCCGCACCCCCGCGCGCGTCGCCGTCGAGCTTCGTCATCAGCACGCCGTCGAATGCGATCCGCTCCTGGAACGCAAGCGCGACGTTGACCGCCTCCTGGCCGGTCATCGCGTCGAGGACGAGCAGGACGTTCGCCGGCCGTGCTTCGTCGCGCACACGCTCGAGCTCTTGCATCAGGTCTTCGTCCACGTGCAGGCGACCTGCCGTGTCGAGAATGACCGTGTCCACACCGCTGTCGGCCAGTGAGCGCACGCCGTTGCGCACGACCGTGATCGGGTCGGAGTCGTCCTCGCGGTAGACGGGGATCTGGATCTGGCGGCCTAGCTGCTCGAGCTGGTCGATCGCGGCCGGCCGCTGGAGGTCCGCCGCAACGAGTCCGGGGCTCCGGCCCTCCTTGCGGAGCAGCAGCGCGAGCTTGGCGGCAGCGGTCGTCTTTCCCGAGCCCTGCAGCCCCGCAAGCAGGATCACCGTCGGCGGGCGTCCGGTGAACGCAAGCTTCGAGCTGCCCGCGCCCATGAGGTCGGTCAACTCCTCGTGCACGGCCTTCACGACCTGCTGCCCAGGCGTGAGGCTCTTCAGGACATCCTGACCGACCGCACGCTCTCGGACCTGGGCGACGAAGTCCTTGACCACCTCGAAGTTGACGTCCGCTTCGAGCAGCGCAAGACGGATCTCGCGCATCGCACGCGAGATCGCCTCCTCGTCCAGCTTTCCGCGCCCGCGAAGGTCGCCGAGGGCGCTCTGCAGGCGGTCTGACAGGGTGTCGAACAAGGCCGGGAAGTGTACTTGCGCCCTGTCTGAGCCAGACTTGGGCCGTGCCCGAGCGGTCCGAGCGCACGTTGGCCACCATCCTCTTTGCCGACCTCGTCGGCTCCACCGCCGCTGCGGAGGAGCAGGACCCGGTGCGCACCCGCATCAGGCTCGAGCGGTTCTACGAGACGATGGCAGCGGAGATCGAGCTGGCGGGTGGAACCGTCGAGAAGTTCGCCGGCGACGCCGTGATGGCGGCGCTCGGGACGCCGGAGGCTACGGGGAAGGCATCACGTACTGGCCCTTGGCCGAGGCGTTGAAAGAACACCTCGGCATCCTCGAGAGCGACTCGCCAGAAGAGGTGCGTCGACGGCGAGGCTTTCTGGACAGCGATGGAGAACTCGCTCGCTGCCTGCCACGACCGCGAGACATGCGCCGATACCTACGCCGACCTCGGGTTGCAAACGGCGATCCGCTCTACCTGGAACCTTCGCCCTGCGGGCGCTCGGCGTCGTTCGCGAGGACGACGAGCTGATCAAGCGGCGACCGCTCGCTTCGACCAGATGCGCCTGATGTGGCACGCGGGCCAACCCGGGCATTGCCATGAGATGGGAACCAGGATCCGGCGCGTCGCCGCGTTCCGATCACCGTGGGGGGACGTTCGTGACCATCCTGGTCCTCACCGCCTACATCAACACTTCCGCGATCGTCTTCCTTGTCGGTGTCCAGTCAGACGAGCTCATTCGTAAGGACGCGACCCCGGACGAGAAGGGCTTGTTCGAGCGGGTACGCGCCGCATTCGGCTAGTCCTCCCGGAGGCCGAGTCCTACACTCAAGACATGGCCGTAACCCGAAGAACGGTCACCGTCCTCTTCGCCGACGTCGCAGACTCCACACCGCTGGGGGAACGCCTCGACCCGGAGTCGCTTCGCCAGGTGATGTCGCGCTGGTTCGATCGCATGTCCGAGGTGCTCGAACGCCACGGCGGCACGGTCGAGAAGTTCATCGGTGACGCGGTGATGGCGGTGTTCGGGATCCCTGAGCTGCACGAGGACGACGCATTGCGCGCCGTCCGCGCGGCCACCGAGCTGCGTGAAGCCCTCACCCAGCTGAACGACGAGCTCGGCGAGGAGCTCGGCGTACACATCGGCATCCGCGTCGGCCTCAACACAGGCGAAGTGGTCGCAGGCGACGGGACGGGCGGACACATGCTGGCCACCGGAGATCCGGTCAACGTCGCCAAGCGGCTCGAGGAGGCAGCGCGGACCGGGGAGATCCTGATCGGGGAGAACACTCGCCGCCTCGTAGCAAACGCAGCGCTAGTCGAACCGCGGGACGAGCTCACCGTGAAGGGCAAGAGCGGTCCCGTGGTCGCGTGGAACGTCCTCGGCGTGATCACCGGCGCTCCGGCCTACGCACGACGTCTCGATGCTCCACTCGTCGGACGCGAAGAAGAGTTGCGCAGGCTCCGGGAGATCTTCGCCGCCGTCGCCGCAGAGCGGTCGTGTCAGCTCGTCACGCTGATCGGCCCGGCCGGAATCGGCAAGTCACGGCTGGCGGCCGAGCTGAGCGCAAGCCTCCGCCACGATGCACGAACTGTCAGCGGGCGCTGCCTCCCGTACGGCGACGGCATCACCTTCTGGCCGCTGGTGCAGATGATCGGCGCACTCGGCGCCGAGGAAGGCGTGAGAGAAATCCTCGCCGAGACGGAAGACGGGGAGTCGATCGCGGAGCGCGTCCTGAGCGCAGTCGGGTCCACGCCCACGCTCGCCCCGGGGACGGAGATGTTCTGGGCGGTCCGTCGGCTCTTCGAGGAGCTCGCGCGCGACCAGCCCGCCGTCATCATGTTCGAGGACATCCACTGGGCTGCCCCGACGCTGCTCGACCTGCTCGAGTACCTAGCCGGGTGGACGCATGATGCTCCCGTCCTCCTGCTGTGCCTCGCCCGGCCGGATCTGTTCGAGGAGCGGCAGGGCTGGCTGTCCGCGCCGAATGCGACAGAGCTCGTCCTCGGTCCGCTCACTGACGCAGAGTTGGAGCAGTTGCTCGACGAGATCGCTCAGGAATGGCCGCTCGACTCCGCCGCACGCGCGCGGATCGCCGAAGCGGCCGAAGGCAACCCGCTCTACGTGGAACAGATGGCCGCGATGCTCGCCGAGGGCGGTTCGGTCGAGGCGATCCCGCCGACTATCCATGCCCTCCTTGCAGCGCGACTCGACCGACTCCCGTCAGACGAGCGTGGGGTGCTCGAACGTGCCGCGATCGCCGGGAAGGATTTCGTGCGCAGTTCAGTCCTGCAGCTCCTCGACGAGGACGAGCGTTCCGGTGTTGACATGCGCCTGCTTAACCTGGTCCGCAAGGATCTGCTCACTCCCCGCCCGGGCCGTGAGGACGCGTACCGGTTCCGTCATGCGCTGATCCGCGACGCTGCGTATGCGGGCATTCCGAAAGAGCGCCGTGCGCAGCTGCACGAGCGGTTCGGGGACTGGGCCGTCCGCACGAACATGGGACGAGCCGGCGAGCTCGACGAGATCGTGGGCTACCACTACGAGCAGGCGGTGCATTACCGGCAAGAGCTCGGCGCTCTCGACGAAGACGCGCGCGCTCTCTCCGATCGTGCCGGAGCCCTGCTCGCTCAGGCCGGCGACCGCGCCTTTGCACGTCACGACATGCCAGCGGCGGTGAACCTGCTCGCGCGTGCCACCACGCTGCTCGACGACCGGAGCCCGATTCGACTCCAGGCGCTCCCGCAACTCGGCAGCGCCCTGATGAAGACCGGCGACTTCAGCCGTGCAGACGTCGTGCTCGGCGACGCCCTGGCCGGAGCGGCAGCCGCCGGCGACAAGAAGCTCGAGCTGCGCACGCAGATCGAGCGGGAGTTCTTCAGGACGTTCACGAACCCGGAGAGCTCGACCGAGGAGCTAATCCGGATCGCAGAGACGACGATTCCGTTGCTCGAGGACCTGCACGACGAGCTCGGCCTCGCCAAGGCCTGGTGGCTGCGCAGCGAAGCCGACGCTATCGCCGGCCGCTGGGCCGCGCGGACGGAGGCGCTGGAACGCGCCCTCGTGCACGCAAAGCGCGCGTCCGATACCCGCGAGATCTCGACGATCATCGGCCTGCTGGCCCGCGCTCTGGCGTATGGCCCAACACCCGTCCAGGACGCGATCAGTCGTTGCGACGAGCTCAGCGAAAGTGTGCTCGGCGACGTGGAAGTGCGCGCAGGCATCGCGAGCACGGTGGCCTGGCTGCATGCGATGCAGGGCCACTTCGACGAGGCACGCAAGCTCGCCGAGGAGGGGCGGGCGATCTATGAGGAGCTCGGTCTCCGCTACATGCTCGCGGGCGAGCACTCGTTCGCCGCGAGTTCGATCGAACTGCTCGCCGGCGATCCCGCTGCTGCGGTGCGCGAGCTGCGCTCGGGTTACGACGCACTCGAGCAGATGGGCGAGCGCGGGACCCGCTCCACGATTGCCGCTTTCCTCGCCCACGCGCTGGTCGAGCAGGGCGAGTACCAGGAGGCGATCGAGTTCTCCGAGATCAGCGAGCAAACCGGCGCGGTCGCGGACACCGTCACCCAGGCGGTGTGGCGAAGCGCGCGCGCAGCGGCACTGGCGCGGACCGGTGATCCGTCCAGCGCCGAGCTGCTCGCAGAAGAGGCTGTGTCGCTTGCGGAAGGGACGGATTTCCTGGATCTGCAGGGCAACACCCTGCTCGTGCTCGCGAACGTTCTGCGACTAGCCCACGAGTCGGAATTGGCGCCCACCCTGATCGAAAGAGCCCGGCAGGCCTTCGAGCGCAAGGGCAACCTCGTCTCCGAGGCGAAAGCCGCCGCAGCATTGGGCGCCCGCGTGCACTGATTCGCCGCTTCCCGTTTACGCGCTCGCGCGTTAGTGTCGTCGGGTCAGCTAACAGGGAGGGCTGCGGTGCAGAACGGATCAGACTCACAAGACATGCTCCGCCAGGTACTCGCGCAGTACGAGCAGGAGTACAGCGGTTCGGGGCGGTCTCTGGAGGACGCGCTCGAGGACGCGTACGAAAACGGGAAAGCGTCCGGAAAGCACGTCTTCAAGGTCAATCACATCTTCATCACGGGTGACAATCCGCTCAGCGGGTACGGCGTGGTCATCAGCCCGTCCGGCTAGACCACGAAGGAGGTCACATGTCAGATGTCGCGAAGGTCGTGACGATCATCGGCTCGTCCACCGAGAGCTTTGCGAAAGCCGCCGATGCGGCCGTTCAGGAAGCGGCGAAGACCCTGCGCGGGATCAGCGGGGCACACGTCGTTTCGATGAGCGCAGAAGTCGAGAACGATCGGATCAGCGTGTATCGGACAACGGTGAACATCGCGTTCGCCGTCGAGCGCTAGGAGGGTTTGGCGCGAAACATCGGCTGTGCGACGTTCCGCCAAACCCTCCTAGTTCTCCAGGACCTGCTTCAGGTACTCGAGCGCCTGGACCTGCGAGTTCATCGAGCGCCGAACCATCGGCGCCATGAGCTTTTGCGCTCCGCTCAGGTTCGCGTTGAGCGCAAACGTGACGCGCGTGCCGCCGTCCGCGTCCTCGAAGCGGTAGCTGCCCTCCGGTCGCACGGGGCCGCTGAGCGTCCGGAAGGCGACGTGTGAGTCCTTTTCGTACGCGGTGATCTCGATGTCGGCGGGAATGCGGCGACCCATGGGACCCTTAACGCCCTGACGGTAGATCGCGCCTTTGCCCTCCCCGGACGCACGCTCGATGTCGAGCACGCCGGGTCGCCACGACTTGTCGTTCTCGTGCTCGGCGACGAACTCGAAGACCTCAGGGCGGGCCCGGTTGATGACGATGCTGTTCTCCGCAGATGGCATGACGACGAGACTAACCCGCGACGAGTGCCTGTGGGAAATCCTGCGCGTCCGCGACTGCGCTTGCGCTGTCGCCCAGAGGCCGTGCGGGCTTTGCCCGTGCAGCCGTCTTGACTGAGCATCTAGGAACGTCCGACAAGGGCACGAGCAAAATCGCCGGGATCGAACGGCCGGAGATCCTCAAGCTTCTCCCCCACGCCGATCAGCTTGACCGGGAGGCCGAGCTCGTGTGCGATCGCGACCGCAATCCCGCCCTTCGCACTGCCGTCGAGCTTCGTGAGCGCAACTCCCGAGACGCCGACTGCCTCGCCGAAGAGCCGCGCCTGCTGCAGGCCGTTCTGCCCCGTCGTTGCGTCGACGACGAGGAGCGTCTCGTGGGGCGCACCGGGAAGTCTCCCTTCGATGACACGTCTCACCTTTGCCAGCTCCTGCATGAGGTTCGCCTGGGTGTGCAGGCGTCCGGCCGTGTCGATGATCACGACGTCACGCCCGTCCTGTCGTGCACGTTCGATCGCGTCGAAGGCAACGGATGCGGGATCTGCCCCGCGCTCCGCGCCGACGAACTCCGCGCTCGAACGCTCCGCCCAGATCTCGAGCTGCTCTTCGGCCGCAGCGCGGAACGTGTCGGCCGCCCCGAGCACGACCGCGTGGCCGTGCTGGCGCAAGCGCTCCGCGAGCTTGCCGATCGTCGTCGTCTTGCCGGTGCCGTTGACGCCGACGACGAGCAGCACGCTGGGATCGCTGCGGACGTGGAGCGTCGGAGGCTCGCCCATCAGGCTCGCTATCTCTTCTGCGAGCGCGGCGTTGAAGTCCGTGAGATCTTGGCGCGCTTCGAGCCGCCGCACGAGCTCGGCGGTTGCGGGGACACCGACGTCTCCGCGGATCAGCCCCTCCTCGAGCCGCTCCCAGGCCGCGTCGTCGCCGGGATCGAAGGCGGCGGAGGCGAGCTCGGCAGTGAGCGCCTGACGGCTCTTGGTGAGCGAGTCGCGCAGACGGGAGAACAGTCCTGCCCGCTCGGCCTCAGGCTCAGGCCGCGCGCCCTCTTCTCCAAGGAGTTCGCCCCAGCTACGAGGCAAGCGCGGCGGCCTGCTCCCGAGGCAGACGCCGAGAGACGATCTGTGAGACTCCGTCGGCGCCCATCGTCACGCCGTAGAGGATATCCGCGGCCTCCATCGTCCTCTTCTGGTGCGTGATGACGATGAACTGGGCACGGTCCGAGTAGCGCCGCAAGAGCTCGACGAAGCGACCGATGTTCGTGTCGTCAAGCGCCGCCTCGACCTCGTCGAGCAAGTAGAAGGGACAGGGACGTGCGAGGAAGAGGGCGAACAGGAACGAGATCGCGCCGAGCGCTTTCTCGCCGCCGGAAAGCAGCGACAGCCGCGTCACCTTCTTGCCGGCGGGGCGAAGCTCGACCTCGATGCCCGGTTGCTCCTCCTCGTCTTCGGGCGCCGTCAGGCGAAGACGTCCCTCGCCGCCCGGGAAGAGCGTCGACGCCACCTCGGTGAAGTTCTCCTGCACGGCCGCGAACGTCTCCGCGAAGCGCTGCTCGACGGTGCGTGCAAGGTCGTCGCGGAGCGCCTCGAGCTCCTCGAGGCTCGCCTCGAGATCGGCCCTCTGGCTCGAGAGCTCGTGCAGGCGCTCCTTCTCCTGCTCGTACTCCTCCTTCGCAAGCGGATTGACCTGGCCGAGCGACTCCCGCCGGCGCTCCAGCCGCTCGATCCGTCCGGCGAGCTCGTCGGGGTCGTCGCCCTCGGCGGGCTCGGCAGCCGCACCCTCGAGCCGGCGACGCGCCTCGTCGGCTTCGGCTTCGATTCGGGCGCGCTCGACGTCGACGGCGCTGAGCCGTTCGCCCGCCTCAGCCGCGGCGCGCCGCGCATCGACTTCCGCTGCCCCGAGCTTGCGCAGGTCCTCGGCAAGTGCGCCGGTACGCGAGCCGCTCGCATCGGCGCGTGCACGAAGAGGCGCTTCGAACCGGTCGTCAGCGATGCCTTCGAGCGTTTCGACTTGGCGCGCCGCCCGACGCGCGAGCGTGACGGTCAGTGGATCGCGCGCCGCGGAGTACGCATCCTCCGGAATCGGCGCGGCGGCCCGGACCTCGAGGTCCTCGACGTCGGCGGCGAGCGCACGGCGGCGGGCCTCGAGCTCGAGCCACACCGCCTCAGCGGTCTCCCCGGCGAACCAGAGCTCTCCACGCTGCGGGTCGTAGCCGAAGCCCTCGGGCGTCACAGCGGGAACCGGCGAGCGCAACAGGTCCTCCTTCGGCACCACGGGCAGCTCGCGAACGAGCTCCGCGGGATCGCGGGTCAGCACGACGACGCTGCCGAGCCCGGCAGCGCGCGCCCGTTCGGCGAGCGCGAGCGCTGCGCGCGCATCGTCGGCCACGAGTGCCGAAGCGCGATGGCCGAGCGCGGCCGCCACGGCACGCTCCTGTCCCGGCTCGACCGCGAGCAGAGAGAGCGCGAGCCGCTCGCCTTCCTCGGCGAGAGCGCGCGCGGCCGGCGGCAGTCCCTCGCGTTCCGCGAGTGCGCGCTCGAGCGTGTGCAGGCGTTCGCGCGCCACGCGCGCCTGCTCGCGCACGGCCTCTCGCTCCGCGCGCACACGCGCATCGAGCACGCGCCGGGGCCGCGCGAGCTCGGCCCTCAACCGTTCGAGGAACGCCTCGGCGCTCTCGCGACGCAGCTCGAGACGCTCGCGCGCGCTGCGCAACCGGTAGAGCGTCGCGGTCGCCTCCTCGCGGCGTCCGGCGGCGTCGGCCAGTTCTTCCTCCGCGCGGCGGCGCTCCTCGAGCAGCGAGTCCAGACGTTTGTCGGCGTCCTTGCGTGCGAGGACGGCAGCTGTTCTGCGCCCCTCACCCTCTTCGAGTCGCTCCTGCAGGTCCTGGAGGTCGAGCTCTGCGACGCGCGCACGCAGCGCCGCGATCTCGCCGCGCAGCTTCTCGGCGCGCTCGGCAGCGGTCGCCTGGAGCGCGAGCGGCCGCAGGCGCTTCTTCACCTCGGCCTCGACGTCGCGCGCGCGCTCGACCTGGATCGCCACGCGCGCGAGCTTCAGCTCGGCGCGGTGCTTGCGCTTCTTGAAGCGCCCGAGCCCGGCAGCCTCCTCGAGCAGCTCGCGGCGCTCCTGCGGTTTCGAACCGAGGATCTCCTCGACGCGGCCCTGGCCGATGATGGAGTGCATGCCGCCGCCGAGGCCGAGGTCGGCAAGCAGCTCGACCAGGTCGAGGCGCCGAACGGCGGTGCGATTCAGGAGGTACTGACCCTCGCCGGCACGATGAAGCCGTCTCGCCACAGACAGCTCGGAGTACGGCAGCGGTCCGTCGCCGTCGGGGTTGTCGAAGAGGAGCTCGACCTCGCAGAAGTCCTCTTCGGCGCGGCCGTTTCCGCCGGCGAAGAGCACGTCGTCGGGCTTCTCGGCGCGTAACTCAGACGGGGCCAGCGAGCCGGCAGCCCAGACGATCGCGTCCGAGACGTTGGACTTCCCGGACCCGTTCGGGCCCACGACGACAGCAACGCCCGGCTCGAGGCGGATCTCGACCGGTTCAGGGAACGACTTGAAGCCGCGCAGCTTTATGGCGCGCAGATGCATGCGCCGCACAACCTAGCTGGGAGCGCGGATGACGCGGGACACTGCCTGAGAGCCCTTACTGCGTGGAGACCTCGACTCCGAGCTTCGACAGCGCGCCCTTGGCCGCCTCCTGCTCCGCGGCCTTCTTGGAGTTACCGGTGCCGACTCCCATCTCCTCGCCGTCGATGACCGCGGCGCAGGTGAAGCGCCGGTCGTGCGGCGGCCCGTCGACCTCGAGCACGGAGTAGGTCACGGACTGGGCCCGCCGCGCCAGTGCTTCTTGCAGCTCGGTCTTGTAGTCCACGTGGCTCGTCAGCGCGTAGTCGATCCGGCCTGCAAAAGCCGCGACGATCGGCCGCTCGATCTTCTCGAAGCCGTGCTCGAGGAACAGGGCCGCGAGTGCCGCCTCCAGCAGTGCAGCAAGAACGTTTCGATTGCGCGAGAGACGGTCGAGCTCATCGTCGGGGATGTTGGCTCCGCGTTCGGCGAGACGGCTGCCGAGTTCGAGCTGGCGAGCGACGACCGCGCAGCTCGCGCGCGAGACGACGTGCGAACGAATCTTCGCCAGGCGACCTTCCGTGAACGCGGGGTACCGCTCGAAGAGCTCACGCGCGATCGCGAGCTCGAGCACGCTGTCGCCGAGAAACTCGAGCCGCTCGTACGACGCGGCTCGTTCGCTCGCCCACGATGCGTGGGTATAGACCTGCTCGGCCCGTTCCTGGGGCAGCTCCTCGATCAGCTTCCGGAGCCGGGCGGTGTCCCCGGAGGGAGCGCTACTGGTGTGAGGCGACGTAGTCGACGGCCTGGCCGACGGTCTGGATCTTCTGGGCGTCCTCGTCGGAGATCTTGATCCCGAACTGATCCTCGAGCTCCATGATCAGCTCGACCAGGTCGAGCGAGTCCGCATCGAGATCTTCCTGGAAGGAAGCCTCTTCGTTGATGTCGCTTTCGTCTACACCGAGCTGCTCGGTCAGCACTTCCTTGACGCGCTCGAAGACTTCCTCGCGGGACGCTGCCATGTCACCTCACGTTGGGGTCGGAGTCGTTGAGGGGCGGGATGCTAACACGGTCGCGTCGATTCTTTGAGTCAGCCTGCCCACGACGTCGTGCTCGACCCCCCTCGCGGCGAGCCGGACGGCATTGGCGATCGCACGCTCCGAGGAGTTGCCGTGCGCGATCACAGCCAGCCCGCGGAGCCCCAGGAGATACGCCCCGCCGTAGGTGTCCGGGTCGAGCCGCTGTCGGAGTCGGCGAACTCCCGGGCGGATGAGCAGGCCCCCGATCCGGCCGCGAAGCGAGGCGGTGATCTCCTCGCGAAAGGCCTCGAGCACGTTCTTGATCGTGCCCTCGAGCAGCTTCAGCGCGACATTCCCGGTGAAACCGTCCGTGACGACGACGTCGGCGGCACCGGCGATCAGGTCCCGGCCCTCGGTGTTGCCGATGAAGTTCAGGTCGGTCGCCTGCAGGAGGTCGTGCGCCTCGAGCGTCAGTTGATTTCCCTTCTCGGCTTCCTCGCCGATCGAGAGGAGCCGGATCATCGGCTCGCGCACGTCCAGGATCTCCTCGGCGAAGACGGCTCCCATGTGTGCGAACTGGACGAGATCCTCCGGCCGCGCGTCGGCGTTTGCGCCGGAGTCGAGCAGAACGGACGGCCCTCGGCGGGCGGGAATCGTGACGGCGATGGCAGGGCGGCGAACGCCCGGAATGCGTCGCAGCTCGAGGAGGCACGCCGCGAGCATTGCACCCGTGTTGCCCGCGGAGACGACAGCCTCGGCCTTCCCTTCGGCTACGGCTCGACACGCGACGACGAGGGAGCTGTCTGGCTTCGAGCGGACTGCGTCGGTCGGCTTCTCGTCCATCACGATCACCTCGGCTGCTTCGAGCAAGGCGAGCCCCTTCGTGTCGAGGCCGCTCTGGCCGACGATGATCGGCTCGACCGTTTCCGATGCGGCCGCGATCGCGCCCGCGATGATCTCCTCCGGTCCTCGGTCCGACCCCATGGCGTCGACCGCGACGCGGGTCATCTAAGCCGGCGACTCGGCGACGCCAACTTCAGGTCGACGCGCCCCGCGCGTCGACCGTCTGAACTGATCGGTCGACACGATCGAAGTCGCCGCAAAGGCGCGAACCTTACGGGGCCGGTGTGCGCAGTGGGTCGACGTCCCGGCCGCGGTAGGTGTGGCAGGTCGGGCACACGCGGTGCGGGCGCTTCGGCTGTCCGCACTGCGGGCACAAGTTCAGCCGCGGCGACTCGATCTTGTGCTGCGCGCGACGCTTGTCGCGACGCGCCTTCGAGGTTTTCTTCTTCGGGACGGCCATTCGAACGGGGCAGTGTATCGGAGGGTTACCGTCCCGCCGGTGCGTTGGCTCTCGGGCGACGTGATCCTCTGGCGGGAGGTCTGGCGAGGACGGCCGTGGCTCGTCAAACCCGTTCGCGTCGTCGAGCAACGCGACGACCTGCTGGCCGTGTACCTCGCCGAGGGCACGAGGCTCGGCTTCCCGGCCGGGAGCTGGCCGTGGCCGCCGGGCACCCATCCCTGGAACCGCGGCGAGGACACGCGCTGGCGCGGACACGGAGTGCTGACGCTTCACCGACCCGACATTGAGCATTCGATCTGGGTTTTCTGGTTCGGCGAGGAGCGCGAGTTCCGAGGCTGGTACGTAAATCTCGCGGCGCCGATTCGCCTGACGGAACGCGGCTTCGACACGTTGGACCGCGAGCTCGACGTCTGGATCCGGCCGGACGGATCGTTTGAGCTCAAGGACGAGGAGCTTCTGGACGCGTGGGTCGAACGTGGCCGCTGGAGCGCGGGCGAAGTCGCCGAGATCCGGGTCGAGGGAGCACGCATCGTTGCGGACGCAGAAGCCGGCCGCCGATGGTGGTCGGACGAGTGGGCGTCGTGGAAGCCGGACCCGTCGTGGACGGCGCTCGACTTGCCGCCCGGTTGGGACGAGGCGTTTTAGGGGAGGTTTGACCCTTGCCGTTCGGGACGTGGCATCGACTCAGGCCGGCTCGCCCTTGGGGGAACCTCCCGGTTCCCCCCTCCACCAGTCCGCTTCGCGGACGGGCGCTACGCGCCGGGGTCAGACCCTTGCCGTTCGGGAACCGCGCGACAAGAGCCGTGCTCGTTAGGACCGGGTCTAGAGCTTGCCGCGGAGGGCGTCGAGTGCCGACCAGCGAGAGTCGGTTGCCTCGTCCTCGTGCTCGTGCGGTTCGTCGTTCAGGTTCTTGCCGCAGACGGGACACAGGCCGGCGCAGTCCTGCCGGCAGAGGATCTTGTCAGGCAGGGCCAGCGCGACCGCATCTCGCGCCCAGGCGCTGAGGTCGAGCCTGTCGTCCGCCAGATAGGGAGTACGCAACTCGTCCGAGCCCTCGGGGTTCGCCGCCTGGTACTCGCGCGCCGCGATCGGCACCTCAAGCACCGCGTCGCCCAGGCAGCGGTAGCACGGCCCGTGGAGACGTGACGTGAAGTGAAGCTCGAAGACGGTCCCGGTGCTCGCCTTCTGGATCACGAGCTCCGCGGGAACCTTGTCGGGCACGGGCAGATAACGCTCGCCGCCGAGCTCGAAGGGCTCCTGCTCGAGCTCGACCTCGTCGCGGTACTCCTCCCCCGAGCGGAGCTTGACTTGCCTGAGATTGAAGCTCCTCACAAGGAGCCAGGGTAGCGCTACGCAGCGGCTTTGAGTGCCTCCGGAGCCTCGCCTGTCACCGGCTTCTGCGCAGGGGCACGTGCGGTCACGATCAGCACCACCGCAGCGACGATCGCCGCGCCGGCGGTGACCGTCGTCCAGCGAATCGGCTCGCTGAGGAAGACGGTGCCTAGCGCGACAGCCACGACCGGATTGACGAACGCGTACGTCGAGACGACCGAGATCCGGACGTTCTTCAACAGCCAGGCGTACGCCGAGAACGCGACCAGAGAGCCGACGAGGACGAGATAGGTGAAAGCGAGAACAGGCTTGATGGAGAACGAGTTCGCATGCACCGCCGAAGCCTGGCCGCTCGCAAACCCGGCGACACCGAGGAAGACGCCGGCCGAAAGCATCTGCATCGATGCCGAGAGCAATGGGCTTTCCGGCAGGGCGGCGCCGCGTGCGTAGAGCGAGCCCGCCGCCCACGCGGCCGTCGTGCCGACCAGGGCCAGCATCGCTGCGACGTCATCTCCACCACCGCCGGGGCGAACGAGAAGCGCGACCCCTCCGAAGCCGACGACGAGCCCGGCTACCGCAACAGGCGAGAGGCGCCGCCCGAAGAAGAGGCGATCCATCAACGCCACCCACAGCGGGACCATCGCGACGAGCAATGCGGCGAGACCCGACTCGAGCCTGGTCTCAGCCCACGCGACTCCGCCGTTACCGACGAGCAGCAGCGCGGCGCCGACGATCGCGGCTGCGCTCCATTGCCGCGCGGTCGGACGCGGACGCCCTCGGGACGAAAAGAGGTACAGCGCGCTGCCGGCGATCAGGAACCGAGCCGACGACATGAGAAACGGCGGCATCGTCCGGTCGGTGACACGGATCGCCAGGTAGGTCGAGCCCCAGACGAGATAGATGGTTCCGAGCGCGGCGCCTGCAGCCGCCCGCGAGCGGCGTGCGAACGCTGCGGTCATACAGCCATGATCGGGATCTCAATACCATTAGGACAAATCGGGTTAGAATGAACTTCGATTATGGGAGCTGATGGTTGGCTGGGAGTTGAACTACGGCACTTCCTGGCCTTGGAAGCAGTCGCGCACGAGGGCTCATTCGGCAAAGCCGCAGCCGCTCTCGGCTATACGCAGTCGGCCGTCAGTCAGCAGATTGCGACCCTCGAGCGCCTCGTCGGGCACCGCCTCGTCAACCGGCCCGGCGGGCCGAAGCCGGTGTCGCTGACCGATGCCGGACGCCTTCTGCTGACCCACGCAGACGCAATCGCGGCGCGAGTCGCCGCTGCCCAGGCTGATCTGGTCGCCCTCTCCGAGGGCCAGGCCGGCCCCCTTCGAGTCGGCGTCTACCAGAGCGTGGGCCAGCGCGTCCTCCCCGAGCTGATGCGCAGGTTCGTCATGGCGTGGCCGCAGGTGCACGTGACGCTGACCGAGTCGGCCGACGACGAGGAGTTGCTCGGCCTGGTAGAGCGGGGCGAGCTCGATCTCACGTTCGCGGACTTTCCGCTCACCGACGGTCCCTTCGACTCGATCGAGGTCATGCGCGACCCCTTCGTGCTGGTCGTCAGGGCTGACTCGCCCCTGGCCGACCGTGATACGCCGCTGACCCTTCGTGAGGTTGCCGAACTCGACCTGATCGGCCACAAGCGCTGCCGGGCGGTCAAGCAAATTGAGTCGGCCTTTGGTCGCCCTCTCGACTTCGTCTTCCTCTCCGATCACAACCAGACGGTGCAGGCCATGGTCGCGACGGGCATCGGCAACGCCCTCGTCCCGCGACTGACGGTTGATCCAGAGCACGAGGCGACCAGGCTGCTCGAGCTGCCGAAAGTGCCGGCGCGGCGGATTTCCATTGCCTGGCACCGCGACCGTTATCGCGCGGCCGCCGCGAACGCGTTCGCCGATACGGCTAGGGAAGTCTGCGCCGAGCTTGAGGCGCAGCCGGTCGCGGCCTAGCTACCCGTACGGCTGAGAGTCGTCGGAGACGGCGGCCGCGACGCCCGCGACCACCGTCTCCTGCGAGCGCTCGTGCAGCCGCTCGCGGCCGCGCTTCACGGCCGTGAGGAACTTCTCCAGGTTCACCTCGAGCGTCGAGAGGATGGAGTCTGCCCAGTCCTCCATCTCAAGGCGCGTCTCCCGCGCCTGGCGACGCGCGTCGTCGACGATGTCCTGCGCTTGCCGCTCGGCAATCTTGACGATCTCCGTCTGCGAGGCCTCGCGGACGGCCTGTTCACGCGCCTCGCCCAGTAGCCGGTCGGTCTCTCGCTTCGCCTCGGCGAGCATCTCCTGGCGCTCCTTGACGATCCACCGGGCCTGCTTGATCTCCTCGGGGATGGTCGCTCTCATCTGGTCGAGGATGTCGTAGATCTCTTCCCGGTCGATCCGAACCTGGTCGGTCAACGGCACGGCCTTGGCGTTGTGCACGAGGTCGTCCAGCTTGTCGATGAGTACAAGTACGTCCATGGGCTCCTATTCTTGCGGATTTTCTGGGGTTCCCGGGCGACCGTCGGGAAAAAGCTCCCTAAATCTACGTGCGACGGCCTCGGGCACGAGCTCGTCAACGGCTCCGCCGAAGGCGGCGATCTCCTTCACCCCGCTCGAGGAGACGAAACTCACCGCGGGGCTCGCCATCACGTAGACCGTCTCCACGTCCGGGGCGAGGGTGCGGTTGAGCTGGTTCATCTGGAACTCCCACTCGAAGTCCGAGATGACGCGGAGCCCCTTCACGATCGCCTTGGCGTTCCATTTCCGCGCGAAGTCGACGACGAGCTCCGAGAAGACGTCGACCTCGACGTTCTCCAGGTCTCGCAGCGCATCGCGCAGGAAACCGACGCGCTCGTCGAGTGAGAACATCGGCGTCTTGTGCGTGGGGTTCGCGACGACTCCGACGACGACACGGTCGAAGATGCCGGCCGCGCGGCCGATCACATCGATGTGCCCGTTCGTGACCGGGTCGTACGAGCCGGGTGCGATAGCGGTAATCACTCGTGCTCGAACACCGTCACGCGTGTCGACCCGTACTTCCGGGTCATGCGCACGGCCAGGCCGGAAAGTTCCGGCTCGACCTTTGCAGCCGTCTCGAGTACGAGTAGACCGTCCTCGGCGAGCACGTCAGAAAGGTAACGGGAGAGCGCGTCGTAGTTCGTCATGTCGTACGGGGGATCGACGAGCACGAGATCGTACTTTCTGCCCGTGCTGGATTCCTGCATCAGCGCCGCGGTCGAGTTCAGCTTCACGACACGCGCACCCGTAAGCCGAAGCTTGTCGAGGTTGCGCTCGATTACCCGCAAAGCCTCCGGATCCGACTCGACGAAGACCGCGCTCGCCGCGCCGCGCGAGAGCGCCTCGAGCCCCATCGCCCCCGAGCCGGCATAGAGATCGAGCACGCGGGCATCTTCCACCCACGGCGCGACGATGTTGAAGATGTTCTCGCGCACGCGGTCGGAAGTCGGACGTGTCTCCCGACCGCGTGGCGCGAAGATCGTGTGACCACGTTTCTCGCCCGCGATGATGCGCACCGGGCGAGTGTAGGCGGGAGGTTCAGCCCTGCAGCGGCTTCCCCGTCTCCAGCAGCGTCTTCAGGCCGCTCAAGATGTACATCCAACCGCCCGCGACGCTCTCTGCGGTCTTCGGGGCGCCCTCGAGCTGGTCGTGGACGACGGTCAGCTTGGTCACGCCGCCGTCCTGCGCCTCGATCTCCCAGGTGACGCGGCTGGTTTCCTCCGCCGCGAGCTCGGGGTCGTACTGGGATCGCCACTGATGCACGAGCTTGTGCGGCGGCTGCCACTCGACGACCGGCTCGTCCCCCCACAGCTCGCCGTCAGGACCGCGTGCGATGCGGCGCCCGTTCGTGAACTCGACCTCGGATGCGTAGAAGTACTGCCGCGTGAAGTCGGAGTTCGTGATCGCCTCCCAGATCTGCTCCGGGCTCGCGAGGATGAACACCTGGTACACCTGCGTCGTTTGGATCTCGGTCATCGTCGTCATGCAGTTTCCTCCAGTTCGTGCTTGAGGTCGGCGAGCGCCGAGACGCGGCGCTCCGTGTACTTGTCGATCCACCGGTCGTGGATCAGGCGGATCGGCACCGGATTGAGGAAGTGCAGCTTTTCCCTCCCGGACCTCCGCGTCACGACGAGTCCCGCATCCTCGAGCAGGCGCAAGTGCTTCATGACTCCGAAGCGGGTCATCTCCAGCTCGGACTCGAGCTCCGTGAGCGTGCGGCCGTCACGGTCGAAGAGCCGGTCGAGCAGGAACCGCCGGGTCGGGTCGGCGAGCGCCTTGAACACACGGTCGTCGTCTGTCACGGCTCGGATGATAGGTGACTTAAAGGTCACATGTCAAGCTCGCTCTGTCAGGCGGTCATCACGAAGCAGGCGTCGTGCGAGGACGGCGCAACCTGGACGCGATGACGCAGCCGTCCACGCCGGTCGAGGACGCAGAACGTGCCGCGATCGAGCGACGGAGTCACGATCCACCCGAACGCTTCCTGGACGTTGTACGAGCCAACCGGGATCTGCGTGGTGTGCAGGACGCGTCCGTCTTGCAGCGATTGCACGCGCAGCATTCCGTCCTCCCCACTCGTGACATACGCATTGCCGCGCGAGAACGTGACGTGTTGTGGCGGCGCGTCGGCCGGCAAGCGCCGCAGGACGTCACCGCTCCGTCGGTCGTAGACGGCCAGCGTGCCACGGTCGCCGGAGCTCACCCAGACGTGTCGGCCGCCGGGAACGATCCCGACGTCGTGCGCGAGAAACGGCGGCCTGAATCGTCTCAGCAGCCGCGGCGCCGTCGGGCGGGAGACGTCCAGCACGGCAACTTGCTCGGCCTTCGAGCCGAGTGACACCCAGACGATCCGTCCGCTCGGGTCGATCGAGATGTGCCGCGCCTGACCGCCTACCGCGACGCGGGCGACCGCACGCCCGTGCACAACGTCGACCGTCACCACCTCGCGTCTTCCCGAGTCGCTGACGAACGCGTGTCGACCGTTCGGCGCTGCAGCGGTGTAGCGGGGCTCGTCGAAGCCTTTCAGCACACGGCGCACACGCAGCGTCACCCCGTCGATCAACGACACCGCGCCGTGCGCGGTGTGGCACACGACGCCGACGCGCCCTGAGACGCTCTCGACGCTACGAGGTCCGGGGAGCGTCGGGATCGTCCGGACCATCTTCCCGGTCGACAGCTCGACCACCGCGACCCGAGCCTCCGTGTCGGCGGTGACGAGGGCGACGGGGTCACCACCCCCCGCAAGGGCGTCGACGCTTGCGCGCAAGCCGATCGGCAGCGTCGCGGCGCCGACGACGAACTGGCGCCTGTTCATGTCCGTAGATACGGACTAGGCGCCGCTGAGGTCCACCGTCTCCTCGAACGCGCGGTCGACCTCGTCCGCCAGCGGGCCGGGACTCTCCATGAGCTCGTCCGCAACGCTGCGTGCGAGCTCGAGCAGATCTCGGTCTTCGCGAAGTCGCGCGAAACTGAGGTCGGTCAGACCGGATTGGCGCGTGCCGAGGAGCTGCCCGCCGCCGCGGATGTCGAGGTCGACCTCGGCGAGGTCGAAGCCGTCGGTCGTACGGACGAGCGCTTCGAGCCGAGCGGTCGCGGATTCGGTCAGGTCCTCGCGCGCGCGCGAGATCAAGAGACAGTACGACTGTTCCGCGCCCCGGCCGACGCGCCCCCGGAGTTGGTGCAGCTGCGCGAGTCCGAACCGATCGGCCTCCTGGATGATCATGATCGTCGCGTTCGGGACGTCGACGCCGACCTCGATCACGGTGGTCGCCACGAGCACGTCGAGCTCGTGCGCCTTGAAGCGCGCCATCAAGTCGCGGCGCTCGGCGGGACGCAGGCGTCCGTGCAGCAAGCCGACGCGGTAGCCCTTCAGCTCCGCACGCCGCAGCCGCTCGGTCTCGGCCTCCGCCGCGCGGGCCTGGCTCGTCTCCGATTCCTCGATCAGCGGACAGACGACGTAGGCCTGGCGTCCTGCGTCGAGGTGCTTGCGCAATCGCGAGTAGGCCTCGCTCATGCGTCCCTCGGCGACCCACGCGGTCTTGGTCGGCTTGCGATTGGCCGGCGGCCTCGCGATCTCGGAGACGGCCAGATCGCCGTAGACGGTGAGCGCAAGCGTGCGCGGGATCGGCGTGGCCGTCATGTGCAGGACATGTGGCGAGCGCCCCTCGACCAGCGCCTGGCGCTGCTCGACTCCGAAGCGATGCTGCTCGTCGACGACGGCAACGGCAAGATCGCGGAGCTGCACTCCTTCCTGGATCAGCGCGTGCGTTCCGACGACCAAGTCTGCGTTGGGAGCGAGATCCCGCTCGCGCCTGGGGGACGAGCTCGTCAGCAGCGCGCAGGTGACTCCGAGCGCGCGGCATGGTTCTTCGAGTGTGAGGAAGTGCTGCTCGGCCAGCGTCTCGGTCGGCGCCATCAGCGCGCCCTGACGGCCCGCTTCCACCGCACGCAGAAGCACATAGAGAGCGACGACCGTCTTTCCAGAACCGACGTCGCCCTGCAGCAGCCTCTGCATCGGCACCGTGCGCTCGAGGTCCCGGTCGATGTCGGCGATGGCGCGTTCCTGGTGCTCGGTGAAACGGAACGGAAGCACCTCGCGGTAACGCGTGAGCAGCTCGCCGGGCTTTCCCAGCGCCGGCGCGATCTCGCCCTCGCGCTCGCGTCGCCTGCGCACGATCCCGATCTGCAGCAGAAGGAGCTCGTCGAACGCAAGGCGCCTTCGGCCGGCTTCCGCTTCATCGAGTGAGCGTGGACGGTGGAGCGCCCACAGCGCGTCCGCGCGCTGCGGCAGCCGCTCGCGCTCTTTCA
>JBKOWS010000144.1:0-2182 GCA_046724565.1 Actinomycetota bacterium | reverse complement strand
CCCTTGGTACTCGGACTGGATCGAGAGACGCGCGTCGAGAAAGCGATGATGCACGCCATGGGGCCAGGCGACGATGCGCAGCGCGCGCGAGCGCGACCGGAGCAGGACGTGGAGCAGCCAGTGGACGGCGTCGAATACGATCGTGCCCGCCACCCACAGGAGGAGGCTCCCGAGGAGCGTGAGCAGGAGCTTGGCCCAAGACATGTCTTCCGTCAGCCCGGTGCGCAGTCGAGGCGGCCACGCGTGACCTCATGATACTCTCGCGACCTCCAGCAGTTGACCACTGAGCCGGCGACGGTCTAGGCTCGGCCACGGATCGAACCGCAATCTCCAAGGAGCCGACCATGGCCCGCGTCGCAATCCTCGACGATTACCAGAACGTCGCCCGTCGCATGGCCGATTGGGCGAGCCTGCCGGCCGGCACCGAGGTCGTGGTCTTCGCCGACCATCTGAGCGGCACCGACGCGATCGCCAAGCGGCTGGCCGACTTCGACGCGGTCGTCGCGATGCGCGAGCGCACGCCGTTTCCGCGCGCGCTGCTCGAGCGGCTGCCGAAGCTCAAGCTGCTGGTGACGACGGGCATGCGCAACGCGTCTATCGACGTGGCGGCCGCCATCGAGCGCGGCGTCACCGTGTGCGGCACGGCGGGGCTTCCATACCCAACCGCCGAGCTGACGTGGGGGCTCATCCTCGGGCTCGTCCGCCGCATTCCGACCGAGGACCGCGCGACCCGCGAGGGCCGCTGGCAGGTGAGCTGCGGGCTCGGCCTCAACGGCAAGACGCTCGGCGTGATCGGCCTCGGGGGCCTGGGCTCGCGCGTGGCCAAGATCGGGCGCGCGTTCGAGATGGACGTGATCGCCTGGAGTCAGAATCTCACCCCCGCCCGGGCCACCGAGGTGGGCGCGACGCTGGTCACGAAGGACGAGCTCCTCGTCCGCTCGGACGTGGTGAGCGTGCACCTCGTCCTCAGCGACCGCACGCGGGGCCTGCTCGGCGCGCGCGACCTGGCGCGGATGAAGCCGACGGCCTATCTGGTCAACACGTCGCGTGGGCCCATCGTGGACGAGGCCGCGCTGGTCGACGCCGTCCGGAAAGGCACGATCGCGGGCGCGGGGCTCGACGTGTACGACGAGGAGCCGCTGCCCCTCGACCACCCGCTGCGCAATCTCCCGAACACGGTGATCACGCCGCACCTCGGCTACGTGACCGAGGAGGGCTACAAGATTTTCTACGGCCACGCGCTCGAGGACGTGAAAGGCTGGCTGGCCGGCCAGGCGGTGCGGGTGCTGAAGCCCTAGCGACCGCTTCTCACGCCTTCTTCATCGTCAGCGCGATGAGCCGGTCGGCCCGGTCCTGCCGGTCGAGGTCGCGGCAGAACGCGATGATCTCCTCGAACTGCGCCGCCGGGATCGGGAGGCCGGGCACGACCTCGCGAATACGGCGCGCCTCGGTATCGAAATCCCAGATGAACTCGCGCCCGGTCGACTGCTTTGTGTAGCTCTTGCCGTCCTTCGTGAAGATCGTGATGCGCGGGCCGAAGAGCGTCATCGCGTGGGACGGGATGAGCTTCACCCGCTTCATCAAGTCGAGCACCTCGGGCGGCTCGCCGGCGCCGGCCGGATCGACCTGCGCCTTGAGCAGCGGGTAGCCGCGCTTCACCACGCCGTACGCGGTGTAGTAGGCGGTGTTGCCGGGCTTCGATTCGAGATCTTCCCGCCGGCTTGGGAAAGCCGGGCTCGGATACTGGGTTTCGAGCCAGTTCACCACCGCCTCGATGCGGTCGACGTCCTTGTAGGTGATGTTGTGCTCCTCGCAGAGCTTGGCGGTCACGTCGATGTGGGCGATGTTGTAGCCGGCGGTCGAGTAGATCCGGTAGAGCGTCTCGAGGAACAGCCACTCCTTGCCGAGCCCGGCCGTGATCTTCGCGAGGCTCGTGTGCGTGTCGCCCACGAAGCTGTACGTGAGCCGGCCGGTGTTGCTCCCGGCATAGGCGTGATAGAAGCCGGCGTCGCCCTCGAGCACGGTCTCGCCGCCGACGTGGCCCTGCCGCGCCAGCGCGACCGCCAGCATGGCGTTGCGCACCGAGCCGCCCTCGCGCAGCGCGCGGCCGCCGCTGCGCGCCCCCTCGAGGTTGCCGGCGGCCAGGCTCGCGCAGAGCGCGATGGTCGCGTTCACCTGGTCC
>JBKOWS010000185.1:0-9976 GCA_046724565.1 Actinomycetota bacterium | reverse complement strand
TGGAGGCGGTTGTTGTCGATCGCCAGCTCGATGCGCTCGCGTTCGGCGGCGGCGGTGTCGCGGTCAAGTCGCGCGACCCAGGCGAAACCCTTCACCTCGGCGGTGTCCTCGCCGACCGCGGCCTTGACGTCCTCGCCCGGCACCATGCGCGCGCCGGGGTCGAAGTGGACATAGACCTCGGAGCCCATGTCCTCCCGGATATCGACAATGGCACTCAGCCGCTCGCCGTCACCGAACGCTGCGTCCTCGATGTCCTCCGGCCGCACGCCGAGGATCAGGCGCCGCCCCTCGAACTTCGGTAGCGCCGGGCGTGAGGACAGGACGCGTTCGCCGACGGGCAGCGACACGTCGCCGAACTTCGCGGCCCACCGGCCGTTCGAGCGCACGAGGTCCGCGCCGACCAGGTTCATCGCGGGCGAGCCGATGAACTCCGCGACAAAGAGGTTGCGTGGACGGTCATAGAGCTCCTGCGGCTTCGCGACCTGCTGGAGGACGCCGTCGCGCATGATCGCAACGCGGTCGCCGAGCGTCATCGCCTCGACCTGGTCGTGCGTGACGTAGATCGTCGTGACGCCGAGCTCGCGCTGCAGGCGCGCGATCTCGGCCCGCATCTCCACGCGCAGCTTGGCGTCCAGGTTCGAGAGCGGCTCGTCCATCAGGAACGCGCGCGGCTCGCGGACGATCGCGCGGCCCATCGCGACGCGCTGGCGCTGGCCGCCCGAGAGCGTCCGCGGCTTCTTCGGCAAGACCTCCGCCAGGCCCAGCGTCCGGGCGGTCCCGTTCACCCGTTCGCCTCGCCGGTCGCGCTTCATCCCCCGCAGCTTCAGGCCGAAGGCCATGTTGTCGAACGCGCTCATGTGCGGGTAGAGCGCGTAGTTCTGGAAGATCATCGCGATGTCGCGGTCCTTCGGGGGAAGCCGGTTGACGACCTCGCCGCCGATCACGACCTTCCCCTCGGTGATCGGCTCGAGGCCGGCGACCATCCGTAGCGCGCTCGTCTTCCCGCAGCCGCTCGGCCCGACGAGGACCACGAACTCGCCGTCGTCGATCTCGAGGTCGAGCTCCGAGACCGCGCGAGTCCCATCCCCGTAGACCTTCGTCAGCCGTTCGAGCCTGATCTCGGCCATGTTTGCAACCGCAAACCATAAGGGTAGGAGTGCAGCTGGGTGGAGGCACTCGCCGCTGCTCGGCCCCGCGGGAGGCGCTGGACGAATCTCTTCGAGCGCCCGGGTGTCCTTGCGTCCGTTCTGATCTCCCCGGCGGTCGTCTTCGTCACCGCGCTGGTCGGCGGCCCGCTCGCGCTGGCCATCTGGCTGAGCTTCACCAACGCGACCACCGGATTGCACGGCAAATGGGTCGGGCTCGAGAACTTCAGACACGAGTGGGGCAACCCTGCGTTCCAGCACGCGGTCTGGCATACGTTCCTTTTCACCGTCATCTCGCAGGCGATCGTCCTCGTCAGCGCCGGGCTGATCGCGCACGCGCTGCTGAAGGACTTCCGCGGCAAGTGGATCCTCCGCTTCCTGATCCTGCTGCCCTGGGCCGCGCCGATTGCACTCAGCCTGATGGCGTGGAAGTGGATGTTCGACACGAGCTACTCGATTCTCAACTGGACGCTCGTGCACGCCCACCTCTACAAGCCACTCGAGGTTCCGCAGTACCTGGCGCAGCCGAAACTCGCGATGGGAGCGGTGATCGCCGTGCACACCTGGCGGATCCTGCCCTTCGCGGTCGTCATCTTCCTCGCCGGGCTGTCCTCGATCCCGAAGGAGGTCGACGACGCTGCGGCAATCGACGGCGCCACCGGCTTCCGCAAGTTCTGGTCGGTGACCCTTCCCCTTCAATTGCCGATCGCGACGGTTGCGCTGCTCTTCGGGCTGGTCTTCACCGCGACGGACATGGCCGTCGTCTACATCCTCACCCAGGGGGGTCCGCCGCCCTCCTTCAGCACGGAGATGGTCACGACCTGGGCCTACAAGACCGCTGTCGAGTCCGGCTCGCTCGGGCCGGGCGCCGCGATCTCGCTCTTCCTCCTTCCGGTGCTCGCGCTCGTCAGCATCGGCATGCTCTGGTTCGCCCGAAAGGCAGAGGTCTCCTGATGGGCCGTGCCATGCGCGAGAAAGGCCTGGCCTATCTGATCGTCGGGCCGTTCGCGATCGTGCTCGCCTTCCCGTTCTACGTGATGGTGATCACGGCATTCAAGAGCCAGACCGAGCTCTACGACCCTTCGGTCACGCCCTACTGGTTCGGCAAGCACAGCCCGACCTGGGAGAACGCGTCATTCCTCTTCCACCACACGGAGTACCCGACGTGGCTGGCGAACACTGCGATCGTCGGCGTCTGCGTCGTCGCGATCACGCTCGTGCTCGCGCTTCCGGCCGGTTACGCGCTCGCACGGCTGGCCGGCCGCGTCGGGCAGAGCCTCGGCATCGGGATCTTCCTCACGTATCTGATTCCGCCAACGCTGCTCTTCATCCCGTTCTTCGCCGTGATCAAGCAGGCGCACCTGACCGACTCGATCTGGTCGCTCGTGCTCGTCTACCCCTCATTCACCGTCCCGTTCTCCACCTGGCTGCTGATGGGTTTCTTCAAGACGATCCCGCAGGAGCTCGAGGACGCCGCTCGCGTCGACGGCGCCTCACGGCTCGGCACGCTTCTGAAGGTCGTGTTCCCGATCTCCATTCCAGGGATTCTCACCGTCGTCATCTTCTCGTTCTCTCTCGTCGTGAACGAGTTCGTCTATGCGTTCACGTTCATCTCGCCGTCCGACCACAAGATGGTCTCGACGGGCGTCTATACGGATCTCATTCGCGGTGACCTCCCGCAATGGGGCGCGATCATGGTCGCCGCGCTCATCCCGAGCATCCCGCTCGCGCTCCTTTACAACACGTTTCTCGATCGGTTTATCGCGGGATTTACCGGTGGGGCCTTCCGCTAGGTGTAGCGGAGAAGAAAGGAGGGTCGATGGCACATTCAGACGATCCGAGCCACCGCGAAGGGAGGTACGACCGTCGCGAGCTGCTCCGGCGTGCGGGCGTGGGCGCTGTGTCGGTGGGCGTCGCGGGCTCGGGCTTCGGGCAGGCGTTCTACGGGCCCCTGCGGTTCAAGGGCCGCTGGCTCAAGGGCGACCTGTCACTGATCACGTGGGCCCACTTCGTCCCGGCCTTCGACGTCTGGTTTGACAAGACGTGGGGGCCGAAATGGGGCGAGCAAAACGACGTCCAGGTCAAGATCGACCACATCCTCAACGGGCTGCTGCCCGCACGTGCGCAAGCGGAGATCGCGGCCAAGAGCGGCCACGACATCTTCTTCGACCTCGCGCCGCGTGCGCAGTACGAGGACAACGTCATCAACCACAAGGAGATCGTGCAGGAGGTGCAGCGGAAGGTCGGCAAGATCGGCGGCCTCGCGCACCACGCGACCTACAACCCTAAGACGAAGAAGTACTTCGCGTTCTCGGACAACTATGTCCCCGATCCGGTTGTCTGGCGGCACGACATCTGGAACGGGATCGGACTGTCGCCGAACACCTGGGAGAACGTCCGCAAGGCGGCGCCCAAGCTGAAGGCCGCCGGCCATCCGCTCGGCATCGGCCAGTCTGCCGAGCTCGATTCCAACATGGCGCTGATGGGATTCCTGATGTGCTTCGGCTCGTTCGTCCAGAACGCGAAGCATCAGGTGACGATCAAGAACAAGCGCACGGTCGAGGCCGTGAAGTTCATGGCCGACATCTATCAGCGCGGCGAGACGAACGAGATCTTCGGCTGGGATACAGCGGGTAACAACAACTTCCTCTACTCGGGCAAAGGCTCAATGATCCTGAACGCGATCTCGGCCACGCGCACGCCCGAGGATATGGGGATGCCGTTCGCGAACGACCTCTGGATCTGGCCGATCCCGAGGGGGCCGCACGGCCGCAAGGGCTACGAGCACGTGATGGGTTGCTGGTGGATCTGGAACTTCTCGGCGAACAAGGCAGCCGCGAAGAAGTTCCTCGCGGACCTCGAGATCAACTACCGGGACGCGTTCATCGCGTCGAAGTTCTACAACTTCCCCAGCTTCCCGGGGGCGGTCCCGTTCAAGCAGATCCGGAAGCTCGTCGCGCAGGACAGACACAGGCCGCTCGGCAAGTACAGCATCCTGGCGACGATTGCACAGAAGTACACGACGAACCCTGGCTATCCCGGCTATACGAACGCAGCGTTCGGCGAGATGTTCAGCAAGTTCCTCATCCCCCAGATGTTCGCGCAGGTCTCGCAGAAGAAGATGACTGCGCAGGAGGCGGTCAACGCTGCCGACGGCGAGATCAAGCAGATCTACGCGAAATGGCGCAAGCTGGGGAAGATCTAAATGTGAACGGGGGGTGACCTGTCGATTAGGTCGCCCCCTGTTCGTCTTCTAACCTAGAGAGCGATGGCATCTCATCCACACCGGTGGCGGATCCTGGCCGTCGTCGCGACCGCGTTCTTCATGACGATTCTCGACGTCTCGATCGTGAACGTCGCGCTGCCGTCGATCGGCAGGGACCTGAACTTCTCGCAGGCGAACCTGCAGTGGGTCATCACCGCGTACGCGATCGCGTTCGGCGGGTTCCTCTTGCTCGGCGGACGCGCGGCCGACCTCCTCGGGCGGCGTCGGGTGTTCATCGTCGGCGTCGCGCTGTTCACGATCGCGTCGCTTGTCTGCGGGTTCGCGCAGAGCGAAGGAATGCTGATCGCCTCGCGCGCGGTTCAGGGGCTCGGAGGTGCGATCATCTCGCCGGCCGCGCTCTCGATCGTGACCACCAGCTTCGAGGAGGGCCCGGAGCGGAACAAGGCGCTCGGCGTGTGGGGGGCGCTCGGCGGGAGCGGTGCGGCGGTGGGCGTCCTCGCCGGCGGCGTGCTGACGGAATACCTGAGTTGGCGGTGGATCTTCTTCGTCAACGTCCCGGTCGGCGCGGTTGTGCTTGCGCTGACGCCGCGGATCGTTCCCGAGAGTCGGCGTGAGGGGGTCGAGCGTCACTACGACGCGCTCGGAGCGGTGCTCGTCAGCAGCGGGCTTGCACTGTTCGTCTATGCGATCTCCGAAGCTCCGAACGTCGGCTGGGGGACCGCGCGAACGATCCTGCTGTTGATCGGGTCGGGTGCCCTCCTGGCCGGGTTCCTGGTGAACGAGCGTAGGTCCGAGGACCCCTTGATGCCCTTCCATATCTTTCGCGTGCGCACTGTTGCGGGTGCGAATGCAGTCGGTTTCCTCCTCGGCGGCGTGCTCTTTGCGAATTTCTTCGTCCTGACGCTCTACGTCCAGGACGTGCTCGGCTACTCCGCGATCAAGACCGGCGTCACGTTCGTGGCGACGGCCGGCACCGCCGTCCTGGCGGCCGGCGTCGCCCAAGCACTGACGACCAAATTCGGACCGAAGCCGGTCATCGTGATCGGCCTGACCCTGCTCACGGGCGCGATGGTCTTTTACGCGCAGATCCCAGTCAAGGGCGGCTTTGCGTCTGATCTGTTGCCCGGCTACCTCTTGGTCGGTGTCGGAATCGCGTTTGCCTACGTCCCGGTGTCGATCGCCTCGCTCGCGGGCGTCGCCGAGCGCGAGGCCGGCCTGGCGTCTGGCCTCATCAACACGTCGCAGCAGATCGGCGGCGCGATCGGTACCGCGATCGCCTCCACGATCTTCATTACCCATTTCAAGTCACTCCGCATTGACGGTAAGTCGGTTTTGGAGGCGCTCACCGGTGGCTATGCGTGGGCATTCTGGGGCCTCGCGGTCATCGGCGTGCTCGCGCTCATCGCGGCGCTAACCCTGATCCGCCGTGAAGAGATGGCCGACACACCGGCCACCGCTCCGATCGCTTAGCTCAAACGTTCGCCATGAGGGCCTCGGGCACGGTGTCGTGCACCGAGAAGTGACGGTCGAGGCCCGAGATCTCCAACGCGCGTCTCGTCTCGAGGGCCGGGGCAGCGAGAAGGAAGCCGCGCCGGTTGACCAACCTCGTGCGCGCCTCGATCAGGACGCCGAGCGCGGTCGAGTCCATGAACTCCACCTCGCTGAGGTCGACCACGACGCGTTCCGGCGAGTCTGCAGTCGCCTTGACCAGCCCGCTCCGCACCTGGTCGGCGTTGTAGAGGTCGAGCTCGCCGCCGAGCTTGACGACGCAGGCCGTGCCGACCGTCTCGATCCGGAGCACCGGATCCTCGCGGAGACCGTCGCTGGAATGCAGATCCGACATGCGCCCTCCTCCTTTGGCTGGCACTGGAGCGCCGCAAGCGGGGTCAGGGGAAAGGGGCGCGCGCTTCGATTAGACACCTTCCGAGCGGGCAGCGCAAACCGACCATGGTTTGACTCGGCTGCGCCGGGGACGTCAACCTTTCGGTCATGGATGTCGCTTCCGTTGCGGCCCGTGCGAGCACCGAGAACTTCCCGGTGGCCTCAGTTCTCTTCCCTCGCCGGCTTCGGCCGCATCTGCGTGCGATCTACGGCTTCGCTCGCCTGGTGGACATCCTCGGGGACGAGCTGGAGGGCGACCGGCTGGCCGCTCTGGACGAGCTGGAGCGGGAAGTCGCGGCCTGCTACGAGGGCACGCCGACCTGGCCCGTCATGCAGGTGTTGCAGCCGACGATTCGGGAGTTCGGGCTTCCACGCGAGCCGTTCCTGCGGCTGATCGAAGCGAACCGGATGGACCAGCGCGTGGCGGAATACGAGACCTGGGACGACCTACGCGAGTACTGCCGACACTCCGCTGATCCCGTCGGGCGGCTCGTGCTCGGCCTGCTGCGACTGGACTCCGACGCCGAGCTGGCGGCGGCGAGTGACGACGTGTGCACCGGTCTCCAGCTCGTGAACTTCCTCCAGGACGTCCCTCGCGACCTCGCGCTCGGCCGCATCTACCTCCCGCGAGAGGACCGACGCAGGTTCGGCGTTGCCGAGCTCGACCGCCCCAGCCCGCAGCTGCTCGAGTTGCTGCGCTTCGAGGCCGCTCGCGCACGAGGACTGCTCTCCGGCGGGCGTGTGTTGCAAGCTCGCATCGGCGGTCGAGTCGGCCGCGCCGTCGGTCTGTTCGCGCGCGGAGGGCTGGCGGCGCTCGACGCCCTCGAGTCTGCGCACTGGGACGTGTTCACGCAGCGACCGCGTCCGTCACGCACGCGTCTCGCGCTGGCCGCGCTGGCACGATGACGACGGCGAAGGCGTACGCCGAGGTGGAGCGTCTTACGCGCCGTCGCGCCCGCAACTTTGCGTACGGGATCATGGTCCTGCCTCGGGAGAAGCGCCGCGCGATCGCGGCGATCTACGCCTTCGCACGACGCGTCGACGACATCGCGGACGGCGACCTTCCGTCCGAACAGAAACGAGCTCAGCTCGAGGTGCTCGACGCAGGGCTCGAAGACCGCCCCGGCGACGATGCGATGTCCGTCGCACTGGCCGATGCGCGCGAGCGATTTGCGATTCCTGCGAGTGCGTTGCACGCACTCGTTGCGGGCGGCCTACAGGATCTCGAGCAGACCCGCTACGCGCATTTCGAAGAGCTACGCGAGTACTGCACGAAAGTGGCGGGCGCGGTCGGCGTAGCGTGCGTCGCGGTGTACGGATCTGAGGATGTTCGCCGCGCGGAGACGCTCGGCATTGCGCTGCAGCTCATCAACATCATCCGCGACGTCCGCGAGGACTGGGAGCTCGGGCGGGTCTATCTGCCGCAGGACGAGCTCGCTTCGTTCGACGTGACCGAGGACGACATCGCCGCGGGCTCGTCAACGCCCGCCTGGCGCGCGCTCATGACCTTCCAGGCCGAACGGGCGCGCTCGTATCTGCGCGACGGACTCGGGCTCGTCAGCACGCTCGATAGGCGCAGCGCGCTGTGCGTCTCCACCTTCGCCGGCCTCTATCGCGCAACCCTCGAGCGGATCGAGGCGAGCGGCTTCGACGTCTTCTCCGGCCCGCCGCATCTCTCGGCCCTGACGAAGCTCCGCATCGTCGGCGAAGGACTGCGGAGGTGAAGGTGGCGGTCGTCGGAGGCGGGCTCGCGGGCCTCGCTGCCGCGCTCGAGCTCGCCGACGCAGGCCAAGAGGTCACCGTCCTCGAGGCGCGCCCGACGTTCGGCGGGAAGGTGCAGACGCTTCCTCGTCGGGAGGGCGATCCCGATCCGCCGCCGGACAACGGCCAGCACGTCGCGCTCGGCTGCTTCGAGCAGTACCTCTGGTTCCTCGAGCGCGTCGGGAGCGCCGGCTCGGCCGTGCGCGTCCCGCTCGACCTCCCGGTGCTCGACGAACGCGGTCGCGCGGCCACGATCGGCTACGGCCTCGGCCCGCTGCTCCGTTACCGGCACGTCTCCCTTCGGGATCGCCTGCGCATTGCCTCACTCGTCGCGAGGCTGCCGCGCCTCGCTGCCGGCCGGGAGACGTTTGGCGATTTCCTACGCCGTCACGGTCAGAGCCAGACGGCGATCGACCGGTTCTGGGACGTCTTCATCCGGCCGGCCCTCAACCTCCGCACCGACGAGGCAGACGCCGGCGCGGCCGTCTTCACCGTGCTGACGGCGATGCGCTCCGGGCGCGCGGCCAGCGACCTGATCCTTCCGGCCGCGTCGCTCGGGGACATGCACGGCGGGGCGGCGCGGAGCGCGCTCGAGGAAGCTGGGGCCGAGCTCCGGACCGAGGCGCGGGTGGCCGATCTCGACGAGGTCGAGGCGGACGCGATCGTCGTCGCGGTGCCTCCCGAGGAGGCGGCACGGCTGCTCGGCGAGCACTGGAGCTTCGAGCCGTCGCCGATCGTCAGCGTCCACCTGCTCTTCGACCGCCGGCTACTCGATCAGCACGCCGCGCTCCTCGGCTCGCCGGTGCACTGGATCTTCGATCGCGGCCGCCTGACGGGTCACGAGCCGGAGCGTGGTCAGTATCTGACCGTCATCTCCAGCGGCGTCCCGGAATTGATGGAGCTACGCGGAAGGGAGCTCCTGGATGTCATTGTCCGTGAGGTGAGAGACCGGTTCGGCGAGTCGGAGGTGCTCTGGGCGCGCGTGAGCCGCGAGCCCGAGGCGACGATCGCGCTTCGGCCCGGGGTCGTCCGGCCCGCACCAGGGCTCGTGCGCGAGGGGGTCGCCCTGGCCGGTGCATGGACCGACACGGGCTGGCCCGCGACGATGGAGGGAGCAGTCCGGTCCGGTCGCGCAGCGGCGCAGGCTCTGTTAGCCGGCGTGACGACAAAGGTGGCTGCGTGAGCAGCCACGTGGAAGGGGAAGGGGGAAACCAGGAGGTTTCCCCTCGCGTGTTCTTCGGCACGCGCGGCGATCTCAGCGGCGCGCGGGCCGAAGCGACCCCTAAAGAAGGGGGCTCGCGGGGGGAACATGGTTCCCCCCACGCGACCGAGCCGCAGGCGAGGGAGGTGGGGGCCGCATGACGGTCGTGAAGGAACTCTCTGCCCTCGACTCGGCGGTCGAGCGCGGAGCCGAGCGGCTGCTCTCGCTGCAGCATCCCGTCGGCTGGTGGAGGGGCGAGCTCGAGTCGAACGCGACGATGATCGCTGAGCACCTCTTCCTGCTCCACTTCCTCGGCCTGCGCGACGACGAGACCGATCGTCTGCTTGCCAACGAGTTGCTCGCACGTCGGCGCGGCGACGGAACGTGGTCGATCTGGTTCGAGGGCCCGCCGGATCTGTCGGTCACCGTCGAGGCGTACACGGCCCTCAAGCTCGCGGGCGTCGACCCGGGTCAGCAGACACGTGAGTACATCCAGCGGGCCGGCGGCGTTCCGCGCGCCCGAATCTTCACCCGGGCCTTCCTCGCGCTTATTGGTCAGTGGCCGTGGCGGCGGCTTGCACACGTTCCGGTGGAGCTCGTTCTGCTGCCGGCGTCCGGTCCTTTGTCCGTCTACGACTTCGCCTGCTGGGCGCGTCAGACGATGGTCGCCCTGTCCGTTGTGGAGGCGCTGTGTCCCGTGCGTCCGAGCTCGATCGAGCTCGGCGAGATCGGTGGGAAGAAGACCGAGCCCGCCGGCTTGCC
>JBKOWS010000041.1:0-13872 GCA_046724565.1 Actinomycetota bacterium | reverse complement strand
GCTATTGGCTGCTCGTCCCATTCGTCCGCGCGCGCGCAGGCGCGTCTGCGTCCACGGCGGCCGACGTTCGTGATCCATCCCGGGATCGACGGCCGGAGACTTGCGACCGACAATGCGAGAGCCAGCAAGGGCCCAGACCCGCGCGAGCGCGTCATTGGCATCGTCGGTCGACTTCAGCCGGGAAAAGGGCAGGACAGATTCATCACGGCAGTTGCTGAATTGCGGCGACGCGGGCACCCTGTGCGCGGTCTCGTCGTCGGCGGGAACTCTCACAACCTCTCGCCTGGCTATGACTCAACCCTTCGAGACCTCGCTGCCGAATCGGGTGCCGCCCCGTTCATCACGTTCACGGGACATCTGGACAACCCCGCCGACCAGATTCAGATGATGGACGTGCTAGTTAACGCTTCGAGTGCAGAATCATTCGGCATCGTCCTTCTCGAAGCGATGGCGCTCGGTGTTCCCGTGATTGCTTCGGCAGAAGGTGGGCCGCTCGAGATTATTGAGCCTGACCATTCCGGAGTCCTCATTAAGTCGCGGAGCGCGGCGTCGCTCGTGGAGGGTCTGGAGCGCGTCTTCGCAGATCCCGAGTTCCAGCGCCAGCTTGGGGAGCACGGCCGCGATCGCGTTCGCGCGAGGTTTTCGGCGGACAAGATGTCCCGACGCCTCGAGGCTGCACTCCAGGAGGTAGCGGCCAGATGACGCATCTCGTCCAAGCGAAGGCGCACGTCGGACCGCACCGGCGGGGAATTACGACCGTCGACTCCCTAGACTCAGGGCGAAGGAGCGTCGTGCTGGTGGGCCACGAGGTTCGAGATCACGGCGGCATGGATCGGGCCGTCACTGAGCTGCTGATTCGAGCCAGCGGGGACATCGATTTTCATGTGCTTTCTGCCGAACTCGCCGAGTCGCTTCGCCCGTTGGTCCGATGGCACAGGCTACGTGTCCCGAGGCGTCCTTTCCCACTACGGTATGTCGCGTTCTACATCCTTGCCGGACTGCGGTTACGCAGGTTGAGGGTCAACGTGATTCATACGCTCGGCGCGATTGTGCCGAATCGCGTCGATGTCGCAAGCGTTCACGCATGTCATGCCGGCTTCGTCAGGGCAACGAGCAGGCTCGCGCCCAGCGGCGCCCCCCTGCTGCGGAGGGTGAATACATCTGTTTCGCGGCTACTCTCCCTCGCTGCAGAGCGGTGGACGTATCGCCCAGAGCGCGCACGAATCCTGGCCGCAGTTTCGGCTGGCATCCGAAAGGAACTGAAGCGAGACTATCCGCGCGCGCGCATTGAGCTGACGCCGAATGGCGTCGACCTGGATCGCTTTCGGCCGAACGACGACGCCCGTGTCGCTCTACGACGTGCGTACGGAATCGATGATGACCGACGTGTTGCCTTATTCGTCGGTGGCAATTGGGATCACAAGGGATTGCCGATAGCGATCGCAGCGATTGCTGAGGCGCGAGCAATGGGTGCGCCCGTTGATCGGTTGTGGGTCGTTGGCGCCGGAGATGTCGAGAGGTTCCGGCAGATCGCCCGCAAACGTGCCGTGGAGGAGCGCGTGACCTTCTTCGGACCGCGCGAAGACGTTGAGCTCTTTTACCAGGCGGCCGACGTCTTTGTGCTGCCGTCGCTCTACGAAGCGTTCAGCTTGGTCTTGCTGGAAGCGGCCGCATCCGGGCTCGCGATCATCGCCACTGCCGTAAATGGCACCGAAGAACTGAGCAGCGTTGAGCGGTCGCTGTTGATCGCCGATCGAACGCCCGCGGCTTTCGCGCAGGCGCTTGCCCGTCTTTGTGAAGACGAGGAACTGGCGCATGAGATGCGACGAGCCGCACGAGAGTCTGCACTCAGATACACGTGGGAGCGGTCGGTTCTCGAGGTCGTGCGTGTGTACGACGAACTGGCAGCTGACGCGGCGGTGGCAGAGGTATGACGGGCCGAGCCGTAGCGACCAGCATCGCTCGAGATCCGCGTGCGTCCGCAACGCGTCTGCTGCTCGCGCTCTTGATCCCGCTCTGCCTCATCTACCTCGGGCACGAGCTCGTCGATCCGACGAAGGCGCGGCTTGCCATCGCTGCGAGCGTGATGGCCGTTCTCATCGGCATCGGGATCCGGTCGCCGCGGGCCCTTCTGTACGGGCTCGTCGTCTGGCTCGCCGCGCTGGGAGTCGTACGGCGCCTGGCGGCCGATCTTGGGCCCGCCCCGCAGTCCGACCCCTTGCTCGTCGTGGAGGCGATGGCGATCGCCATCCTCTTGGTCGTTGCGATTGCAAGGGGCGCGCTGAACGAGCTGAGCGGGCTCGCGAAGTCGGTGCTGGCGCTCAGCCTGCTGATCCTGCTGGCGGCGTTCAATCCGATCGGCGGGAGCCTGACGGCCGGGTTTGGGAGCCTCTTCCTGATCCTCGTGCCCATGCTCGCGTTCTGGATCGGCCGCGGCCTCGGCGACGACCGAATGCTCGCGACCGTGCTCGTATTCGTCGGAGTGCTGGCGATCTTGGCGGCCTTGTACGGCCTGCTCCAGACGTTCGACGGCTTCCCGTCCTGGGATGCGACGTGGATCAGCGAGAGCGGGTACTCGGCCCTCAACGTCGGTGGCGTTCTCCGCGCGTTTGGACCGTTCACGTCGGCATCGGAGTACGCGGGGTACCTCGGCATCGGGTTCGTTGCGTGCCTCGCCTTCGGCTTGCGCTTGGTTCGTGCGCCTGTCGCATGGGCGCCGCTCCCTCTGCTGGCCGTCGCGATCTTCTACGAATCGTCGCGCGGAATCATCTTCACACTCGCGTTCACGACCGCCCTACTGGTCGCGGCATGGTGGAGGTTCCCGATCGCGGTCAGCATCGTCCTCGCTGCCGCTGCGTTCGTCTCGGTACCGTTCGTGACTCGGAGCGTGGCGTCGGCGACGCCGGTCACGCCTGTTGGCACGGGCGCCATCTTGACGGCGCACCAGGTTCAGGGGCTGTCGTCGCCGTTCAATTCTCACGAGTCGACGCTCGGTGGGCACCTTTCTCTTCTGGGACAGGGTTTCCACACAGCACTTCACAACCCAGTCGGTCTCGGGATCGGGTCGGTGACGATTGCCGGAACGAAGTACGGCGGGCAGGCCGCCAACACGGAGGTCGATCCGGGCAACGCAGCGAGGGCGCTCGGCTTCCCCGGGCTCATCGCGTATCTCGTCGTAGCGGCTCTGGCGTTCTTCAAGGCCTACTCCCTTGCAGTGCGTCGGCGCGATGCCCTGTCGCTTGCCGCGCTCGGCATCCTCACGGTCACGTCGTTGCAATGGCTGAACGGCGGCCAGTACGCCGTGGCTTTCCTCGTGTGGTTCGTCCTCGGCTGGGTCGACCGCTCGGGGTCAGCCATTCGAGCTGGACCAGCGGGATCGCATGCATCCCGTGGGCACCGACCTGCGGACTGGGGCTGATGAGCGTGTGCGGGATCTGCGGCACAGCACAAAATGGCGGCGAGCAGACGATCGAGGCGATGAACGCGACGATGCGTCATCGAGGCCCCGACGACGAAGGCTTGTACATGGATGCGAAGGCCAACGTCGGCCTCGGTGCACGCCGCCTGAGCATCATCGACGTCGAGGGTGGTCATCAGCCACTTGCGAACGAAGACGGCTCCGTCTGGGCGGTGCTGAACGGCGAGATCTACAACTTTCCGTCGCTGCGACGCCGGTTGCAGGCTGCCGGGCACTCGTTCGCCACCAGATCCGACACCGAAGTGCTTGTCCACCTCTACGAGGAGTACGGAATCGATCTCGTGCACGCTCTCGAGGGCATGTACGCGTTCTCGATCTGGGATGCTGCGCGCGGCCGACTGCTCGTCGCGCGCGACCGCTTCGGCGAAAAGCCGCTGTTCTACTGGGCGAAGGGCGGAAACCTGGCCTTCGCCTCGGAGCTCACGGCGCTCCTGGCAGTGGCTCCGAGCGGGTGGGAGATCGACCCTCGCGTCGTTGACGCGTTCTTCGTCTACGGGTACGTGCCGGGCAGCGCGGCGATAGTTCGCGGCATCCGCCAACTCGAGCCCGGTCATTTGCTGCTCTGGGATGTCGAGTCACGCTCGCCAGACGTGCGGCGCTACTGGGCGCCGCCGGTGTTTGCGAGCGAGGACGGGACGCCGCTTCAGGACCTGGTCGAAGAGACGAAAGAGCTGCTCGAGCGCTCGGTTCGGGCGCGCCTGATCTCCGACGTTCCGCTCGGCGTGTTTCTGAGCGGCGGCGTCGACTCGACACTTGTGGCGGCGATCGCGGCTCGGAACGTGTCAGGACGACTGAAGACGTATACCGTCGGCTACGAAGTCGGCTCGGTCGACGAGCGAGCGTCGGCGCGCAAGACCGCGGCGCTGATCCACGCAGACCACCACGAGCTCGTGCTCACGACCGACCTCGTTGGCGACGCGGTTCCGGCAATGCTTGCGGGCCTGGACCAACCAATAGCCGATCAGGCCTTCCCCGCCCTCGAGGCGCTCGCACACTTCGCGCGTCGCGACGTCAAGGTTGCGGTGGGTGGAGAGGGAGCTGACGAGCTCTTCGCTGGGTACCCCCGCTACCGGTGGCTTGCGCGCGGAGCGCGGCTGCCCCAATGGCTACCGCGCGACATGCCCGCGCGCCTCGCCGCGCGAGCCTCGCATGCACCGAAGCTTCGCCGGCTCGCGCGGATGAGTGACCTGCTTTCTGGCGAGGACACCTTCCAGCGTCATCTCGAATGGGTAAGCGACCACAGGTCGAGCCGCCGCGCGAAACTGTATGGGCCGCGGCTCCGCGCGTTCGCCGGCTCGGAGGTGCTTGTCGATGACGCAGGCGCTGACGTCGACGAAGACATCGTCGGCTCCCTGATGCGACTCGACCTCCTCCACTGGCTCCCCGGCGACGTGCTCATGAAGGCGGACCGCGCGACCATGCGGGCGTCGCTCGAACTGCGAACGCCGTATCTCAGCCGCGAGCTGGCCGAGTTCGCTGCGTCCGTGCCGTCGAGAGTGCATGTCAAGCACGGAGGCAAGATGCTGCTGCGGCGGGTGGCGGGGGACCTGGTGCCGGCGCTCGGCCACGGCAACCGGAAAACAGCGTTTCGCGCGCCGTGTGCGCAGTGGCTGCGCGGTCCCCTTCTGCCGAAGCTCCGCGAGCAGGTCAGCGAGAGCGCGCTCTTCTCCGACGGCTGGTTCGACCGCGCCACCGTAGGCCGCTGGATGGAACAACACCAAACCGGTCGTGAGGACCTGACGAACACGCTGTGGCCCGTATTCGCCCTCGCGTGCTGGTACGACGCTCACGTCGCGCGCGATGGCGGCTAAGCCGCACGTACTGGTCCTGACGCCGGACTTCCCGCCCGAGTTCGGTGGGATACAGCTGCTGATGTATCGGCTGGTCAGCCACTTCGAACGTTTCACGCCGACGGTCGTAGCTGTGCGGGGCCGCGGCACGGCCGCATTCGATGACGAGCAGCCGTTCCGAATCGTCCGCGTCCCGTCTCCGTCGCCGCGCGGTCGCATCGCCGCCCTGAATGCCGGTGCGCTGATCGAAGGTTTGCGTAGACGGCCCGACCTTGTTCTCTGTGGGCACATTACGGTGAGCCCCGCGGCGTGGTCGCTGCGCCATCCTCTCCGCATTCCGTACGTCCAGTACCTGCACGGCCGGGAGGCGGTGACACGTCCGCGCCTCACGTCAGGTGGCCTGCGCTCGGCTGCGGCTGTCGTCGTCGTCAGCCGATACACGGAGCGGTTGGCCCGTCATTACGGCGCAGACGCGCGGAAGATTCACAGAATTCCGCCCGGGGTCGACCTGCCGGATGCGTTCGACGGACAGCAGCACAACGGGTCTGCCACGATCGTCAGCGTCGCGCGGCTGGATCAGCGCTACAAGGGGATGGACGTCCTCCTCCGCGCCATGCCGCTCGTGCACGCAAAGGTGCCCCAGGCAAAGCTACGAGTTATTGGCGACGGTCCGCGGCGGGGAGCGTACGAGCGCCTGGCGGACGCCGTCGGCGCTTCCGCGTACGTGTCGTTCCTCGGCCCACTACCGGATCAACAACGGGACGCCGTCGTTGCGGACGCCGCCGTGTTCGCGATGCCGAGCCGTCTCCCGGCCGACGGCGGCGGTGAGGGATTCGGCATCGTGTACCTCGAGGCCGCCGCGCGCAAGGTCCCCTCGGTCGCGGGCGCCGTCGCGGGGGCACGTGACGCCGTCGTGGACGGTGAGACCGGTCTGCTGGTCGACCCTACCGATCACGTTGCCGTCGCCGACGCCCTCACACAGCTTCTGGCCGACCCGCGGCGAAGGCGCGCACTCGGTCGCGCGGCGGCCGAACGCGCTCGAGAGCACGCATGGCCGATTGTCGCCGGGAGGGTGGAGGAACTACTCGTGAAGGTCGCTGACCGCAGGTGAGAGTTCTGTATGTCAGCCACACCGGCATTGTCGGCGGCGCCGAGTGGTCACTCCTGGAGCTCATGGGGGGAATGCGGGATCGGGTCGACGTGGCGCTCGCGTGTCCCGAAGGCGAGTTGGCATCGCTCGCCGCCGCGCAGGGCATTCGGACGTTCGCGATCAGGCCGGTGCCGCTCGGGTTTCGGGTGGACGTCGTCGCCACGGCCGGGGGTGTCGTGAGAGCGGTCGGCGCAACGATCGACATTGCGCGCGCGGCGGCGCGCTCCGGTGCCGACCTCGTTCACGCAAACTCCGTCCGCGCCGGCATCGCCGCAATCGGCGCCCGAGCGGGTGGAGCGCCTCGGCCGCTCGTGCACGTGCGAGACGCATTGCCTGACACCGCGCTGGGACGGATCAGCGCCGCGCTGGTCAGTCGCGGAGCGCTGCTCGTACTCGCCAATTCGCACTTCACGGCAACGCACATGTATGCGAACGGGAGCCGCGCCGTGCGCGTCGTCTACAACGGCGTGGACTTCGAGCGGTACGCTGCCGTTACGGTCGATCGCCACGCGGTCCGTCGCGAGCTCGGCCTGGCGGCGGAGTCGGCGGTCATGGGCGTGATCGCGCAGCTCACGCCCTGGAAGGCCCAAGACGACGCCATCCGGACGCTTGCGCTCGTCCGCGAACGACGGCCGGACGCACACCTCGTGCTCGTCGGCGAGGCGAAGTTCCGGGATCGGTCGACGAGCTATGACAACGTCTCGTACGAGGGTTCGCTCCGCCGCCTCGCCGACTCGCTCGACGTCGCCGACGCACTCACGTTCCTCGGAGAGCGTCGCGACGTGCCCGAACTGCTGCGTGCATTCGACATCCTGCTCGTGCCTTCCCGGCACGAACCGTTCGGACGCAGCATCGTCGAGGCAATGGCGGCCGGGACTCCTGTGATCGCCACTCGCGTGGGCGGGCCGAGCGAGGTGATAGCGGACGGCACGAGCGGCGTCCTCCTGCCGCCGTCAAGTCCGTCGCTCTGGGCGGAAGCGGTGTTGCAGTTGCTCGAGGACGATCGTCGCAGGGCGCGCCTCGTCGCGGAAGCCGCGCAGACGGTCCGATCCAGATTCGGACGTGAGCGGCAGCTCGAACAGATGGATGCGCTCTATCGTGAGGTGTACGCCGAAATCACGCATCGAGGCCGGCGTTGAAGGTCGCGATCGTCCATGACTATCTGACGCAACGCGGCGGAGCTGAACGGGTCGTTCTCTCGATGCTGCGCGCCTTCCCTGATGCGCCGCTCTACACCTCGATGTATGAGGCCGATGCCACCTTTCCGGCGTTTCGCGACGCCGACGTACGTGTGACGGCGCTCGATCAGGTTGGGCCGTTGCGCCGGCATCACAGGTTGGCGTTGCCGCTTCTGGCGACGACGTTCTCGCGACTCCGGATCTCGGCGGACGTCGTGCTCTGCAGCTCGAGCGGCTGGGCACACGCGACGTCCGTCGAGGGGAAGAAGGTCGTCTACTGCCACACCCCTGCGCGCTGGCTGTATCAGGGGACGACCTATCTGTCGGCCCGGGCCCACGTGGCGAGGATCGCCCTGGCCCTGCTTCGTCCCTACCTCGTGCGCTGGGACCGCCGTGCGGCGGCGACGAGCGACCGCTACCTCACGAACTCAATTGTCGTCCGCGACCGGATCTGCGCCGCCTACGGAATCGACGCCGACGTGGTACCGCCGCCGCCCGCTCTCGGACCCGACGGCCCCAGGCGTCCCGTTGACGGCATAGAGCCCGGTTTCTATCTCTGCGTCTCGCGCCTGCTGCCGTACAAGAATGTGGACGCGGTCGCCGCAGCCTTTGCCGACGGTGCACCCCGGAAGCTCGTGATCGTAGGCACCGGGCCGGAGGAAGCGCGGCTCCGCGGGCGGGCGGGGAACCGCAGCTCGCTCGTCGGATCGGTCGCCGACGACGAGTTGCGCTGGCTCTACGCGTCGTGCGCCGGCGTCGTCGCGGCCTCGTACGAGGATTACGGGCTGACACCGCTCGAGGCCGCTGCGTTCGGCAAGCCGGCTGCTGTGCTGCGCTGGGGTGGCTTCCGTGACACGGTCGTGGAGGGCGAGACGGGTGTCTTCTTCGATCGGCCGGAGCCGAGCGAGATCCGCGCAGCCGTGGAGGAGCTTGCAGCGCGGAGCTGGAACCGTGACGAGATCGCGGCGCACGCAGACCTCTTCTCGGAGGAAACCTTCGTTGAGCGACTGCGGTCAATCGTCGAGGAAGCGGTCAACGGAGTCCGCGTTCCATGACGGTCGCGCCGGCTCGGATTGTGCCCCGGATCGGCACCGACGTACGAGGTCGCGTCACCTGGCACGACGCGCGCGCCTCCCTCGTCGGCGCTCTCGCGGTCGCGCCGCTCGCAGCCGTAAACGGCGGGTACTGGCCGACGGCCTGGAACTGGAGCGCGCTCGCGCTCCTGTGGATTGCCGCGCTCGCGCTCGTCCTGCGGGTCGCCTCGACCAGCCGGCTGGAGATCGTGATGCTCGCGGCGCTCTTGGCGTTGCTCGCGTGGATCGGCGCCTCGACGCTTTGGAGCTCCGACGTCGGCCAGACGGTTCTGGAGACACAGCGTGGCCTCGTCTTCCTCGCCGCACTGTCCGCCGTGCTGCTGGTCGTCCGCGGCTCGTCCTATCGCGCATTGTTGATCGGCGTCTGGGCAGCGATCGTGATCGTCTGCGGATACGCGCTGTTGACGCGGCTCTTTCCGGAACGTCTCGGCGTCTACGACGCCATCGCGGGCTACCGCCTCGCCGAGCCGCTCGGATACTGGAACGCCCTCGGGATCTTCGCGGCCGTCGGTTCACTGCTCGCGCTCGGGTTCGCAGCGCACGCACACAGCTACCTGCTACGCGCCGTGGCCGCGGCATCCCTGCTACTCACGATCCCGACGCTGTATTTCACGTTCAGCCGAGGCGCGTGGATAGCACTCGCCGTCGGGCTGATCGCGGCATTCGCCCTCGAGACGCGGCGCCTGAGGCTTGCGACATCGCTTCTCGTTGTCGGGCCGTTCCTGGCCATTGCCGTGTGGCGAGCGTCCGAGCTGCGTGGCCTGACACGGCTCGACTCGTCGCTCCCGCTTGCCTCACACGATGGCCACCGGCTGACGGTTCTGCTCGTCCTTCTCGGGGCAGGCGCAGCACTCGCGGTGACGCTCTTTGCGGTGCTCACACGCGGTCTCTCGTTCTCTCCAGCCGCCCGTCGCGCGTACGGCGCAGTGCTCGCAATCGCAGTCGTCGCCGGCGTCGCGGCCGTTTTCGCTCACTACGGCTCGCCCGTAACACTCGCGCGTAACGGCTATCACTCCTTCGCCTCGTCCTCGCCCGCGGCCTCGTCGAACCTGAATCGGCGACTCTTCACGCTCGCGAGCCCGAGGAAGACGGTCTGGCACACAGCATGGCGCGATGTCGAGGCGCACCCTGTGGTTGGTTCTGGAGCCGGGACGTTCGAGCGCTTCTGGCTCAAGCACAGGACAAGCAGCGGGAAAGTGCGCGACGCACACAGCCTCTACCTCGAGACGCTGGCCGAGGTCGGCCCCGTTGGGCTCCTCTCGCTCCTCGTCGTGCTGGCGATGCCCGTCGTCGCTGCCATCCGAGCGCGGCGGCGACGCTTCGTGCCTCTTGCCTTCGCCGCGTACACCGCATTTCTTCTGCACGCGGGGGTCGACTGGGATTGGGAGGTGCCTGCGGTCACGATCGCGGGCCTCCTCTGCGGCGCTTCGATCCTCCTCGCGGCTCGCTCGTCGGGTGACCGGTTCCGCCTGTCTCCGAAGGACCGCGGGATTGGCGTCGCGCTCGCGGTCGTGTTGGGCGCGTACGCCTTCGTCGGCCTGCTCGGGAACCGCGCCTTGAGCGCCGCGAACGCCGCAGCAGACGCACACCGGCCTGCGGGAGAGGAATCCCACGCGAGGGAAGCTCTGAGGTGGGCGCCGTGGTCGACCGAGGCACGTCGCTTGCTCGCGGAAAGCGAATACGATCGCGGCAAGCTCGCGGCTGCGCAGAAGACGCTTCGCGACGCACTCGCGCAGGACCCGCAGAACTGGGAGTTGTGGTTCAACCTCGCTGCCGCGAGCCGAGGAGCCGAACGAGCGGCGGCACTGCGGCGCGCGCATGAGCTCAACCCTCTCAGTCCAGAGCTCCACGACTACCAATCGTCACTCCGGGGGCACTCCTAGGTGATGCGGCGCGATCCGCTTGCGCGTCTCGACAAGCTGATCCCCTCGATCTACGCCTACGTCGCATATCGGCTGGGCGACGGCCCCGACGCCGACGATGTGACCAGCGACACGATCGAGCGAGCGCTGCGCTACCGCGAGAGCTACGACTCGACGAAGGGCGAGCCCATGGCCTGGCTGATCGGCATCGCCCGGAATTGCATCAGCGACATGATTTCGGCCCGGCAGCGCGACCATGATCCAAGAGCCGCGGATCCCGAGTGGTCGCCGCAGGACGTCGAGCTGGAGGCCGGGCGCCGCCTGACGCTGCGGCGCGCGGTCGCAACGCTGGACGAGCGCGAACGCGAGCTGATCGCGCTTCGCTACGGGGCGGACCTGACCACGCGGCAGATCGGCGCCGTTCTTGGGCTACGCAAGAACGCGGTCGACGTCGCCCTCCACCGGGCCCTCGCACGCCTGCGGGACGAGCTCGCTAGCGAGCCTTCGGGCGAGTTGAGGCCGAGCACTTCCCGGGCCGTAAGGTTTTGACCCGTTGCCGGAGTAGGCGGGGTAGAAGGGACGAAAACGACTGGGGGTGCATCTTGAGTCCGTTCCGGCGCGAAATGAACGAGTTTTCGGATCTGGAGCGGGAGCTGCGCCGGCAGCGGCCGGCGCCTCCTTCCGAGCTTCTGGGCCAACTGAAACGCGACCATTCGTACGGCGAGCGGGATTGGGCAAGGCCGCTTCGGGCTCGTCTCGCCCTCGCCGGCGGCCTGACGGCGCTCCTGGTGGGTGCGCTGGCGGTCGTGGGAGGCCTCGGCCAGGCGGCCTCCGGCGGCAAAGTGGCGGTCGAGCAGGTGAAGGACGTCGTGAGTGCGCCGTTCGCCGGCGCCAAGCCTTCGCCGCGCACGTCCCAGGCGTCGACGTCCACGGAGGCCCCGAGTGAGTCGCTGAGCAACCTCGATCCGCCGCCTGGCACGCCGCCAGGCCAAGATCAATACAAGCCCGGCTGTGGGCGGGGCGACCCGAACGAGCCGCACACAGGCCCGCCCGGCAACCACAACGGCTTCCCGGGGCGTTGCCCGCCGAGCGCGCCGCCCCCGGTGACCCCGCTGCCCTAGGACGGCCCTTGGTCTCGCGCGCCAGCGCGGGCAAGTATCAGCTGGCTTCGTCGCCAGTCGGGCGCTCGCTGATCGAGACGGAGCCCTCAGCGCCGTTTGCCTTCAGCGATTCGTCGAGCCTGCGCTCGATGCGATTCAACCTCTGATCCATGGTGCGCCAGCTCGCGGTGATGAGGTCGACGAGAAGAGCGAGATCCTCGACTCGCTCGCTCCTTCCGCGCCGAAGGTCGTCCTTCGCCGCCTGGAAATCCTCGACCAACCGCTCGAGCAGTTGATCCACGATCGTCATTCGCTCGGCCAGCGGCCTGATCTCGACGGACTGGTAGCGAAGGCTGCTCGGGAGACCGGAACGACCTCCCTCGGCTGCCTGAAGCATTGCCTGCAACAGGTCGCGGGCGCTTCCGGCGCCGCCTTCGATGTCGTTCGCCATCAATGCTGGAGCCGTCTCCACGACGTCGCCCGCCACGCCTGTCGGCGGTCGGTGACCGGCATCGACGACCGGCAGCGGCCGGGCGTCCGCATCCCGCTCGTCCTCTTCCGAAGCGCGGTCGGGGATTTCCGCCCGAAGATGTTGTGGAACGCGAAAGCCGTGCGATTCGAGCACCCCGGCGACGCGTGCCACGACGCCCCGGCTCGACTCCTCGTGATTGAGGACTCGGAGCACGGTATCGACCGAGACTCCTGCATCACGGGCTATGTCGGAGATGGTTGCGATCGTCCTCAAGCTACCGGGCCCGAGGGCCTCAGGCGTCCAGGTCTCGGTAGTCGGTCAAGGGGAAGGTGGCGTCCTCCTCTGCGCTGCCTGCGTCGTCCGGCTCCTGGCGCGGTTCGTGAGGCGCAGGGCGGAGGTCGAACGAAAGGTCGGGAGCCGCAGGGGCGTCGAATTCCGGTCGATGGACTGGCTCGCGGGTGCCGTCGGCCCTGGTGACCGTAGTATCGAGTTCAGGTGGCGTTTGATCGTCTCTGGAAAGAGCTTCGTCCTCTGGCGCTCTCACATCATCGTCCTGAGCCGGTTCAGTCGCGGTGGATCTTTCGGCCGCGCCAGTGATCTCGTGCGCGCGCTCGCGGGTCTCGGTCAGAATCGTCTCCAGCTGGCCACGAGCTTCGCGCTCGATCTTTTCGGCCGCCTGCTCGACCTGCGCTAGCGCAAGGAGTGCCCGCTCCTCGACGGTCGTCGTTTGCTCGGTGAAATCTTCGGCTCGAGCCCGAGCTTCGGTTTCCATCATCCGCAGCTGCTCGGAGAGAGCCTTTTCCCGCGTCCTGAGCCTCACCACGATCTCTTCATGCTCGGCCAGCTCCGCTCGCTGCTCCGCGAGTGCTGCCTGCGCCCTTGCCAACTCCTCTCGCACCCGCTGCGACTCTTCGTCATCTCTGGAGCGGGTCTTCTGCAATCGGTCGAGCTCAGCCTCCAGCTCCAGAGCACGCCGCTGGCTCTTCTCGAGTCGGGTGTTGAGCGCTGCGACGTCCTGTTTGGCTTGCACGTCCCGTTCGCTGCTTTCGGAGCGAAGAGCTTCGGCCTGTTGGGCGAGCGCATCGCGCTGTGCAATGAGTCGTTCCTGCGCCTCGGCGATGTCAGCCAAGAGCTGCTCGGTCTGCCTGCGGTCGTACCCGCGAATGCTGCGGCCGAGATCCGCCCCCCGAATCTCGTCAGGTGTGATTTGCCGCGCCATGGAATCCGCCGATCTGTCGAGAGCTGCCCTAGCCAGGATGACGTAAAACCGGATCCGAAAGATTCCAGCTGTTTCGACGAACGTCAACTCTGCACCGTCCCGCGCGGCGCGGCTTCGCCCCGCATTTCCGAAGACGGTCACGGCTTCCTCTCACCAACGGTCGTTCTCAGACGCCACCTCTACCCAGCAATGGCTGCCGCGCAGATTGCACGCGTCGGGCCGACGCAGGAGAAACAGACGTTCCACAGCTTCAGACATACATTTGCGAAGCGCGCACTCGAGAGCGGCGCGCGGATACTTGGCTCTGACGCCACCTCGGCCGCTCATCGCTCAAGGTGACGACTGACATCTATGGCCATTGGGAACGCGCAGAACGAAAGCTCCAGGCGGTGAAGATGGAGGAGGCCTTTCCCGTCTGAAGATCAGCCGTGCTGAACCCGTCCTGGCGGGCAACGTGCCAATTTGCAGGCACTTCTCGAATTGGGGCCGGGCAGGTCTCGAACCTGCGACCTTGGGATTAAAAGTCCGA
>JBKOWS010000137.1:0-23732 GCA_046724565.1 Actinomycetota bacterium | reverse complement strand
AGCAACATCTGCATCTCTTTCGGGTACTGCGCTTGTGCCCTGCGCCATGGCTCGAGGTCGCGCTGGTCCCTGCTGATCACGAAGCCGCGCACGCTTGTCTCGAGATCGATGACGAGGGTCTGCAGCCGGTTCGCGGTCGCGATTACCTGCTGCGTGTGCGCAGCTTCGACCGAGCGGTCGCGCAGGGTCATGATCGCCAGGAAGAGGACGCCGAAGACGATCGCCAGCCCGACGCCGACGACGATCGCGGATAGGGAGATCCGCGCAAGGAGGCCCGAGCCGCCTCGCAGCAGCCTTGGTTTGCTTTCGCTCGTGCTCGAGGCCGCATCGAGCGTCCGGCTGTCCGCGGCGGCCTGCCTCATTTCTTGCTCGCGAGAACCTCCTTCACCGCAGCCGAGATCTGGCCCGGTTCGAAGGGCTTCACCATGACGGCATCGGCTCCTTCGCGCAATGCGTCCTCGCGTGTCGCGGGCTGGGCGGTCAGGACGATCACGGCCGTGTCCGAAATCTCCTTGTCGTGCCGGATCTCGGTGAGGACCTCCAGGCCGTTGAGTCGAGGCATCATCATGTCGAGGATGACCACATCGGGCTTGAGGCGCCGCGCCATCTCCAGCGACTCCTCGCCATCCTCGGCCTCTGCGAATTCGTATTCCCCATCAAGGCTGAGCCGGATCAGCTCCCGAAGTGGCGGCTCGTCATCGCAGATGAGCACGGTCGCTAGAAAACCGGCCATCTCCCTCATGCAAGCAGATAAGCCTAGAAACACCTAGAGGATCTTCGAAAGAAAGCCACGGCCGCCGCGGCGGGCTCTGCCCGACGCGGCCGCAACGGCCGTGATCGAAACGCCACCGCGGAGAAATCATCATGGCCCCGCGCAGCGGGGCCGGATTTCTCCGCGATGGCCCCGGGAGGAGTCGAACCTCCGCACACGGATTCGAAGTCCGTCGCTCTATCCGCTGAGCTACGGGGCCCAAAACCGCGAAAAATGCTTCGCATCTTCCGCGGGAGAGGTTAGTGGCTTCGCTTCGCTCGCCAGCCCCGACAGGGTAACCCGCCGAAAATCATGCGCCGAAGGCGCGACTTTCGGCGGCAGGGTGGCTGATGGGACTCGAACCCACGACCACCTGGACCACAACCAGGGGCTCTACCAACTGAGCTACAGCCACCGTGCTCGGCTCAGGATAGCCGCACTCGACGCGGCATCCCGGCCCGCAGAGCCAAAGCTAAGGTGGGCCCGTGGTGATCCGGCGTGCGACCGAGGCGGACGTGAGGATCATGCGCCGCCTCTGGAACGACTTCACGGCCGAAGCCACCTTTACGCCCTATCCGGGCTCGGCGTTCGACCGGTCTCTCGTGACGAAGCACATCGCGCTCCTGGCGGAAGATGACGACGGAGTCGTCGGCACCGTGTACGCCAACATGGCGAGCAAGGACTTCGGCTACGTCTTCGGCCTGTACACGCGTCCGGACGCGCGCCGTAAAGGAGTAGCGAAGGCGCTGATGCGGGCCATCGCCGCGGCCCTGCACGAGAAGGGCCGGCGCTACGTCGTCCTGAGCGTCGAGACGCCGAACGAGAGAGCGCGGGCGCTGTACGACAGGCTCGGCTTCGAGGACGCCGCGCGGATGCTTCGCGCCGACGTCGACTCCCTCCGCGACAGCTGACCGGAGCCTGCCGGGACGATAGGCCCCGGCGGGCGAGCGCATTGAACCTAAGAGCGCGCGACCGTCATCGACGACGACTTCCCGATCGACCCGCTTTCGCGCCGGCGTTCCGAAGGCCCGTGGTCAGCGACGGCCAGGAGGTGACGGTCCTCGGCTTGTGAACCCCCTCTGTGGGACTCCACTCCGGGTCGACATAAAGCCGCGAAAGGCGGCTTCGCCGCCCTTCGCCGAGACCGCTCACGGTAGCAGCACCCGCGGGAAGTCATCATGCCGAGGCGGAGCCGAGGCGGACTTCCCGCGGCAGTGCGCCTGGGAGGATTCGAACCTCCGACCCGCGGCTTAGAAGGCCGCCGCTCTGTCCGCTGAGCTACAGGCGCGGAGAGGAAAGGGTAACTACGACGTGCGTTGGCGCAGCTAGCGGCGCACGCCGAAGTCGGCGGTCACGATCGTGACCTCACGCCCGCCGTACGTCCCGGAAGCTGCCGTGACATGGACTGCGGACAGTCCGATCTCCCGCCAACGCCCCGTCAGGAGGATCCTCCTGTGTTCCGGGCTGTCCAGCCACATGTTGAGCGCGCTGGTCGCGTCGACGTCGGGTGAGGACCACAGCAGGTTCTCGCCGACCGACCAGTAATGCGTACCGCGCAGCGGGTAGTAACGGACGATGCGCTTGTCGAACGACGTGCCGTTCGCGGAGTCGTGGCTGAAGTAGCCCCGCTTCGCCATCTCGACGGTGTGGGCACGTGCAGCCGCGGCGAGTTTCGTGGAAAGACGGAGCGAGGCGAGACCGTGGTCGCGGCGAAGCGCGTTGACGTCGGCGAGCACGCCCTGCTCGAGCGCCGACATCGCAGTCGCGGGCGCCTGGCTGGTCGCTCCGGCAGGCGCTGCAGCGGCCCAAAGTCCCACGACGGAGATGACGGCCGTGACGAGACGGGCGACGCGGCGAGCCATACCCTCTCAATCGGCGCTATCAAGCGAAATTTAAGTTCGACTATCCCTCGAACGAGGGACTGGTCAGGTTGCGCCGGCCGGATCTCGGTCAGGTCGGTGCCGCAGCCAGTCCACGAAGACGACCTGGAGTGAGCCCGCGACGGGGATAGCAGCGAGAGCGCCGAGCACGCCGGCGAGCTCGGCTCCGATCAAGACCGAGATCAACACCAGCAACGGAGAGAGCTGCACAGTCCGGCCGTAGACGATTGGCTGGAGCACGTGGTTCTCGACCTGTTGGTACACGATGAAGAACGCCAGGACGACGATTCCGGCCGGAACGGAATGTATGAACGCGACGGCACCTACGATGATCGCCGCGATTGTCGCTCCCGCCAGCGGGATCAGGTCGAGGATCGCGACGATCAGTCCGAGCGCGATCGCGAAGGGCACGCCCATGATCAGTAGGACGACGGTCGTGAGCGTACCGGCGATGAGGCTGATCAGGAGGTTGCCGGTGACGTAGCCGCCGACCGTGCGGTAGATGTCGCGTCCGACGGCCCGCCAGCGCGGGCGGGACTCAGGACGGAGGAGCGAGAAGAACGACTCGACCCAGCCGCGGCCCTCGAGCAGCATGAAGAACGTCAGGAAGACGATCGTAACCGTCGCGAGAACCGCGTTCACGACGCCCTTGGCAACGGCCAGCGCGGTCCCGGAGAGCCCGAAGAGCCTGGAGGCCCCACCTTCCTTCAGCGCCTTCCGCGCCTTGTCCACGAGGTGGTACTTCTCCTGGAGAAAGCCGAGACGGCCGCGTCCTTTCGTCAGATCGTCGAGATAGTCCGGGACCTTGCCGGCGAAGTCGTTGACCTGATTCACAAGGGTCGGGATGAAGAGCCAGCCGATCCCAACAACGGCGAGGAGCGCCGCGACGCAAACGAGGCCCGTCGCGAGGCCTCGGCGCTTGATCCGCCTCTCCAGCAAATCGACGGCGGGATTGAGCGCGAGGGCCAGGAATAGAGCGATGAACATCCATGAGATGACGTGCCGCGAGACAAGAACGACCTCGAGCACGATTGCGCTCGCCAGGAGGATGCCGACCACGCGAAGGACCGTCCGCGGTCGGAACTCGACGACGCGCACGGGTTGATCCGCCACGAATGGAGCATCGCTGTCGCTTCGGACGGTAGATTTCCGCGCGATGCAAGCGATCATTCGCACCAATCACGGGCCCATTCATCTGGAGCTCTACCCCGACGAAGCGCCCAAGACCGTGAACAACTTCGTCAAGCTGGCGAACGACGGCTTCTACGATCGCGTCATCTTCCACCGGGTCATTCCCGACTTCATGATCCAGGGCGGGGACCCGACCGGTACGGGTAGCGGCGGCCCCGGCTACACGTTCGAGGACGAGTTCAACGACCACAAGGTCGAACGCGGTGCACTGGCAATGGCCAATGCCGGCCCGAACACAAACGGCAGCCAGTTCTTCATCGTCACGAGCGAGTCAGCGCCGTGGCTCGACGGGAAGCACACCGTCTTCGGCAAGGTCACCGAAGGAATGGACGTCGTCGACGAGATCTCCGAGGTTCCCCGCGACGCGCGCGACAAGCCGCACGACGACGTGGTCATCGAGGACGTTGCGGTCTCCGGCGGTCCTGAATAGCCGCAGCCAGCGGTAGCCCGTACCAGAAGAGTAGGAAGAGCGCTCCGACCACCGCAGTCATGGCCGCTGCCCACGTCCGGTGGAACACGAAATCGGTGATGACGAACACCGTGCTCGTGATCGCCACCGCGAGCGCAGCGAGGCCGGCAATGGTCAAGTAGTTGGAGACGATCAGCATCCGTTCCTTGCCGTGTCGCCGCCAACGAAGCCGGTGGTATGAGCTGGGAGCGATCAGCAAGATCGTCGAGACCGCGGTCGCCAGGAAGGCGACGAAGTAGATCTCCCGGTCGAACGAGCTGAGCTTCGGAAAACCGTTCGTGAACGGGACGACCAGCAGAAACGCGAAGAGCACTTGGACGCCGGGTAGTGCGACGCGAAGCTCGTTCAGGAGCTCGATCAGCTCTCTGTTGTGACGGTCCTCCCTGCTCTCGTCGGGCATCCCGGGACTATTTCAGCCAGGCGGGCCGCTCGAAACCGGCGTATTCCTGAATCGAGCCGTAGATGCTCTGAACGACGCGCGTCCTCGAGACGGCTACGCGGCACGTCCCGTAGGGCAGCTTCTTGCGGCGCTTCTTCTTGCTGTGTTTCGAATAGACGTTGACAGTCGATTTGCACAGAGAGGTTCTCGGCAGCCCTGTCACGTCTAGCCAGTACTGCTCGATCTCCCACCGCCGCTCGGCATGATCGGCGAAGAGGTTGCAGGTGAGCCGCATCTGGTCGTCGGGGATCTCGTAGCACTCCCTCAGGAACTTCACAAAGAAGCGCACCATCTCGGGGTCGGAATTCACGAATCGCACTGTGTTCCGGTGCCACGCGCCCTCAGCCCAATAGGAGCATGCACCCTACTGCGTCAAGCTTCGAGCCGCCGCGGGCGCGTTCCCTCCCCAGCGAGGCTGGCGGACGGCGCGAAAGCGGGCGATCGGAATCGAACCGACATCAGCGGATTGGAAGCCCGCGGCTCTACCGTTGAGCTACGCCCGCGTTAGCGAGTAGCGTAGCGCCAGCTCGCCCGTGGCACGATTGTTGCGTGTCGCCCTACGACTGGCACCTGCACTGGAGCGTCGTCGCCGCGCTCGCGGTGCTCGTGGGGCTCTACGTCTCGGGACAGCGGCGCTATCCGTCCGACGAACGGCGGCGGCTCGCGTTCGAGCTCGGCCTGATCCTCCTGCTCACGGTCTATCTGACGCCGATCGAGACCATCTCGCTGCACTACGTGCTCTCGATCCACCTCCTCCAGAACGTCGTAACGGCGGAGTGGGCGCCTGGCCTGATCGTCTTCGGCCTCTCGCCTGCGCTAGCGAGCGGACTGGCGCCGTACTGGCCCGTCCGTCTCCTGACGCATCCGCTCGTCGCGCTCCCAGTCTGGCTCGGGACGTATTTCGCCTGGCACGTGCCGGCAATCTACGACGCCGCGCTCACTCGTCAGGGCTCGTTGCTACATGTCGAGCATCTGACCTACTTCGTCGCCGGCTGCCTGATGTGGTGGCCGGTCATTCACGGACGCTACTCCGACGGACTCAAGGCGCTGTATCTGTTTGCGGCGTTCGTGCTCGCGGCGCCGCTGGGGCTCTTGCTCGCACTCCTCCCTCATCCCGTCTACGACTTCTACAAGGACGCGCCGCAGCTCTGGGGTCTCTCGGACCTGACCGATCAGCAGATCGCAGGCGTGACGATGGCCGTCGAGCAGGCGATCGTCTTCTTCGCCGTCTTCGCGCACTACTTCTCGCGCTTCCTCCGAACCGAGCAGGTCGCCGGAGTCTTCACCGGAAGCTCGAGATAAGCGCTCCGCCGCTGACGACGAGCGCGGCCGCGAGCAGGAGGCGCGGGCCAATCCGTTCCGTCGTTGGCAGGACGAGCCTCGAGATCAGCACGGCAAAGAGCGATTCCGTCGCAACCAGCGGCGCCACCACGGTGACGCGTCCACGATCGAAAGCGGTGTAGAGGCAGGCGTAGCTGATCCCGTACACGAGCCCCGACGGAATGAAGGGACGCACGGCACGAGCTATCCGTTCGCGAGCGTGGGGACGAGAGGCGACGACGATGAAGATCACGAGCGTCGCCGACGCGAGCGACGCCGTCGCGGCCACGAAGCCCGGCACATCGCTGCCGCGTGCCGCCCAGCGCACGAGGTTGTCGCGAATCGAAAAGAGCAGGGCCGCGCTCAGGCTCAGCGCGATGCCGAACGAGAGCATAGACGCCGGCCCGCCGCGCTCGCGAACGAGCAGCGTGCCACCGGCGACGACGAGAAGCGTCCCGAATACGAGGGCGACCTGCAGAGGCTCTCCGAGAACGGAGACGGCGATCGCCGCCGAGAGCACGGGCGAGATACCGACCACGATCGCGGTGCGTGACGGGCCGATGACGCCCACGGATCGCGTGAAGAGGATCTGGCTGATGCCGGGTGCGAACAGACCTGTGACGAAGAACGGCCAGGTGTCGCTCCAGACCACGTTCGTAAGGTCACCGGTCGCAACCGAAAGCAACGCGCAGATCACGCAAGCGATCACCGTTGTGACTAGTGCCGCCGCCTCCGCGTCGATGCCTCGGGTCAGCGCGAGGCGGATCGTGACGGCCAGGGCGCCGAAGAAGAGCGCCGAGCCCGCAGCGAGGAGGACGACCAAAATCGGGGCGGCCGGATTCGAACCGGCGACTTCTGCGTCCCAAACGCAGCACTCTAACCAGACTGAGCTACGCCCCGTCTTCTCTCGAAAGAGCGTACCGCATGGCAATTCGCACAGCGGTTCATCTCTGTCTTCAGGTTAGGCAACGGATCGGACGATAGGTCACGGGCGCCCAGCCCGCCTTAGCCATGACCGACGGGTCCTACGTCGTCGCGGCTATGAGTCCCACGACCGACGTCTTTGGGCTCCTGTCGTCGTGCCGCGCGCGATCGTGCCGTTCGGTCTGATCGTCGGAGGTCTGCGCCACATCTCGGCTACCCGGGCCGCAAATCACGGCCGTGCTGGAGCTGGTCGTGCCCATCGTGGTGGCCTGGACCGCCTCGGAGAATGCCTGGACCGGGGTTCGGCTGTCCGGGCCCGTCCGTACCCTCTCGACCATCGGAATAGTCCATTCGGCCTATTGAAAAAGCCGCTCAGAGCGGGTTCCAGCTACCCCTTTTGGGGGAGGCGCCTCCAAAACGGCCACTCCAGACTGCCGCGAATGCCCATTAAAAAGAAGATGCTCGTAGCATTTCTCGCAAGTTTCTTCTTGGCCGGATCCGCGGGCGCGGCACAGGCCACACAAGCCCGCACCCTCTCAAGCCCCGAGGCCTCGCTCCTCCAGAGCGTCAACGCGGTGCGGGCGAGCCACGGCCTCGCACCACTTCGGGTCGACGTGCACCTCCTGCGCGCCGCTCGGTCTCACTCGGAGGACATGATGCGCCGCCAGTACTTCGCCCACGGGTCGGTTGCGCAGCGTGTGCTCGCCCGCGGTGCGCGCGGTCCCGTCTTCGGGGAGGACCTGGCCTGGTCAACGGGGATCAGCGCGGACTGGGTCGTCAACGCCTGGCTTAACAGTCCGACCCATCGTGCAGTCCTCCTCCGTCCCGGGTTCCGGCGGATCGGGATCGGCTACAGCTTTGGAACCTTCATCGGCCACGGCGGCGCGGGTGTCGTCACGGCCGATTTTGCAGGCCGCTAAGCATCGTCGGGAGAAACCGTGCGAAGGCCCGTCGAACGGCGGGCCTTCGCGCTACTCCGAGTCCATCAGCGAGCGCAGCTCGGACACCTTCTCCGCCCGCAACTCGTCGCGCTCGCCGCGTTCGAGCCGGTCGAGCAGGCTCTGGACCAGCGGCGCGAGCTCGAGGGGATTGAACGGCTTCGTGATGTAGTCGACACCCCCGATGTCGAGCCCGCGGGCACGATCGCGGAACTCGGCGCGGGCTGTCAGGAAGATGATCGGGATGCCCACCGTCCGTTCGTCGTCGAGCAACTGCTCCGCGACACGCCAACCGTCGAGGCCGGGCATCATGACGTCGAGGAGGATCACGTCCGGGTCCTCCGCGCGCGCCTTCTCCACGCCCGACGGTCCGTCCGCTGCTTCGATGACCTCCATGTTCTCTGCTTCGAGGTTCACGCGACAGAGCAGCCGGATCGGTGCCTCGTCGTCGATTACGAGAACTTTTGTCTTCGTCATGGAAGGAGGTCTCCGGCCGTCTTCGCCGCTATACCCAAACACGTTTGCCACTACTCCCTTGCAACCGGTAGCTCGAAGGAGAAGCTGGACCCTTCTCCTTCGATCGAGTCGACCCAGATTCTGCCGCCCATCGCGGTCACCAACTCCTTCGCGATGAAGAGGCCGAGGCCCGTGCCGGCGGCGCCGTCGCGGGCAGCAGATTCGGCCCGGTAGAACTTCCTGAAGATGCGCTCGCGCTCGGACGCGGGAATGCCGATCCCCTCGTCCGCGACTCGCACCTCGACGCGGTCTGCGTTCCTACGCGCACCGACCGTGACGGTCCCACCCTTCGGCGAGTACCGCAGCGCGTTCTCGACCAGGATGTTGAAGACCTGACGCACCTTGTCGGGATCAGCCTCGGCCGCGAGCGGCTCTCCGGGAAGGTCGACCTCGAACCGGTGGCCGTTCATGACGCCGCTCTCCTCGGCCGTCTCGACCACCTCCGAGACGACCGAGCCGACGTCGATGCGACCGAGGTCGACCTGCAGATCGCCGGCGTCGAGCCGGGCCACGTTCAGCAGCTGGTCGACGATCTCCGTCAGACGTTCCGACTCTGACGCGATGTAGCCGAGGAAGGTGCGGCGCTCTTCCTCACCAAACGGGATGTCCTGACGGAGCAACGTCTCGGCGAAACCGTAGATCGAGGTCAGCGGCGTGCGGAGCTCGTGCGAGACGGCCGCGACGAAGTCGGACTTGACCTGTTCCACCATCAGGTCGGCCGAGATGTCGCGGAACGCGAAGATCCTTCCGGCGACCGCGCCGAGCGGATCCTTCATCACCGCTTCGCTGAGAGACAGCCACACCTCTTCGCCGCCGCACATGATCGACACGAGTCGCTGACCCGAGGGCGTCTCTCCCTCCCCGGACTCGAGCTCTCGTTGCAACACCTGGACCGTGGTCAGTCCGATCGCCTCCTCTTGCGGAACGCCGGTGATCTCCTCGGCCGCCCCGTTCCAGAGCACGACCTTGCCGTCGCGGTCGACCGCGACGATCCCATCCGCGATGTTGGCGAGGATCGCCACGCTCCGTTCCTTCTCCAGCGACACGCGCGAGTACAGCTCTGCGTTCGCGAGCGCAGCGGAGGTGTTGGCGGCCAGAGCGAGCAGCGCTTCGATCTCCTCCGCACGCCAGGTGCGCGATCTTGTCGAGTACACGGCGAGCACGCCGGCGAGCGTTCCTTCCGGCCCCGACAACGGGACGCCCAGATATCCGGTGTAGGCCGCAGCGAGGATCGGATCCGCCTCGAGGAGGAGGTCGTCGCTCGCGGCGTCCTCGAGAGGGAGTGGCGATCGCGACTGGAACACGTCGCCGGAGAGCCTCGCCGTCACCGGCATGCGCGTGTCGACCGCATCCTCGGCGCCCTTGCCCCATGCCGCGCTGACGACGAGCTCGTCCTCCTCCACGGTGCGCACCGCGCAGGCGTCGGCGCTGAGTAGCACCGCCGCCTGCTGGACGACCTCGTCGAGAACGGCGGCGGGATCGAGCTCCGTGGCAAGCACGCCGCCGGTACGTGCGAGCTGTTGCGAAAGCGCCCGCGCCGTTCGTTCCGCTTCGAACAGCTCGCTTCGTGCCAGGGCGCTCCGCGCCGCGTCGCCCAGGTGGTTCGCAAGCTCGAGATCCTCGTCGATGAACAACCGCTCCTCCGCGAAGAACACGATCACCAGCCCGGCGCGCTCGGCACGAGGACTGGGGGCCGGGATTCCGAGGAGAGAGCGGTAGCCGCCGGCCTCGGCCAGCTTTCGCCACGCCGGCTCGAACCGGTCGTCATGCATGACGTCCGGAGATGCGAGCACCCGTCCATCCTGCGCTGCGACGCGTAGGCAATCCGCGGACTCAGGGACACCGTCCCCGAGTGCGTCCGCAAGCGGACCCGGCAAGTCCGGAGCGTCGACGAGCTCGAGCAGTTCGCCGTGTGGCAGGAGCACTGCCGTCCACGTGCCCCCCAGCGCGTCGTTGGCAGCCTCGGCCAGCGCTCTAGCCGTCTCGTGGCGAGAGAGAGGCTGGCCGAGCATGGCGGCAATGCGGAAGAACGCGCTCTGCTGGGCGATACGCCGCTCGTTCTCACGCAGCAGCCCGGCGACGCGCACCGCAAGGCCGATCTCGCGTGCGACCGTCTCTGCCATCGCGATGTCCTCTCGGGTCCAGCGTCGAGGAGTCGAGCGATGGAGTGCGAGCACGCCGATCAACTCGTCCGTGCCCATTGGGACTGCGAGCACGGACCGCGAGCCGAGATCGAGCAACGGTTGACGACCGCCGAGCGACGCTTCGTCGAGCTCCGGCGCAGTCGCAACGTCCTCGATCGCGACGGTGGCACCACTCTTGCTCGCCAGGTTCGACACGGCAAGATGTCGGCTGCTCTTGATCGGGGCGAGACCGGGTGCCTGCCACTGCGTCGTCGGCACCCCGCCGACCCGGCCGAGGCGGATGAAGCAGCGGTCGACGCCGAGCGCCGTCCCGGTCTCTTCCACGGCGACCCGGAGCAGCTCGTCGATGTCGAGCTCCGAGCGAACACGCGCGGAGATCCGCGCGACGAAGCGTTCGCGCTCGAGCGCGTCGGCGAGCGCTGCATTCGACCGCGTGCGATCGAGGGCGATTGCGGCCTCCGCGGCAATCGCTTGCAACAGCGTCAGCTCTTCGCTCGGGAACGCGCGCGGCTTCGAGACCGAGCCGACCACGAGCACTGCGATGACCCGCTCCTCGGCGACGAGCGGCACGAAGGAGACACTCTTCGCTCCGGTCGCTTCGACAAGTCGGCGACTGACGATCTTCGAGACCGCCGCGTTGTCGACCGCGAAGGCCGACGCCTCGAAGACCGCCATCCCGACCCCGGACGGTTCGTTGTCGAGATCGAGCCGGGTGTCCGGGAACCAGTCGAGCGGGCGCCCGTTGACGCGGCCGAGCAGCCCGGAGGCGACGCGGGTCTCGTGGTCGACCAGGAACAAGGCCGCCAGCTCTACGCCGGCCAGCTCCTCGACCTGGCCGAGGAGGGCGCCGGCGACCGTCGCGGCGTCGTTCGTGCTTCCGAGGATGGTCGAGACCGCGACCCGAGACCTCAGCTCCTCGGAAGGCGGCGAGCCGTCGGGGATGGTGGCGAACGCGAGGGCGGCCAGGCCTGCGGCGGTCAGCAGGACGCTGAACCCGAAGGTGAGCCAGATCCCGCCCACCGGGGCGTCGCGCTCGACCGCCAGCACGATTCCGTAGGTGAGAGCAAGAATCCCGATCACTGGGAAGACTGCGAGCGACGAGAGAGCGACCGAGAGGCCCTCTCCCCGGGCCCGAAGGCGCCGGCCCTGGACCGCCGTAGCTCCCACGTAGACCGCCGCGACGATTAGCAGCGGCACCGCGACGAACCACAGAGTTTGGCTTGCTTGTGACACTGGGCGTCCTGATTGTAGGGAGCCGTCGAGGGCCAGTCGAGCCGCCGAGAAGTCCGGTGTGAGCGGCCTTTTCAGCTACGCGACCGGCTCTCCTGCAGGTTCCAAAGATGGGCCGTTCGGCCTATTGGAAAGCGCCAGGCGACTCGTTAGCCTCATTTGCACTGGGCGATGCGAACCGCGGTGCGTTCCTGGCCTTGCACTCCGCGGTGAGCACTAGGAGGAGGCCCGTCGCCACCGACCCCCCGAGCGACGGGCTTCTTCCTGTTCTCTCGGCGACCGCGAAAGGCCGTTGCTACCGTGGCTTGCGGTTTGATTCAGCGGTTGTTGCTTGCGTCGCCCCGGGGTTACTGCGCCGGAGTCGAACGTGCCGTCGAGACGGTCGAGCGTGCGCTCTCCCTCTACGGTCCTCCGGTCTACGTCCGGAAGCAGATCGTCCACAACGCTCACGTGGTGCGCGAGCTCGAGGAGCGCGGCGCGATCTTCGTCGAGGACGAGGCAGAGGCGCCGTCAGGTGCAACTCTGGTCCTCTCGGCTCACGGAGTCGCCCCATCCGTCCACGAGCGCGCGGCTGCGCGCAGTCAGACGACGATCGATGCGACGTGCCCGCTCGTGACGAAGGTGCACGTGCAGGCAAGACGGTATGCGGCGGAAGGAAGGCGCATCGTCCTCGTCGGGCACGCCGGCCACGAGGAAGTGGTCGGAACGATGGGCGAGGCTCCTGAAGCGACCGTGCTCGTCGAGAGCGTGGAAGACGCCGAGGCGCTGGAACTGCCCGCGGGGACGCCCGTTGCCTACATCACGCAGACGACCCTCTCTGTCGACGAGACCGCGGAGATCATCGACGTCCTCAAGCGCCGCTTCCCACAGATCCGTGGACCGCAGCGCGAAGACATCTGCTACGCGACCTCGAACCGTCAATGGGCGGTCAAGGAGCTGGTCGGCGAGATCGACCTCCTGCTCGTGATCGGCTCGCGCAACTCGTCCAATTCGAACCGGTTGGTCGAGGTTGCTCGTTGTGCGGGAGTCGACGCGCACCTGATCGACGACGAGACCGAGATCGACGAACGCTGGCTCGAGCGCGCCGAGACGGTGGGGCTCACGTCAGGCGCGTCGGCGCCCGAGCATCTGGTGGAGCGCGTCTGCAATTGGTTCCGCGCTCACGGTGTCAAGGAGATCACGCCGTTCGCGTCGGTTTACGAGGACGTCGTCTTCCGACTGCCTGTCGAGCTACGGCGCGCAGCGACACCGGCTGCCTGAACGGCTTCACGAGCGCGCCAGGCGCGCAACCTCCTGCGTCAACGACACGACACCTTCCGCAACGCCGGTCTCGTTCGACACGCAGAAGCGCCCGTGCGGGTCGTCGGTCAGATAGCCGGACACACGTAGCGCCTTCCCTGCATCGCGGGTGCGGCGAGAAGAACTCCACGATCTTGCTCCGCTGCCGCGCCGCGCACCGGGGACAGAAGCCGAAAACGCTCGTCGACCTGCCCTCCGCAGCGCGTGCATCGCGCCATGCTCGTCGCCTGCCATAGCATCGGCCGGTGCGCGAGCGCCCCGACCGGCTGAATCGCCTTCCTCAGCAGTACTTCACCGCTTTGCTCGCGCGGGTCGCGGCGGCCGGGGCTGAGGAGGGCGAGCCGCTCGTCGATCTCGGGCGCGGCAATCCGGAGGTCGGGCCGCCGCGGCACGTGGTCGAGGCCGTGCAAAAGGCGGCCACCCGTCCCGACGTGCACGGGTACGCGCCGTTCGCCGGGCTGCCGGCACTCAAGGAGGCGATCGCTGTGCGGTACGGCGAGGTCTACGGCGTGCACCTCGACTCCGCGCGCGAGATCGCGGTGCTGCCCGGCACGAAGACGGGACTCATGGAGTTCGCGCTCTGCGCCGTCGAGCGCGGCGGGACGATCGTGCTGCCGGATCCCGGTTACCCCGACTACTTCTCCGCAGTCGCGCTCGCAGGCGCGACCCACGTCCCGTTCTCGGACTTCGACGTCACCGCCGACGCGATGTACCTGAACTTCCCCTCGAACCCGACGGCTGCCACCGTCCCGCCGGGTCTCTTCGAGGAGGCGGTCGAATGGGCCAACGCGAACGACGCGTGGATCCTGCACGACTTCGCCTACGGCGATCTCGTGTTCGACGGACGCCGGCCGCAGAGCTTCCTCGCGACCGAAGGCGCCCGTCACGCCGGCATTGAGCTCTTCAGCATGTCGAAGACCTACGGGATGGCGGGGTGGCGACTCGGCTTCGCGGTCGGAAGCGCTGAGCTCGTGCGCAGGATCGACGTGCTTCAGGATCACGCTTTCGCGGGCATCTTCAGGCCGATCCAGGAAGCCGGGATCGCGGCGCTCACCGGACCGCAGGACTCGGTCGAGGAGCGCCGAGCCACGTATGAGCGACGCCGTAACCGCGCGCTCGAGGTGCTCAGAACGGTGAACACGCGGTCGGAGGGGACGTTCTTCCTCTGGTTCGAGCTGCCCGACGGCATGTGCGCGGAGCGCCTGCTCGAGGAGCATCGCGTCGCGGTCGCTCCGGGCGAAGGGTTCGGAGCGAGAGGGGCAGGCTGGGCCCGGCTGTCGCTCGCGGTCACTGACGAGACGCTCGAGCTCGGGCTCGACCGTCTGCGTGCCGCGTTCGTCTAGACCTTCGTGATCTGCGGCTCCGAGATCCCGTCGGTGCGGATCTCGGTGGCGAGCACTTCTTCCTTGATCCACGCCTCGTGCGCGAGCAGGTCGGAGTCGGACTCGGGAAGGATCACGCTGATCCGGTCGGTCAGTGCCAGGCCTGCTTCCTTGCGCATGGTGTTGAGCCGATGGATGAGATCGAGGACGCGGCCCTCGACGCGGAGCTCATCGTCCAGCTCGGTTGCGACCGCGACCGTCAGCCCTTCGTCGGCGGCGATGGCCCAGCCCTCCTGTCCCGCGCGCTCGACTAGCACTTCGTCGGGGGAGAGATCGTGGCCGTTGACGCGGAAGCCCCCGCCTTCGAGCTGCTCGAAGTCACCGGCCTGCAGCGCGTCACGCACGGGGCCGAGCTCCTTCCCGAGCTTCGGCCCGAGAACGGGCAGGTTCGGCTTGACGCGCAATTTGGTCGCTTCCACGGTGCCGAAGTCGACATCCTTGACGCGAAGCTCCTCGGCGATCTCGTCGGCGTGCTTCTGTGACGGACCCGCACCCTGGACGACGAGACGACGCAAGGGTTGCCTCAGCTTGATGTCGCCGCGCGCCTGGCGGCCCAGCTCGACGACGCGGCGTACCTCTGCCACTTCCGCCAGCAGTTGCTCATCACGATCGCGGGCCTCGGGCCACGGTGCGAGAAACACGGACTCGGGCGCTCCCTCGAGGGGGGCGACGAGATTTCGCCAGAGGTGTTCGGCCAGGAACGGCATCACGACCGACACGATCTGAAGCGAGCGCGCGAGTGCGGTCCACAGCGTGCGAAACGCGGCCTCGTCGTACGAATAGAACCGGCGCCGCGACCGGCGGATGTACCAGTTGGAGAGATCGTCGACGAACGACTCGAACGACTGCACGAGTCGGTAGGTCAGCTGCGCTTCGAGTGCGTCCGTCGCCTCAGCGACGAGCTGCTCCGTCCGCGCGAGCAACCAGCGGTCGAGTGGGCGCAACTCGACGCCGTCGACACCGCGCTCGAGATCCGCCCACCGCGGCTCGAAGTTTTCGACGTTCGCGTAGTCGACGAAGAACCTGAACGAGTTCCACAGGGTCAGGAGACGACGCTTCACCTCCTCGGCCGGGCCAAAGCCGAAGCGGATGTTCTGCCACGGCGGCTGCTGGCAATAGAGGTAGCGCATGACGTCTGCGCCCATGCGCGAGAACGCCTCCTCCATCTCGATCATGTTGCCCCACGAGCCGTGCATCTCGCGGCCCTCGGCGTCGAGCAGCTTCTCGAACGTGAGCACACGCCGGTACGGCGCGCGGCCGGTGAGCACAACTGACATGAAGAGCAGCGAGTAGAACCAGAGGCGGATCTGCTCGCGCATCTCGGTCACCCAGTCGGCCGGGAACCACTGCTCCCAGTACTCGTGGTTCGGCAGGTCGGCGTTCGTGAGCCCTTTGGCCGCGCCCGTCGCGTACCCGCCCGGGATCCATTCCGGGTTCTGCCAACCGAGTGTCGAGAACGGGACGATCCCGGCGTCGAGCCAGACGTCCCCCACGTCTGTGATCCGGCGAACCTCTTCGCCGCACGACTCGCAGGTGATCGGGACGTTGTCGATCCATGGCCGGTGCAGCTCCTCCAGCTGCTCGAGCCCGCCGGTCGCACGAGCCTCGAGCTCGGCCTTCGACCCAATGACGTTGATGTGACCGCAACCGCAGGGATAGATCGGCAGCGGGAGCCCGAAGTAGCGACGGCGTGAGATGTTCCAGTCGCCCAGGTTGCGAAGCCAGTCGTCCATGCGCTTCCCGTACTGCGCGGGGGTCCATTCGACTTCGCCGTTCGCGTCGAGCAGGTTCTGACGGACCTCGTCCACTGCGATGAACCAGTCGTCGGAGATGCGAAAGATCAACGGCGTCGCGCAGCGCCAGCAATGGGGATAGCTGTGCTCGTACGTCCCCGCCTCGACGAGCAGGCCCTTTTCGGCGAGGTTCTCGACGATCTGATCGGCCGCCTCGATCGTGCTCGCGCCGTGCAGCCACCCGTACGTGTCGTAGAAGCGACCGCTCTCGTCGACCGGGGTCAGGACCGGCAGATCGTGGACGCGAGACAGCTCGAAGTCCTCGGTGCCGGCGCCGGGCGCGATGTGGACGACGCCGGTTCCCTGGTCGAGCGTGACCTCGTCCCAGGGGATGACGCGGTGCTCGACCTCGGCCGCGGCGGGAAGCTCGTCAAAGGGACCGCGGTAGCGAAGGCCGACGAGCTGCTCGCCGAGTAAACGCTGGGTGAAGTCCGCGTCTGGATCGAGCGCGACCGCGACCCACTCGCGTCCATCGCGCAGACCGTACTCGGCGTCCGGCTGAACCGCAGCCGCAACGTTTGCGGGCAACGTCCAGGGCGTCGTCGTCCAGACCACCAGGGACTCGCCCTCGCGGTCCAGCAGCGGAAACCGCACGTACAGCGACGGGTCGAGCTTGTCGCGATAGACGTCCGCCTGAGAGAGCTCGTGCTGTGAGATCGAGGTGCCGCAGCGGGGACACCACTCCGTCGACCGGTGCCCGAGGTATAGCCAGCCCTGCTCGTGGACGTGCTTCAGGAACTTCCAGATGTACTCGATGTTGGTGTCGCTGAACGTGAAGTAGTCGTTGCCCCAGTCCATCCACTGGCCGAGGCGCCGCGAGCCCCGGGTGAGCTCGTCGGTGAAGTACGCGACGGTGTCCCGGCACTTTCGGGCGAACTTGTCGAGCCCGTACTGCTCGATCTCCCGCTTCGAGTTCAGTCCGAGCTCGCGCTCGACGCCGACCTCGACCCAGAGGCCCTGGCAGTCCCAGCCGTTCTGGTAACGCTGGTCGAAGCCCCGCAGCGCCTGGTAGCGCTGGAAGACGTCCTTCAACGTCCGGCTCCAGGCGGTCTGGACCCCGAGCTTCTTGTTGGCGGTCACCGGGCCGTCGATGAAGCTGAACCTCGTGCCGCCACGGTTCCGCTCTCGCAACCGCGGGAAGATGCCCTTGTCCTCCCACCAGCCCAGAATCTCCTCCTCCAGGGCTGGATGGTCTGGGTACCGTGGAAGTGGCCGGAACATCGGCTTCATCTTAGGGTCGCCGCCGGGACTACTTTCGGGTTCTCGACCGTTCCTGGGAGGGTACGACCGGCGAAACCGTTAGAAAGGAATCAATGGCAATTGCAGTGACTCAACAGAGCTTCGAGGAGGAAGTCCTCAAGAGCGACAAGCCCGTGATCGTCGACTTCTGGGCGGAGTGGTGCGGCCCGTGCCACGCCGTTTCGCCGGTGCTCGACCGCATCGTCGATGAGCGGGACGGGGATCTGAAGCTCGTCAAGGTGAACATCGACGAGCAGCCCGAGCTTGCCCAGCAGTTCGGGGTCCAGTCGATCCCCACGATGATCCTCTTCAAGGACGGCGCGCCGGCGGCTGCTGCAATCGGCGCCCAGCCGAAGCCCGCCTTGGAGCGGGCGCTCGGCCTCGCGGACTCCGAGGGCTAGCCGCCCTCGACTTGTTCCTTTTCGGCATGCGGGACGGGCGAGACCGCCCGTTCCGCAGGCTCCGTCACCAGGTTCAGGACGCGCATCCCATGCACGAAGACGATCGCGCCCCCGAACCACGCACCGAACGGAACCACGCACCGAACGTCATGAACTGAGCTTCATCGCGCCGGAAATCTAGGTGACTTCCGTCCGCAGTGCGGTTATGACTCTTGCGCCTCGAGGAAGCTCAGGAAAGCCGCATGCTTGGCGAGGAGCGTCTCGATCTCCGCGACTCCCGCACCTGCCCAATCCTCGATCCAGGTGTCGCTGAGGTCGTCCTCGATCTGGTGAAGGCCGCGTTCACTCATAGCCCTAAATATCGGCACAGCGGCCGGACAGCGCCATGGGCCGAACGGCTCATTCGGGGGCCTGCAGGTCCCAGACCTTCGACCTTTTCTGACCGGCCTTCGGAGCGTGAACCCGCGTTCGCGCGCCCTAGGCGTAGTCGTGTCCGAGGGCGGCTGAGAGCACTGCCGGGTAGTGGGAGAACGCCAGCTCCGACGGCCCGGGGAGCTCGTCCGGACTGAACCAGCGCAGCTCGACGAGATCGTCGCCCGGCCGGGGCTCGCCGACCGCACGCGCGGTCCACGCGAGGCAGAGCACGATCCGGCCGTCGTACGGCTCGAGCCAGAAGCCGAGGAACTCGAGCGGCTCGATCTCGAGCGCGGTCTCCTCTCGAACCTCTCGCCGGAGCCCGTCGAGCGGATGCTCGTCTTCGTGCAGGAAGCCTCCTGGCAGGTCCCACAGACCCCCGCCGGGATCGAAGGCACGGCGTCCGAGCAGCACGCGGCCCCGCTCGTCGAAACAGACCGCCTCGGCGCCGGGGACGGCGTTCGCGTACGCCATGTTGCCGCAAGCCCGGCATTCCACTCGGTCGCCGAGGTTCTCGATAGCCTCGCCGCAGACGGGACAGAAGCGCCAGGAATCAAGCGCACCCATGGGAGGACCTTGCACGATCGCCAACTGACTGTGGTGGCAGACCAGTGAGCCCGCGCGCCGCCGGCGCGACCCAACACGAGCTGTCGCGCATCGGCCTGCTCGCGACGTTGCCCGGCGAGACGCTCGCGCGGCTCGCGCATCGAATGACACGCGAGGAGATACCGGCCGGCGCCGGCGTAGTCGAGGAGGGCGAAGACGGCGAGCGCTTCTACGTCGTCCTCAGCGGGATGCTGACCGTCAGTCAGCAGAGCCGGGGTCCGCAAAGCGTCCTGCGCCCAGGCGACTACTTCGGCGAGGTGGCGCTGGCAATGCGCATGCCACGCACGGCCTCGGTGCGCGCGCTCACACCTGTAACGGTCGCGAGCTGCGATCGCGAGACATTCGACGAGTTCGTGCGCCCGCTCTTCGCCGACGACGTGTGATTGTCGCTCGCCTTCGGCTCGCTCCCGTGGGGGAAACCGTGTTTCCCCCACGAGCCCCCTCCGTAGACGTACAGCCGGTGGAACCTCCCGGTTCCCCCGGCCACCGCTCTCCTTCCGCGGGTCGTTGGGCAAAGGTCGCCCACTGAGCGTCTGGTTCGACGTCCACGGCGAAGGGCCGGCGGTCGCGCTCGTCCACGCCGGCATTGCGGACTCGCGCATGTATGAGCCGCAGCTCAGGACGTTTCCGGAGGCCCATCAGGTCGTGCGCGTCGATCTTCCCGGCTTCGGCGAATCTCCTTTCGAGAGCAATGTCGTCTCGTATCGCGGCGCCATCGGCGAGGCACTCGACGGTGTGAGCGTCGACCGCGCGGCGATCGTCGGCACCTCGCTCGGAGGCCGCGCCGCCCTCGAGCTGGCGCTCGACTCTCCCGAGCGAGTGTCGGCACTGGTTCTCGTCGGAGCGGGCATCGACGATCACGATTGGTCCGAGGAGGTCGAACGGTTTTCCGCCGAGGAGATCGAAGCCCTACAGCGGGGCGATCTGGAAGCAGCGGTGACGAGCAACCTTCGACTCTGGCTCGCCGGTCCCCGTCGCGACCTCGATGCCGTCGATCCAGAGCTGCGCGAGCTGGTGGGCGAGATGCAGCGCCAGGCGTTCCGGCTCTCCAAGGGCCACGACGACCTGCAGGCGGACCCGCTTGATCCGCCGGCCTCTGCACGCCTCGCGGACGTGCACGTGCCGACACTCGTCGTCACCGGCGACGAGGACATCGACGACATCCACGCGATCGCCGACCGGCTCGCGCGTGAGATCCCCGGCGCCGAGCGGGCGACGATCGCGGACGCCGCACATCTCCCGAGCCTCGAGCGCCCGGACGAGTTCGACCGGATCGTTCTACCGTTCCTCGACAAGCACGGCGTCTGAAAGCCGCGGCCACGCGGCTTTCGCCCAGTCGCCAAAGTCGCGGTTCGTGAGCACACCCAGTGCGATCTCGGCGTCGGGGTCCACCCAGAGGAAGGTGCCGCTCCCGCCGAAGTGGCCGAAGGTGCGTGGCGAGTTGCGCGAACCCGTCCAGTGCGGCTCCTTTCCGTTACGCAGCTCGAAGCCGAGCCCCCAGTCGTTTGGATCCATCCGGCCGTAGTCGGGGAGCACTCCCGCCAGCCCGGGGAACTGCACCGTCGTGGCCTCGGACAGCGTCTCGGAAGCGACGAGGGTCGGGCGCTGCAACTCCCGCGCCAGAAGCAGCAGATCGTCGAGCGAGCCGTGGAGGTCCGCCGCCGGCGACCCTCGAAGTTCAGCCTTCATCCCGAGCGGATCGAGCACGCCGGCCTGCAGGTAGTCGTCGAACGGCATCTCTGCCGCGGCCGCGATGTGCGCGGCGAGGGTTTCGAAACCGACGTTGGAGTACACACGACGCTCACCCGGACGACCGGTCGGAGCTCCGGGCTCGAAGGGCAATCCGGACGCATGCGCGAGCAGATGGCGCACGGTCGAGCCTTCAGGCCCGGCAGGTTCGTCGAGATCGACCACGCCTTCCTCGGCCGCGACCAGCGCAGCGAGCGCGGTCACGAGCTTCGTCACGGATGCCCACCGCAGCGCCTCCGTCCGCGGGCCGTGCGTCGCCAGGACCTCCCGGTCGCGGACGACCCCGGCCGCCGCGGTGGGCGCGTGCCACTCGTCGATCTGCCCAAGCGCATCCACGGCCGCGCGATACTAGTTGCGTGAATCGCCGTCTCGTCTTCTCGGGCTCGCCGTACGAGCCGACCATCGGGTACTGCCGTGCGGTTCGCGACGGCCGTCACGTCTTCGTTTCGGGAACGTGCGCGGTCATGCCGGACGGAGCCGAGCCGCCGGACGATGCGTACAGCCAGGCGGTCCGCTGCTTCGAGATCATCGGAACAGCCCTCGCAGAGCACGGTGCCTCGCCCGAGCACGTGGTCAGGACTCGCATGTACCTGACCGATGGCAAGGACTGGGAAGACGTTGGCCGCGCACATGCCGAGGTCTTCGGCGACGTGACGCCGGCGAGCACCATGGTCCTCATCAGCGGCTTCGTCGACCCGCGGTTCCTGGTGGAGATCGAGGCTGACGCGCTGCTGCCGGAGGAGTAAGACTGTCCTATGGAGCACGACGGCCGGCAGATCTTTCCCCCGTCCATCACAGGCAAGGGAGCGCGCTTCGCGCCGGGCGGGAGCGTGTACGACCACGCCTTCGGCAAGAGCGACGCGTACACGTTGGGCGTTGAAGAGGAGTACATGCTCCTCGACGGTGAGACCTTCGACCTCGTTCAGCACATCGACACCGTCCTCGCCGCCGTCGCGGGGCACGAGCTCGAGACCGTCATCAACCCCGAGTTGATGCAGTCGGTGCTCGAGATCGCGACGCCTGTCTGCCGCACACCTGCCGAGGTGGCCGACCAACTCCGGCGCATCCGCGGCTATGTCTGCGGGATTGCACACGGCCAGGGGATGCGCGTGGGCTCCGCGGGCACACACCCGTTCAGCCTCTTCGAGCGGCAGCGGATCACGGCACGCGACCGCTACCGGGCACTCGTCGACCAGCTGCAATACGTCGCGCGCCGCGAGCTCATCTTCGGGCTGCACATCCACGTCGCGGTTGACGACCCCGAAAAGGCGATCCAGGTCGTGAACGGGCTCCTGCCACAGCTCGGACCACTGCTCGCGCTGTCGGCCAGCTCGCCCTTCTGGCGCGGCGAGCCGACCGGTCTGCGCTCCAGCCGTCAAATGGTGTTCGCCGCGTTCCCGCGTTCCGGCCCTCCGCCCCGGTTCAAGAGCTACGCCGAGTACGCAGAGGTCGTCGGCCAGCTGGAGAAGACGGGCTGCATCGCGGACTACTCGCACATCTGGTGGGACATCCGCCTGCATCCACGACTCGGGACGATCGAAGTCCGAATCTGCGACGCGGTCACACGGATGGAGCACGTCGTCGCACTGGTTGCGTACTGCCAGGCCCTCGTGAAGCTCTACTCGGAGCGCTTCGATCGCGGCGAAGAGATCCCGTCGTACCACCGCATCCTCACGACCGAGAACAAATGGCTCGCCGGGCGCTACGGCCTCGAAGCGCCGCTCATGGACCTGGCGACCGGACGCCGTAACCGCGTCCCCGTCCCTCAACTCATCCGCAGGACGCTCCGGGAGATCGAGCCGCACGCCCGCGAGCTCGGCTCCGAGCGAGAGCTCGAAGTCATCGAGGAGATCCTGGCAAACGGGAACGGCGCCGACCGGCAGCTACGCGTGTTCAACGCGAACCGGGACATCGTCGAGGTCGTCAGCGAGATCGCCGACGCGACGGAGGTCGCGGCCGAGCCAACGGTTGTTACCTGATCAGGGCAACCTCCGTCGCGGGGGAAGGGGCTCCGGGGAAACCGGGAGGTTTCCCCGCCTGGCATTCCTTCGTAGACCCGATGGTAGTCGTATCTGCGAAGGCGTCACCTGAAGAAGGGGTCCCTCAGGGGAAACCTGGTTTCCCCTGAGGGAGCGAGCGAGGCTCGCGACGCCACAGAGACTGCTGCCGAGCCCCAGCTGGCGCAGTAGGCTCAGCCGATGCTGCGGGTAGGCGATCGAGTTCCCGAGGCGTCGGTCTGGACCGCGCCGCACCAACGAAGCACGATCCAGGAGCTCCTGCGAGACGGCCGTGCGCTCTTCCTCTTCTACCTCTTCGACTGGTCCTCCACCTGAACGCACGAGCTGGAGCTCCTGCGTGACAGGAGCGCGGAATTCGAAGAGACCGGCGTTCGCCCGCTCGCCATCTCACGCGACTCGGCGTGGACCCACATTGCGTGGGCGCAGGCGCTCGACCTGAACATCCCGCTTCTCTCGGACTGGAACGGCGAGGCGATACGAGCCTTCGGCGTCGATGGGGAGTTCCGCGGCCACCAACATGTCCCCGAGAGGACGGCCTTTCTCGTCGACGAGGACTGTACGGTCCGCGGCGCATGGCGCTACGACACGGCCGAGGTGCCGGACTTCGACGAGCTGCTTCGCGCCGCGCAGGCTATGTAGCGCTCGCGCTCACGCTCTACCTTGGCGCCGGGGCCGCGGCGACGTGGCCGGCCCTGAAGCACGCAGGTTCGAACTTCCTCTCGGGCGGCGCACCGGCGCACGGCGAGGCGTCGCCCGGCGACCACCTGCAGACGCTCTACAACTACTGGCTCGTCGGCCATCAACTCGAGCACGGACGTGCTCCTTGGCGCGATCCGTATTCATTCCGCCCGGAAGCGAAGCCGCGGCCGAACTACGCCGGCTGGCCGTTCGGCCTGCTCTTCTGGCCGCTGCGTGCGGCGCTGGGCCTCGTCGTCGGGTGGAACGTCCTGCAGATCGTCCTCTACGGCCTCGCCGGGCTCGCCGCGTGCGCGTGGCTTCGGGAGCTTGGTCTGCCGCGCGGGCCCGCGC
>JBKOWS010000075.1:0-12894 GCA_046724565.1 Actinomycetota bacterium | reverse complement strand
GAACATCCACTGCCAGGTGCTCGGCGTCTACACGAACACAGGCATGGTCGACGCCTACCGCGGCGCCGGCCGGCCCGAGGCGACCTACGTCGTCGAGCGGGCGGTCGACCTGGTCGCGCGTGAGCTCGACCTCGACCCGGTGGAGGTGCGGCGCCGCAACTTCATCCCTCCGGACGCGTTCCCGTACGACCCGGGCATCCTCGCGGGGCTGAAGTACGACACCGGCGACTACGACAAGGCGCTGAAGCGTGCACTCGAGCTGGTCGGCTACGACGACTTCCGGTTGGACCAGGAGGCGGCCCGCGCCGAAGGCCGATACCTCGGCATCGGCTTCTCCACCTACGTCGAGATCTGCGGCGCGGCGCCGTCGGCGTGGATCGGGGCGGCCGGCCAGGGGTGGGGCGCGGCCATGTGGGAGAGCGCGAACGTCCGCGTCCACCTAACCGGCAAGGTGGTTGTCACGACCGGCTCGATGAATCAGGGCCAGGGGCACGAGACGACGGTCACGCAGGTGGTCGGGTCCGAGCTCGGCGTGCCGGCCGAGGACGTGACCGTCCTGTTCGGCGACACCCAGGGGACGCCGTTCGGCTACGGCACGTACGCGAGCCGCAGCGCGGCGGTCGGCGCCGTGGCTGTCTACCACGCGCTGCAGCGGATCAAGCAGAAGGCGCGCCGAGTCGCGGCGCACATGCTCGAGGTCGATCCCGGCGACGTCGAGTTCGAGGACGGCAAGGCGTTCGTCAAAGGCTCGCCGGCGACGGCGAAGACGATCCAGGAGATCGCCGGCGCTGCGGCGCTCGGCTACGACCTGCCGGACGGCGAGGAGCCGTACCTCGACGACACCTACTACTACGACCCACCCGGCTGCACGTTCCCATTCGGCACGCACGTCGCGGTCGTCGAGGTCGACGCTGACACCGGCGAGGTGGAGTTGCAGCGGTACATCGCCGTCGACGACGTCGGCAAGGTGATCAATCCGCTGATCGTCGACGGCCAGGTGCAGGGCGGGATCACGCAGGGCGTCGCGCAGGCTTTGTGGGAGGGAGCCGCCTACGACGAGCAGGGGCAGCTGCTGACGTCGAGCCTGATGGACTACGCCGTCCCGAAGGCGGAGTTCCTGCCGAAGCTCGAGGTCGACCGCACGGAGACGCCGACCGATCTCAACCCGCTCGGTGTCAAGGGCGCGGGGGAGACCGGGACGATCGCGTCGACGCCGGCGGTCGTGAATGCGGTGATGGACGCGCTCGCGCCGCTCGGGATCAGGCACGTCGACATGCCATTAACGCCCGAGCGGGTCTGGCGTGCGATGCAAGCGTCGAGGAGCTGAGAGGAGCGCCATGTACCCACAGCGTCCAGCGGAATTCGAGTACAAGCGGCCGGCGAGCCTCGACGAGGCGATCGACCTGCTGGCGGAAAACGGCGACACGCGGCCGCTCGCCGGCGGTCATTCGCTCCTACCGATGATGAAACTCCGGCTTGCCGAGCCGGCCGCGCTCGTCGACATCGGGCGTCTACCCGGGCTCGACGGCATCGAGGAGGACGGGGACGAGCTGCGGATCGGCGCGCTTGCGACGCACGCCTCGGTGGCCGCGTCGGAGCTGGTGCGCGAACAGTGCCGCGTCCTGGCGTCGACCGCCGAAGGCATCGGCGACCGCCAAGTGCGCAACCGCGGCACGATCGGCGGCAGCATCGCGCACGCCGATCCCGGCGCCGACTACCCGACCGTTGTTACCGCCCTCGGCGCCACGGTCGTCGTGCGGGGCCCGAACGGCGAGCGCGAAATCGCCGCAGACGACTTCTTCACCGGCGTCTTCACGACGGCGCTGGAGCAGGGCGAGCTCGTGACGGCGGTGCGCGTGCCGACGGTTCAGCGTGCGGCGTACGAGAAGCATCCCCATCCGGCGTCGGGCTATGCGGTCGTGGGTGTCGCAGCGGTCGTGGGCGACGACGAGCTGCGACTCGTCGTCGGCGGCGTGACCGGGACGCCGGTGCGCGCGACGGAAGCGGAGCAGGCGATGGAGATCGGGCTCTCGCCGGTCGACGAGGCCGCGATTGCCTCCGCGGCGGAGAAGGTGCCGGCGGCGCTGTCGGGCGCGCTTTCGGACACGTACGCGTCGGGCGAGTACCGCGTCCATCTGGCGCAGGTGCTGGCGAAGCGCGCGATCAAGGCGGCGCTCGCACCCGCGTGAAGCTCGAGAACTCGTTCGAAGTGCCCGCGTCCCCTGAGCAGGCGTGGGCACTGCTGATGGATGTGCCGCGAATCATCCCTTGCATGCCGGGCGCGACGCTCGACGAGACCATCGACGACGAGAACTGGAAGGCGACGATGGCCGTCAAGCTCGGCCCGATCTCGCTGTCGTTCAAGACGGACGTGAAGCGAGAGGAGAGCGACGAAGCAGCGCGGCGCGCGAAGCTCTCAGCTCGGGCGCGGGAGGCGCGCGGGAGGGGCAACGCGTCGGCGACGATCGAGTCGTCGCTGACGCCGCAGGACGGCGGCACGAAGGTGGACATCGTTACCGACCTGCAGCTGACGGGCCCGGTCGCGCAGTACGGTCGCGGGCTCGTCAAGGACGTGTCGTCGCAGCTGGTAGGTCAGTTCGCCGAGTGCCTGAAGAAGCAACTCGACGCGAGCCCGAAGGTAGCCGCAGCCGCGGTTACTGCGCAGGCGCGTCCGGTGGGCGGCATCCGGCTTGGGCTCGGCTCGCTCTGGCGGTCGATCTTGCGCCCGTTTAAACGCGGCTAGCCGCTTCGGCTTAGCTTCACGTCGTCGGCAGACCGTCTGTAGACAGCTGGCGTGTCCGTCTCAGTGGTCGGCTGCGAAAACTCGTCGCAAGGCCGCTTCCGAAAAAGCCTCCGTCAATGCCCCCGGCAAGTTGCGGAAGGGTAGATCGCGCGCGGGTAGGTGCGGAATGCCGTCGTCGTCGACGGCGCGCCCTAGGGGCAAGCCTTCCCGGTGACGAACGGCGCCGTGATGCGCGGAGCCTTCAGGTTGCGGTGCTTGAAGTCGAGGACGTTCGCGATGTTGTTCGCCTGAGCGTCGCGCACCGAGAGCGGCTCCAGGTTCCATCTCCACTCGATCATCTTCAGGATCGACGTATGGTCGTAGATCCCGTGCGCAACGTGGCGACGTCGCGCATAGGGCGAGATGACAAGACACGGCACGCGGAAGCCGCGCAGCCTGTAACTCGGATCGACGTCCGGCGCCTGCGGCGGAGGCACGTGGTCGAAGAACCCTCCCCACTCGTCGAAGTTGATGATCAGCACGGTGCGCGGCCAGTTGGGGCTTGTCGTTACGGCGCGGTAGATGCGCGAGAGGAACCACTCACCGACGCGGATGTCGGCGTGCGGGTGATCGTCCCCCGCGGTTCCCTCGTCGGTCCCGGTGAAGACCGGGTCGACGAAGGACACCCTCGGCAGCTTTCCCTGCTTGCAATCGCGCAGGAAGTTCGCGAACGGCCGCTCGATCGAAGCGTACTTCACACCCCAGAGGGCCAGCGTGGGCACGTTGCTGTAATAGAAGCGCCGACTGATGCCACGTTCGGCGAGCCGATCCCAGATCGTCGGCAGGCTCGAGAGGGAGAACGTGTTTGTGATCCGGTCGGTGACGGCCGCGTGCATGTAGAGCCGGTTCGGAAACGTCGGCCCCATGAATGCGGCGAAGTACCGATCGCAGACCGTCCAGTACGGCGCGGCGGCACCCAGAAACGAAAGATCGCGCTTGCGGTAGTAGCCGATCGCGTACACGTCGTTTCGACCGGAACGGAGAAAACCGTCGCAGGCCCCGTTGTTGTACTGAACGCGGCCGCCGTCGTACGAGTGATCCGGATCCGGGTGGCCACAGCCCTGAAAGTCGGGTGCCAGCGGATACGTGGAGTGCGAACCGCCCGCCGCGTCCACGTAACCCAGGCCGGCCTGCCGGCCGTCAGCCTTCGGCAGCCAGCCGAGGAAGTGGTCGAACGACCTGTTCTCCATCATCACGACGACGATGTGATCGATGCCCGAGCGCACGGGCGGCGGCAGCGCAGCGGGAAGCGCTAGGCGCCGGCCGAAGGCGAGCGAGCCGACGGCCGCAGCGCTCCCGAGGACGAAGTCGCGGCGTGAGAGCCGATCCGACGGCACCGGCCGAGCCTATCGCTCCGCTAGGAAAGCCGGGGTGCGGCGAGCGCGTTTCCAGCCGGGCGGTTATGGTGCCGACCCGCTTCGACCGTGCGTACATCTCCGCCAGCGTGTCTCCGATGCGGGCAAGCAATGCGTCGACGTCGGCCTCTGTGCGGTTGTTGAGCTCGAGGTAGTTGATCGCGATCGCGCCGCCCGCGTTGATGACGTAGTCGGGCGCATGGAGGATTTTGCCGGGCTCCCCGGAAGTGCCCCTGGCCGGAATCGAACCAGCGCACGCGGTTTAGGAAACCGCTGCTCTATCCACTGAGCTACGGGGGCCCGGGCCGCAGAGTAGCGCCAACCCGGGCCGATAAAGACTCCGTTCTTCCACCGGACCCAAGGCTACGCATCGTGCCTACGAGGGAAAGGCGAAGTACGTCTGCGTCCGCTGAGTCCGCTCCGTCCGCTGCTGACACATCGGGAGCCCGTCCACCCGTCGACCTTCGTCTCGGGTCTGGCCGGTCTTCACGTGACCCCGACGCAAGCGTTCGAAGTGGCGGCTCCCGCTTGAGTGCTGGGCCTGGAGGGTGCTTAGGCGCGGCGGCCTGCGCGGACGCGATGTCGGCGGCCGCAGTTGGTCTGAGCAAACGCCCGCCGAACACGATGGCGCAGAGGGCGAACCACGCCCAGCCGAGCGAGAGCCCGCCGATCACGTCCGAGAGCCAGTGCACGGCGAGCAGCACGCGGCTCGCGGCGACGGCGACTGTAAGCGCAACCGCGGCGCCGATCACGAGCTGCCGAACGGGGCGCTGCAGTGACCGACCGATGATCAGCGCCGCCGCCGCGTAGAAGGCCGCCGCCGTAGCCGAATGGCCACTCGGGAACGATGGTCCAAGCGCCGCGGCGGCCGGATTCAGGGTCGGGCGGAGGCGCCCGACCACGTCCTTGACGCCGAGCATGATCGCCTCCATGCCGGCCAAGACAAAGAGAAGGAATAGGAAAGACCAACGGTTCCGATGGCGGATCACGTCCAGAAGAACGAGCACGAGGGCGAGGCCGATGACGATCCTGATGTTGCCCAGCTCGGTGATCGCCTTGAGGCCGCTAGTCGACGCAGGGCTGCGGTGGTTGTACCCCCACGCCGCGACGGAGTTGTCGACGTGCTGGATGACTGCAGCGCGTCGAACGAGCCACGCGAGGATCCCGAGCGCAAGGCCGCCGAAGAGCGTCAACGCCAGCGCGAGCGTCAGCAGGAGACCCGTCGTGACCGGAGGGTCGAGGCGCCTGACGACGAGTCGCCGCAGACTCGAGTGCTGCCGGACCTCCGCGCCGACAGCGCGTGCGACTTCCTCGGTTGGCCGCTCAGGCGTGATGCTCGAACGCGCGAACCAGCGCGCGGCGAGGAGCGCGAGCAGCCCGGCAGCGAGTGCGGCGATCAGGTCGGCGAGAAGCGGCATCGATCGACGTAGGCACGCAACGGTTGGTGCGCGCGGACGACGGCGATGTTTCCGGACCGGGCAGACGCGAAACCAATCGAGGCGCTGTTTCGTTCTTTCAGCGAACGGATCCACATATGCCTCTCGAAACCCTCGTCACCTCGGACTATTCGCCTGCGGACGTACGCCATGCCCGCGGTCGCCCGTCGCTGGAGGTCCCCACGCTCGACAAGGAGCCAGGCCGACTTGGGCGCCGTCTGGCAACGCTGCCGGGTCAGGGTCACCCCGTCTGGACCTACCTCTCCGGGATCCTCATCTCGTTTGCCGTGATCGCCGGTCTCTCGGTCGTCGCGGGCCTCGTTGTCACGGGAGCGCTGCTCCACGTGCACGGCGTCGCGGGCGACGACGAGAGTCTGGTCCGTTTTCTCGCGCGCCACCGCTCGAGCGGGCTGACAGACGCGTCGCTTGTCGGCTCGATCATGGGAGGCGGCGTTGTGTTGCCGATCGTCGCGGGCGTCGTCGCTTTGGTGGCCGCCGTCGCGAAGCGCTGGCGTCTAGCGGGATTCCTGCTCTTCGCGTTGGCCGTCGAGTCCGGCTCGTATCGCGCGACGACGCTCCTCGTCCACCGCCATCGTCCGGAAGTTCACCGTCTTGAGAACCTGCCCGTGAACGCAAGCTACCCATCGGGGCATACCGCGGCGGCGATCGCCGTCTACTGCGGCATCGCGCTGCTGCTCACCTCGCGGATCGCGCGCCGCGGGGCGCAAGTAGCCATCTGGCTCGTCGCGGTGCTGATCCCGGTGTTCGTCGCCTTCTCCCGCATCTATCGCGGCATGCACCACCCGATCGACGTCGCGGGGGGCGTGATCATCGGGATCGCTGCGTTGAGTGCGCTCCTCCTCGTGACGCGCGCCGCGGGGAGAGCTCCGAGATGACGAAGGTCGCGGTCATCGCGCACGCGGGCAAGTCGTTTGGCGGCGGGCTCCCGGAGCTGCGGCGCGAGCTGGAGCGCCAGGGAGTGGACGATCCGCTCTGGATCGAGGTACCGAAGAGCCGGTTCGCGCCGAAGCAGGTAAGACGCGCGCTCGACGACGGGGCGAACCTGCTCTTCGTCTGGGGTGGTGACGGCACCGTTCAGCGCTGCGTCGACGCGATGGTCGGCTCGGAGGGAGCGCTTGCGATCGTCCCTGCCGGCACGGCGAATCTGCTCGCGACCAACCTCGGCGTCCCCCAGGACATCGAGCAAGCCGTCTCGATCGGGCTCCGTGGGGAACGACGCAAGCTCGACGTCGGACGGTTCAACGACGAGCGCTTCGCAGTCATGGCCGGAGCCGGCTTCGACGCGTCGATGATCCAGCGGGCGGACGGCACGTTGAAAGACCGCCTCGGCCGAGTCGCCTACGTCTGGACCGGCTCCGAGAGCCTGCGGGCGAAGCCGTTCAAGGCGAAGATCGAGGTCGATGGCGCGCGATGGTACGCAGGCTCGGCAAGCTGCATCCTCGTCGGCAACGTCGGCCGCCTCTTCGGCGGCGTCGAGGTGTTCGAGGACGCACGCCCCGACGACGGTCGGCTCGAGCTCGGAATCGTCAACGCCGACGGGGTCACGGACTGGCTACGCACGCTCGCCCGCACCGCCGTCGGGCACGCAGAACGCTCGCCGCTCGTTCAGGCGACGGCGGGGAAAAAGATCAAGGTCAAGCTGAACCGGAAAGTTCTCTACGAGGTCGACGGCGGAGCTCGGAAGAAGGTCAAGACTTTCACGATCGATGTGCAGCCTGCCGCGATCACGATCTGCCTACCGAAGGAGGAATGGGGAAACAGTGGCAACGGCGCATCCTGATGCGGTGTCCCTGCGCCGCGCCGCCCGCTCGGCCGGCGAGCGATTCGTCAACACGCGCGTGTTCGCGATCCTCTCCCGGGCCGGTTTCGTGGCGCGCGCGCTCATCTACGGAATCATCGGCCTGCTCGCGTTCGACTTGGTCATCGGGCACGGCGGCAAGATCACGAACCAACAGGGCGTGCTGCGAACGGTCGAGCAGCGGTCCTTCGGTCATCTCCTGCTCGCGCTGCTTGCCGTCGGGCTCGGCGGCTACGCGATCTGGCGGTTGTTCCGCGCGTTCCTCGGCCACGGCCATGAAGGTGCCGACAGCGGCCTCGAGCGCGTGGGCGCGTTCGGCAGCGGGATCGTCTACGCACTGATGTGCGTCGTCGCGATCCAGATCCTGACCGGCCCCGGAACGTCCGGAGGAAATGCGAAGAAGACCGCCAGCGACGTCTTCGGCTGGCCAGCCGGGCGCTGGCTCGTCGGCGCTGCCGGGCTCGTCCTCGCCGGTGTCGCCATCTACCAGTTCATCCGCGGCATCCGACAAAAGTTCCTCGACGACTCGAAGACCGAGCAGATGCCGGAGGTCGTCAAGACCTGGTTCACGATCTTCGGCACCGTCGGCCACGTGGCTCGCGCGGTCGTCTTCGGAATGGTGGCGGTCTTCCTTCTCGAGGCGTCGTACCACCAGAAGGCGAACGAGGCGATTGGCCTCGACGGCGCGCTCGCGAAGCTCTACAACGGCGCGTACGGCTCCTGGCTGCTCGGCGCGGTCGCCGCCGGCCTGATCGTGTTCTCCTGCTTCTCGCTTGTCGAGGCTGGCTACCGGCGCATCTAACGCGACTCGCAGTGAAGCATCCGACCGTCGAACTGGTGCTCGGACCCCTGCTGCGCTACGCCGGCACGGAGAGCGCAACCTTCTGGGTCGAGACGAGCGCCCCCTGCGAGGTCGAGATCCTCGGTCAGCGCACCTCGACGTTCGCGGTCGAGGGCCACCATTACGCCCTGTTGCTCGCCGACGACCTGACGCCGGCCAGCGTGACGCCCTACGACGTCCGTCTCGACGGCGATGTCGTCTGGCCGCCTCAGGACGGACGCCCGCAACCTGTCGTCCGCACACGCAACAACGAACGCCGCGTTCGCCTCGTCTTCGGCTCGTGCCGAGTCGGCAACTCCCAACCGACGCAGCTGCGCGGCGAGTGGCCCGACGACGTGAAGACCTTCGGGATCGACGCGCTCTGGACGTACTCGAAGCAACTCCAGCGAGGCGAGATGGAATGGCCCGACGCCGTCCTTCTCCTCGGCGACCAGGTCTACGCAGACGAGGTCTCACCTGGAACGCTCGAGTTCATCGAGGCGCGACGCGGAACCGACACGCCGCCCGGTGACCAGGTCGCCGACTTCGAGGAGTACACGCGTCTCTACCGCGAGTCGTGGTCCGAGCCCGACATCCGCTGGCTGCTCTCGACGGTGCCGACCGTGATGATCTTCGACGATCACGACGTCCACGACGACTGGAACATCTCGTGGCTCTGGGTCGAGGAGATGCGCCGGAAGACCTGGTGGGAGGCGCGGATCACAGGCGCCTTCATGGCCTACTGGCTCTACCAACATCTCGGCAACCTCTCCCCACCCGAACTCGAGGAAGACACCGTCTACCCCCAGGTCAAATCCGAAGACGACGCCGGACCTCTGCTGCGGCGCCTCGCCCACACGTGGGACCGTGAATCGGCGGCGAGCCGCTGGGCGTTCTACCGCGACTTCGGCGACACACGCCTCCTCGTTCTCGACTCGCGTGCCGCGCGAGTGCTCTCCGACGGCCGCCGCCAGATGATCGATGACGACGAGTGGGACTGGGTCGTCGAGCACTCGAGTGGAGCTTTCGATCACGTGATCATCGCGAGCACGCTGCCGGTCTTCCTGCCCATCGGCATCCATCACCTACAGGCGTGGAACGAGGCATTATGCGCGGGTCGCTGGGGACAGCTCGCCGCGAACTTGAGCGAACGGCTCAGGCGCGCCGTCGACCTCGAGCACTGGGCCGCCTTCAGCCGTTCTTTCGAGCAGCTGTGCGAATGGCTACGAAGAATCGCGCGCGGAACGGAGGAGACACAGCCGCCCGCGACAATCCTGCTGCTCGGCGGCGACGTGCACTGCAGCTCCGTCAGCGAAATCGATCTCGGCACCGCTACCTCTTCACGCACGCACCAGCTCGTCTGCTCCCCGTTCCGGAATCCCCTCTCGGCGACGGAGCGGCGCATCCTGCAGGCGACGGGGTCTCGCCTCGCCGCGAAGCCGTTTGCACTCCTCGCGAAGCTGGCGCGAGTCGAGGCGCCGTCCACGAGCTGGAGACCCACCCGGAAACCGACGTTCGAGAACGCACTCGGCGAACTCGTACTCGAGGGCCGCGATGCGTGCGCGACGATACGACGGAGCCCGCGTGAAGGCGAGGATCCCGAGCTGCTCGTGGCCGAGCAGCCGGTGCCCCTCACCGACCCGAACGGCGACGGCGCCCGCGACACTGCACGTGAAGGCTCCTCTCACGTGAGCACGCCCGCGTCGACCGCTCTGCCCTGAGCGGTCTGGCTTCCGCCGCCGACGACCGCTTGCTGGGTTTCCCACGCAGACGCAACGAGCACGTCCGCACAGTGTTCCGACGCGCAGTCCCAGTCGTCACGGTACTCCTGCTGGCCGGTTGCAACGGTGGCACGGTCGATCGCCACGCCCTGACGAGGGACTCGGAGACCCTTGATTCGATCGCCTGCGAAGGCGCCCTCGTCGCGGACGGGGTCGCGCGCGGCCGGACAACGATGTTCTTCGCGCGGGAGCAGGCCGAGGAGCTTGCGATCCAGGCCTCGAATCTCGCCGACGCACTCGCCACTCGGCCGTCGATTCCGTCGATCGAGCAGCGGGTGCGCGACAAGTCGAAGCACGCGGCCGCCCTCGCTCGAGCTCTGTGGCGCCTGCACGACCATCCTGGCGACCGCGCCGCGGCCGCGAAGATCGGAGCGCAACTCCAACGGGCGGGGAGCTGCCCGTGAGCAAGATCTTCGGCGTCGGCCTCGGCATCCTCGCGGCGATCGGCGGCTTCGTCGACATCGGCGATCTCGTCTTCAACGTCGCCGCCGGTGCGACGTTCGGTTACGAACTCCTCTGGGTGATCCCGGTCGGCGTGCTCGGGATCATCGTGTACTCCGAGATGTGCGGCCGCGTCGCCGCCGTCTCGAAGAAGGCCGTCTTCGACGCGGTCCGCGAGCGCGTCGGGTTCAGCGCCGGCCTCAGCACGCTGATCGCGTCAGAGGTCGTGAACCTGATGACCCTCGCGGCCGAGGTCGGCGGCATCGCGATCTCGCTCCAGCTTCTCTGCGGTCTCCCGTACCGGTGGCTGATCGCTCTCGGCGTGCTCGGCCTCGGCCTCGTGATCTGGGTGACGTCGTTCGAGTGGATCGAGCGCATCTTCGGCTACGGCGGCCTCTGCCTGCTCGTCTTCGCGGTCGGGGCCGTGAAGCTGTCGCCGACCTGGGGGGAGGCCGCGCACGGATTCATTCCGCACGTCTCCCAGAGAGACAGTCTTCTCTACCTCTACTTCGTCGTCGGCCTGCTCGGCGCGGCGATGACACCGTACGAGGTCTACTTCTATTCGTCCGGCGGCGTCGAGGAGGAATGGACACCGAAAGACCTTGGTCTCAACCGTGCGAACGCGATCGTCGGCTACGGACTGGGCGGCTTCCTCTCGGTCGCGCTGATGGTGACCGGCGCGGCTCTCTTTCTCAACGAGGGCATCTCCCCGGAGCATCTCGGCACGATCGCCCTCGGGGCGCAGGCGCCGCTCGGCGAGGTCGGGCTGCTCCTCGCGCTCGTCGGCATCCTGTTCGCGGTCGGCGGCGCCGCGATCGACACGACGTTCGCCGGCGCCTACAACCTCGCGCAATTCTGCGGCTGGGAGTGGGGGCGCTACCGTTCCGCAGCCAAGGCACCGCGGTTCGTGCTCACCTGGATGGTGCTGCTCCTGCTCGCGCTCGTGATCGTGATGACCGGCGTCGACGCCGTCGTTCTCACCGAATACGCGGTTCTCTTCTCCGTGGTCGCACTGCCGCTGACCTACGTCCCGATCCTGCTGGTCGCGAACGACGTGGCATACATGGGCGACCATCGCAACGGGAAGCTGGCGAACGTGCTCGGCGTCGCCTATCTCGTCGTCATCATGGCCGTTGCGTTGAGCGCGATTCCGCTGATGATCCTTAGCAATGTGGGCCAGAATTGAGCGAGATTGACATCGCGCTGAAGGTGCTCGACCACCAGATCGTCGATTGCGACGGGCGACGGTGCGGGAAGGTGGACGACCTCGCGATCGAAGGTGGGGCCGGCGAGACCGCACGCGTGACCGCGATCCTCGCCGGGCCCGGCTATTGGCCTGAGCGCGCCGGCTGGATCGGCCGGCTCGCGCGTGCGATCGGCGGCGGGCGGCGCGTGCGCGTTCCGTGGGAGGACGTTGCCGGGATCGAGGCGCACGTGCTGTTGCGCAGGACGGCGAGAGAGCTCGGCCTCGGGCGGGGCGACGACCGCGCACGACCGTGGGTCGAGTGGATTCCGGGAGCGCACCGCAAATGAGGACGCTCTCGTCCCTCATGGGCCGGCGCGTCCAGACCGAGTCGGGCGACTGGCTCGGACGCGTCTACGACCTGCGCTGCGCGCTGACCGCACGGACGCTGACCGTCAAGGGGCTCGTGGTCGGCACACGCGGCGAGCTCGAGCACTTGGGCCTAGTCTCGCGTACCCGAACGCCGATTCCCTGGAGTGACGTCGTCCGGATCGAGCGCAGGCGCATCGTCGTCCGCGACCGCGAATCCTGACCGGAGGAAGGTGGCGGGATCGAGATCTGGATGTCCTGCCTCGGGATGTTGTGGACGCGGCTGAGGGGGTGTCTGCCGCCGAACGAAGCTCAGATCGTCGACCGCGAGCACGTCCCCGAACGCTCCGGCTGTAGACAGCTGGTAGACGAGCGCCAATTTTCCCGCGGCCCGCTCCCCGAAAAAGCTTCGAGAGGCCGCTTCGGAAGCGGGTTCGCCTCAGTGCCCCCGGCCGGAATCGAACCAGCGCACGCGGTTTAGGAAACCGCTGCTCTATCCACTGAGCTACGGGGGCCCGGGCCGCAGAGTAGCGTCAACCCGGGCCGATAAAGACTCCGTTCTTCCATCGAACCCAAGGCTACGCATCGTGCCTACGAGGGAAAGGCGAGGCGGACGAACCTGTAGTGGGTAGGCGGCGGGGACGTCGCTCCATATGCGGCGAAGTCGAGGCCGCTCGAAAACGCGGCCAGCTGCAATCCATCGTCAACAGGCTGAAAACGTCTCGCCAGTCGGGTTCGCCATCACAGTTTTCTCCCTTCGCCGAGCGGTGACCGCTTGCGTATCGTGGGTATGCAGTGGCGTCCGGTACTCGAGCAGAGAGGCGTATCATCTCGATCGCTTCGGCACCCGGCTGGGGAGCTCTGTTCGAGCAGCCCGACGATCCCATCATCGAAGCGCGGCTGGTGAC
>JBKOWS010000068.1:0-11211 GCA_046724565.1 Actinomycetota bacterium | reverse complement strand
CCCGAATCCGCTCGCTCCAGCCGCGGACGTGGGGCGACAGGTAGGCGCCGACGGACAGTCCGGCGTCGGCGAGCATGGCCTCCGTGAGGCGCGTCACGCTCGACTTGCCGTTCGTGCCGACGACGTGGATGGACGGGTAGCGCAGTTGCGGATCGCCGAGTGCTTCGACGAGGGCCTGGATTCGCTCCAGCCCGAAACCGTCCTCGGGCCAGGGGCTCAGCGACTCGACGTACTCAAGAGCGGATGGCATCGAGCTCCCGCCGGTAGCGGGCGAGCTTCTCGCGTTCCGCGTCGACCACCTCGGCTGGGGCGTTCTCGACGAAGCGCTCGTTCGCCAACATGCCCTCAGCGCGGGCGATCTCCTTGTTCAGTCGTTCGATCTCGGCCGCAGCGTTGCCGTCGCCTCCGGCGCGCTCGGGACGGACCACCGCCTCGAAGATGCGGAGCTCCTCGCCCCCGAGCGCAACGCGGACGCCGCTGCGGCGAAAGATCTCCGCGGCCTCCTGGACCCGTTTCAGAGCGTCCGCGTCCGAGTCGTACGTGTCGTCAGCAGTGGGCCAGCCGGACACGATCAGGCGACTTTCACGCGCGGGGAGGTTCGTCCAGATCTCTTCGGTCACGTGCGGCATCACAGGATGCAGCAGCTTCAGCAGCCGCTCGAGTGCCGCAAATGCCGTCGAAGTCGCGTCCGCGTCGCGGTCGTACAGACGAGGCTTGATCGACTCGAGGTACCAGTCGCAGAAGTCGTCGAAGGTCACGTGGTAGAGCGTGTCGACGGCGTGGGCGAAGTCGAAGTCCGCGAGGTCAGCTTCCAGCTCGCGCTGCGCCTGCGAGAGCCGGGCCAGGATCCAGCGTTCTTCGAGCGTGCGCGGCCGCTCCTCGACGGGCGCCTCGCCCGCCTGCAACAAGAGGCGGCTCGCATTCCAGAGCTTGTTGGCGAGCTTGCGGCCTTCGTCGATCGCTCCGTAGGAGAAGCGGGCGTCCTGCGTCGAGGAGATCTTCAGCAGTCCGTACCGAGTCGCATCCGCGCCGTACTCCTCGATCACGTCGATCGGGTCGATGCCGGTGCCGAGCGACTTGGACATCCGGCGCCCGTCGGGAGCGAGCACCGTGGTGTGGATGATCACCGTCCGGAATGGCACCTCGCCCAGGAGCTCGAGCCCCGAGAAGATCATCCGGTTCTCCCAGAGTCGGATGATCTCGCGCGCGGTGGTGTTCAACGTCCCCGGATACCACGCATGCAGTTCCGGCGTTTCGTCCGGCCATCCGAGAATCGCGAACGGCCACAGCGCGGACGAGAACCACGTGTCGAGCACGTCGTCACTCCGCTTCAGCTCCGTCGCGTCGCACTCGGCGCAGGAGGTCGGCGTCGATTCGGCGACCGTGATGTGGCCGTTCGGACATTCCCAAACAGGGAGCCGATGGCCCCACCAGAGCTGGCGAGAGATGTTCCAGTCGGGCGCGATCTCGAGCGAGTCGATCGCAAACCGGTGCTGCGATTCGGGGTGGTAGAAGACGCGCCGCGCGCGCAGCGCCTCCAGCGCCGGCCGCTTGAGCTCGTCCATCGCGCACCACCATTGGAGGGAGATGAGCGGCTCGATCCGCGACTTGCAACGCTCGCAGAGGGCGACCGCGTGGCGGTAAGCCTCTCGCTTCTCCAGCTGCCCGTGCTCCCGTAGCCATGCGAGGATCCGCGCCTCGGCCTCCTCCTGCGTGAGCCCTTGAAGCTCGCCGGCCTCCTCGTTCATCCGACCGTCGGGCCCGATCACCATCGGCTCGGGCAGGCCGTGGTCCCGGCCGATCTCGAAGTCGAGTGGGTCGTGGCCGGGCGTGACCTTCAACGCGCCCGTTCCGAACTCCGGATCGACACGCTCGTCGGCGATGACCGGGACCGCGCGCTCCACGAACGGAACGTCGACCTCGCGCCCGATCGCGTCGCGCCAGCGATCGTCGTCAGGGTGCACGGCGACGGCGACGTCGGCGAGGATCGTCGGCACGCGCGCCGTCGCGATGGTGACGCCCTGGCCACCGTCGACGAACGGGTACCGCACGTAGGTCAGCACGTCGTCGACCTCCTCGTGAACCAGCTCGAGGTCGGAGAGCGACGTCTCGTGGAACGGACACCAGTTGATGATCCGGTTCGCGCGATAGATCCAGCCCTTGCCGTAGAGATGAACGAAGAACCGATAGACCGCGCGCACGTAGGCGTCGTCCATCGTGAACCGCTCGCGGCGGTAGTCCATCGACGCCCCCATGCGGCGGAACTGGGTCATGATCGTGCGTCCGTACTGACGCAGCCAGTCCCAGACGACCTCCTCGAACCGCTCGCGGCCGAGTTCGTGTCGCGTTTGACCCTGCGCTGCAAGGTGCTTCTCGACCGCGTTCTGCGTCGAGATGCCGGCGTGGTCATAGCCCGTCAGAAACGCGGTGTTGAATCCGCGCATGCGGTGCCAGCGCACCAGTGCGTCGGCGAGCGAGAGCTGGAGGGCGTGTCCCATGTGCAACGCGCCGGTGACGTTCGGCGGAGGGTGCGCGACGACGAACGCCGATCCCTCTCGATCCGGTTCCGCGTTGTAGAGGCCCTCCTCCTCCCAGGTGCGCTGCCAACGCTCCTCCACGCCCCCGGGCCGGTACAGGGATTCCATCTCTCGCGCGAGCCTAGCGGCCAATAGCGTAGGCCTGCAGCCCGCGAGGATTCGCCGCGGCGCGGAGCTCGCCGTGCGCGCTCTGGACGGCGGTCACCCGGCCGAGCGACCAGTCGGGCGCGACGGCGACCTGGTGGCCGCGCGCGCGCAAATCCTCGACGACCTCCGCGGCAAACCGACCTTCGAGCTCGAGCGAGCAGCGCTGGAAGCCACGCGGATAGAAGGACGAGATCAGATGATCGGTGCCGAACTCGGGCGCGTCGATCGCCTCCTGAAGGCTCAGTCCGCGTTCGAGCTGGCGGAGGAAGACATGTAGAGCCCACTGCTCCTGGTGATCACCGCCCGGGGTACCCCACGCGAGCCAGGGCGTGCCACTGCGCAGGGCGAGGCCCGGTGAAAGGGTCGTCCTCGGGCGTGCCCCCGGGCGGAGCGAGGACGGCAGGCCCTCCTCGAGCCAGAACATCTGCGCGCGCGTGCCGAGCGGCCAGCCGAGTGACGGGACGACGGGCGAGCTTTGCAGCCAGCCGCCGCTCGGTGTGGCTGAGATCATGTTGCCCCACCGGTCGACCACATCCAGGTGAACCGTGTCCCCCCGCGTCGGCTCGCCGGCGCCTGCCATCGCCTCCGCCTCGACGAGCGTCGGAAGCCGGCCGAGCCCGGGCTCGTAGTCGCGGGACGCGCTCTCGGTGACGAGCGCCCGCCGGCGGTCGTTGTAGTCCGCCGACAGAAGCGTCTCGACCGGTACGTCTGTGTCGCCGTACAGCGCATCGCGGTCCGCGAACGCGAGCTTCGCGCACTCGGTCACGACGTGCACGAACTCGTCCTCGGACAAAGCATCGAGATCGAACCCGTCGAGCAACGCGAGTTGTTGCAACGCCACTGGTCCTGATCCCCACGGTCCGCCCTTGCACACCGTGACGCCGCGGAAGTCGAAGGTCGTGACCGGCTCAAGCGTCGCACTCCACGCCGCCAGGTCGTCGCGCGTCAGCAGGCCGCCTTCGCGCTCGCAGAAGCGATGGAGCTCGTCAGCGACGAACCCCTCGTAGAAGAGCTCGCGTGCGCGGTCGATCTCATCGGTTCTCGATCCGCCGCGCGACTCGTCGAGGATGCGCCGGTAGGTGGCGGCGAGCTTCGGATTACGCAACTGCGAGCCTGCGGCCGGCGGCGGGAGATAGAGGTCGCGGGACGCGGGCCAGGTCGCAAGCAGCTCCGCCTCGCGTTTGATCGCAGCTCGAAGGCCGTCGACGACCGGAAAGCCGTGCTCGGCGTAGTCGATCGCAAACGAGAGCACGTCGGCGAGGCGCCACGAGCCGAAGTCGCGTAGCAGAAGCAGCCAGCCTCCGAACGCGCCCGGCACGCAGGCGGCAAGCACGCCGGTTCCTGGGACCAGGCCGTGGCCGAGCTCGCGGAAGCCGTCGATCGTCGCCCGCGCCGGCGCGACGCCCTGGCCGCAGAGGACAAGCGGCTCGCCGCGCCCGGCCGAGTAGAAGACCGACACCACCTCCCCACCTGGGCCGTTGTCGTGCGGCTCGACCACCTGAAGCGTGAAGCCGGCCGCTACCGCTGCGTCGAACGCGTTCCCACCTCCTTCCAGCACCGCCATCCCGGCGGCCGAAGCGAGCCAGTGCGTCGACGCGACCATCCCGAACCTGCCCCGCAATTCCGGTCTCGTCGTGAACGCCACGGCGCGGGACTCTAGGCGAAGCTATCGGAGCCGCGACTGCATGTTGTCCACACTGGTTAGGTAAGACGGGGGCACGGGCAAAGCCCGCGCCCCCTCTACGGCGGCGCCGACAAGCGGCGCCAGTTAAGACGGAGGCACGGGCAAAGCCCGCGCCCCCTCTACGGCGGCGCCGACAAGCGGCGCCAGTTAAGACGGAGGCACGGGCAAAGCCCGCGCCTCCTCTACAGCGGCGCCGACAAGCGGCGCCTTAGTGTGGTGCGCGTTCATGCGTTACGGCATTTGCCTGGCCAACCTCGGCACGTACGCGGATCCACGTCTTGCGATCCGACTCGCGCAAGCGGCCGAAGACAGCGGCTGGGACGCTGTCTTCATCTGGGATCACCTCGCGTTCGTCTGGGGCCCACCTTCGGCCGACCCGTGGACAACGCTCGCGGCGATCGCGGGAGCAACGGAGCGCGTCCGGCTCGGTACGGCCGTCACGCCCGTCGCACGACGCCGGCTGCAAGTGCTCGCCAATCAGGTCGCCACGCTCGACGTCCTCAGCGGAGGGCGCGTCGTATTCGGCGCCGGCCTCGGCGGCTCGCCGTCCGAGTTCGGCAAGTTCGGCGAGCCGACCGATGCGAAAGTGCGCGCCGAGAAGCTCGACGAGGGTCTCGACGTGCTACGCCGGCTCTGGTCCGGCGACCAGGTCACCCACTGCGGCGAGCACTACAGGGTGGACGGCGTGAAGCTGTCCCCGAAACCTCTGCAGGAGAGGATGCCGATCTGGATCGGCGGGAACCGTCCCGCCTCACTGCGCCGCGCCTCCAGATGGGACGGCTGGATCGCCGACAGCTCGGACCCGACCGGGATGACGCTCACGCCCGACGACGTCCGGCGGAGCATCGCGACGATCGGCCGCTCAGACGACTACGACGTCGCGGTGCTCGGCGAGCGTGAACAGGCCGACCCCGCGAGCTACGAGCGCGCGGGCGCAACCTGGTGGCTGGAGAATCTCCACGACGAGCGCGGGGCGCTCGACGACGCGCTCACGCTTGTCTCGGCCGGGCCCCGTTGAGACGACCGACTGGAGCCTTCCCTATGCTCGGGCCGGTGAATCCGGCCTCCCTGTCCAGTGCCTCCGAGACGAATCGGCCCTCGTTCGAACCCGATCGGCTCGCACGCATCGCGGAGCTCGAAGGCTCCCATTTCTGGTTTGCGGGGCGACGCGCACTCGTCCGCCGCCTTCTCGACCAGCACCTCGAGGGAGGTCGAGTCCCCGCGGCTCTGGACGTTGGCTGCGGCACCGGCTCGTTCCTGCCCGTCCTCGAGAGCTACGCAGACAGCGTGGTGGGCCTCGACCCGCTGGGCGGTGAGGACACACGGATCGTCGTCGGAGATGCCGAACGGCTCCCCTTCGACGCCGGCTCCTTCGAGCTCGCCACAGCGCTGGACGTTCTGGAACATGTCGACGACCGAGCTGCGCTGCGCGAGCTCGCGCGCGTGGTGCGGACGGGAGGCTGGGTCGTCGTCACCGTGCCGGCCTTTCCGGGCCTCTGGAGCGCGCGAGATACGCTCGCCGCTCATCGTCGGCGTTACCGGCGCGCCGAGCTCGTCCGTTTGTTCGAGTCGAGCGGCTTCGCCGTCGCAGAAACGGCGTACTTCCAGTTCTTCCTGTTTCCTCTCGTGCTGGCTAGTCGCGCCGCCGGCCGCCTTCGGCTCCGCGCTGCCGAGCTCGAAGAGCAGCCTCCGGCCCACGTCAACACAGTCTTGCGCCGCCTGAGCGAGCTGGAGGTGAACTTGGGCGGCCGCATCCCATGGCCCTGGGGATCGACGCTTGCACTTGCGGCTCGGAGGAGATCGGTCTGAACGATCGCTTTGAGCTCTTTCTGTTTTCCGCCGATCCGGCAACCATCGTCCCGGCCGTCTCTTCAGGCGTCGCCGGCGTCGTCGTCGATTGGGAGCGAGTTGGCAAGCGTCATCGACAAGCCGGTGCGGACACGCAGATCGGTGAGGACACGATCGACGATCTCCGCCGTGCCCGGGCCTGTACCTCTGCACGAATTCTCTGCCGCATTGACAACACCGAGAGCCTGATCGACGAGCAGATCGACCAGGCCGTCAGCGCCGGCGCGGACGAGATCCTGCTTCCGATGGTGCGCTCCGCGGCCGAGATCGAGCGCGTCCTCGACTTCGCCGCCGGGCGGGTCGAGGTGGGCATCCTCGTCGAGACGGAAGCTGTGCTCGAGCAGTTGCCGGAGATCGCGGCCCTCCCGCTCTCGCGCGCGTATCTCGGGTTGAACGACCTCGCGATCGACCGCGGGACGACCAACATCTTCGATCCACTGGCCGACGGCACGCTCGAAGAGGTCAGGAGCTACTTCTCCGTTCCCTTCGGTGTTGCAGGATTGACCGTGGTGGACGCAGGAGCGCCGATCCCGTGCCGGCTGATCGTGGGAGAGCTCAGTCGCCTCGACTGCTCCTTCAGCTTCCTTCGGCGCTCGTATCACGCGGACATGCGCGGTCGCGATCCCGGGACGGAGATTCCGCGGCTGCTCGCCGCACTGGCAGCCGCTTCGGGACGTGACGCTGATGGAGTCAGCGGGGACCGAGAGGAGTTGATCGCAGCGGTCGAGCAGTGGACAGGAGTGCTTTCGTCGGCCTGAACGTGCTGCTCATGTATCGGCCGAACCCGGAGCACGAAGAGGCTCTCCGTCGCGCTGCACCTACGGCGATCTTCGAGAGCGCGGCAGACGAGCAAAGTGCGGCGGATCTGATCCGCGAGGCCGACGCGGTGCTCGGCAACCGGTACTTCCTCCAGTCTCTTCCCTACGCCCGCCGCCTGCGGTGGATGCAATCCAACTCCACCGGAGTCGACCTGATCCTTCGCGCCGGATCGGCGCTCGACGACATCGTCGTGACCTCCGCTCGCGGCGTCTACGACGACGAGGTGGCAGATCACGCTGTGGCGCTCGTCCTCGGCCTCGCGCGCGGGCTCCACACGGCGCGCGACGCCCAACGGGAGCGACGGTGGGAGCGCCTGCAACTCGAAACGCTTCGCGGTCGGAGGGCACTGGTGGTCGGCTGGGGCGGGGTTGGACAGGCAATTGCGCGACGCCTCCGCAGCTTCGGCGTCCAGGTCGAGGGGGTACGTCGCAGGATCGAAGCCTCGACGCAGGACGATGAGGGCTTCGTCGTGCACCCGCCGTCCGCATGGCGCGCACGCCTTCCCGAGATGCACATAATCGTGCTCGCCCTCCCCCTGACGCACGAGACGCATCACATTGTCGGACCGGCGGAGCTCCGAGCACTGCCGCACGACGCGTTCTTCGTGAACGTTGGTCGCGCGCAGACGGTCGAGGAGGACGCGCTTCTGGATGCACTCGTCCGCGGACGCCTCGCCGGTGCCGCGCTCGACGTCGTGATGGAGGAACCCCCGCGACCGGATCACCCGATCTGGAGCGAGCCCCGCCTTCTGATCACGCCTCACGTCGCTCGCAGCCCGGAAGAGCCTCCTTTCTCGTGGGAGCCGCTGTTCGTCGAGAACCTCAGACGTTTCGCCTCAGGCGAGCAACTCTTGAACGTGGTGGATGTCAGTGCCGGCTACTGAGCCTGTTCCCGATCTCACCGTCGTCGTTCCCGTCTACGACAACGCGACGCGGATTCCCGAGTTGGCAGCTCGACTCGAGCAAGCTGTGCAGAGCCCATATGAGCTGCTCTTCGTCGACGATGCGTCGGCCGATGGGGCACGCACCGTGATCAGCAAGCTCGCCGAGAAGAACCCGCGTATCACCGGCATCGCCTTGGCGGAGAACGTCGGCCAGAACAGTGCGGTCGTGGCCGGGCTTGCGCACGCCCGCGGCAGCGCCGTCGCGGTCATGGACGGCGACCTCCAGGATCCACCCGAGGCGGTCCCCGCATTGCTCTCGGCGCTTGAACGCTACGACGTCGACGCGGTGTTCGCGGTGCGGCGCGGGCGCTACGAGAGCCGGATGCGACTCGCGTCCGGCCGCATGCTGAAACGCGTTCTCTGGCTACTGACGGCCGGCAAGGTGCCGCCGGACGCCGGCCTCTTCCTGGTCGTCCGGCGGCAGGTCGCGGAGCGCATCGTCGCTGCGGCGGGCTCGGACCCCTACGTCCTCGTGCTGGTCGCACGCGCGGCGAGCTCGGTTGCAACCGTCCCTGTCGAGCGCGGTCGCGGGAGCGGCTCGTCGTACACGTCGCAGATGCGCATCAAGGTTGCTTTGCGAGCACTGGCTAACGCGCTTCGCCTCGACTTCGGACGGTCGACCTACGAGGTAGCGGAGCACATTGGAGGACGCTTCGCCGTCGAAGACCCCCGCATGAAGCGCGAAGCGATCGAGCGTCACAACCTCGCCCAGCAGGAGTACTTCGAGCAGCGCGTTCCGGGGACAATGATTCCGCGTGCGACTCCGTACGTCCGTCGGCATGTCGACGAGCTTCTGTCCGCCACCGGACTCGACGCCAGGGCTTCGGTGCTCGAAGTCGGCTGCGGCATGGGCAACTACACGTTCGAGCTGGTGCGGCGCGGGCTGGCGCTCGAGGGTCTGGACCTCTCGCCCGTCCTCCTCGACCGCCTGCGCGCTTACGCGGCCGACGAGGTCGCGCTGTCGCTGCATTGCGCCGACGTCCTCGATCCTCCAGAGGACTTGCTTGGCCGCTTCGACGGGGTCGTCGGCTTCTTCACGCTGCACCACCTTCACGACGTCGAGGGCTCGATCGCGTCGATGGCGCGTATGCTCGCCCCCCGCGGCCGGCTCGCCTTCGTCGAGCCCAATGCCTTCAACCCGCTCTATTACGTCCAGATCGCAGCTACTCCGGGCATGTCCTTTCGCGGCGAGCGGCGGCTGACCAGTATGCGCCCCGCGGTCATCCTGCCGGCGCTCGAGGCTGCGGGGCTCTCCGACGTGCAAGTCCGCCGTTACGGGTTCTTTCCGCCGTTCCTCGCCAATGGCGAGAAAGGGCGCGCAGTCGAGCAGGCGCTCGAGCGTGTGCGTGTCCTCAGGCCGATCTCGGCGTTTCAACTCTTCCTCGGCCGCCGCGCGTGACGAGCATCACGCAGGCAACCCCCGAGCGTGTGGACGCCGGTGCGCGGGTCAGGACGCTCACGAGTGCCGGCGTGTTCGTGGCCATGTTCGCTCTGGGCCTGGGCTTTTCTCTGCGACTGCTGAACCCGTGGGACGAAAGCTGGTTCGTACAGGTGATCGCCCGCATGCGCGCGGGCGACGTGCTCTACCGCGACATCTCGTACGGAGCCGGGCCTTTGCCGGCGTACGGAAGCGAGGCCGTGACGTATCTCACGGGACTTGACGTCCTCGCCGTGAAGCTCGTCGTCGTGTTCGCATTCGCAGGCTCCGCGCTCTGCGCCTGGCTGATCGCCGAGCAGCTGGAGATTGGTCGTACGGGGCGCATCCTTCTGCTCGGCGGGCTCGCGTACTTCGCGCCGCCGTTGCAGCAGCCTCCGTACTCACCGCTTGCGACCACGTTCCTGCTCGCAACCTTGCTCTCCGTGCTCCGGGCCCGAAGCGGTACGAACGAGAAAACGGCGGACCTCGCAGCTGTCGCGGGAGGAGCGGCGGCCGCGCTGGCCTTCGCGTCGAAGCAGGACGTCGGCGTGTACGCCCTCGCCGCGCTTCTGATCGTGTTGGTCGTCGAACGAGGACTGCGCAGGTGTGTCGTCGCGCTCTCGTCCTTCGGGGTCCTCGTGGGCGCGATGGCTGTGCTCCTCTGGCTGAGCGGCGGTCTTGCTCGTTATGTCGACTACGGCTTCACGGGGAAGGGTGCCTATGTCCACGCACGCCTCCCGTTCGCGACCGGCGTTGATGGGGTGCTGCAGGCAGTCAGAGACGTTCACTCCGTCGCGAGCGCCGAGGCGGCGTACTGGACGCTCGGCTTCTTCCTGCCCTGCCTCGCACTCGTCGCTGCGCTCGCGCTCTTGCTTTCTTCCCGGCGAGATGCACCGGACACGTTGCCGGTCGTGGTCTTTGCGGCTGCGGGAGCTGCCACGCTCTTCCCTCGCTTCGATGTCCTGCACGTCGCCTACACGGCGCCGATCCTGGTCGTCGTCCTCGCCTACTCCCTCAATGTATGGCGGCCGCGCCTGCACCCCTCCATCTTCCTGGCGACGGCTCTCTGGGTCGGTGTTGCGGTTCTCCTCATGGCGACGCTTCCGTTCAGGCTCGTGCATTCCTCGGCGGCCAACCTGTCGACGCTTCCGGACCTGCGCGGGGCGTTCATCCAGGAACGCGACCTTGTGGGTTGGCAGCGCGAGGCGGCCAGGCTGACCTCTGCCGCGGGCGATAGCCGAAGCGTCATGCTGTTGCTACCGGACGCGGGCTTCCGCTACCTCACGACCGGCCTGCGGAACCCGACACCGTTTGACTTCCCGTTCGTGACGACGTTTGGCCGGAGCGGCCAGGAACGCGTCATCGACTCGATCGCGTCCGGCCGGATCGCGCAGGTCTGCCTCGGACGGAGCTGGTTCGGCCTCGAACCGAAGCAGCTCGTAAACTACGTGCGCACCAAGATGCGCATGCGCTCGCAGCTCGGTCTCTGCACTCTTTACGTAGGGAGGGCTTAGAACCTCTGACGGAATGAACACGCGCCGACGGGGCGCGACTGCCGGATGCGAGGCAAGGACGCAGGGAGCGGCAATAGCAGCGCTATTGGCGCGACTGAGGACGCCGCATCGCGCCGTCAGTCACGTCACGGCGACCCGTGCTTCGTTGCGTTAGAGGTTCTTAGGCCGACTCTTCGATGCGGGCGGCCTCGTCGTCCGTGACGCCCTCGGCGCTCGTGACGAGCGTCGGCTTCAGGTGCTTCTCGATCGTCTCCTTCGTGATCACGCACTTGGAGACGTCGCGCCGCGACGGGAGCTCGAAC
>JBKOWS010000036.1:0-11476 GCA_046724565.1 Actinomycetota bacterium | reverse complement strand
GGAGTCCGCGGCGCTGCAGAAGGACGGCGTCGAGCGCGACCTCCAGCTCGAGCTTGCCGCGCAGCCCGAAGCGCTGGGTGAACCGCTTTCGCTCGTCCGCCGCGAATGGCCGACCGACATCGGCCCGGTCGACCTGATGTGTAAAGGCGAGGACGGCGATTGGGTCGCGGTCGAGATCAAGAGGGTCGCGACGATCGACGCTGTGGAACAGCTCTCCCGCTACCTCGAACGCATCGGGGGCGATTGCCGCGGAGTTCTCGCGGCTCAGGTAATCAAGCCGCAGGCGCGGACGCTCGCCGAAACGCGCGGAATTCGGTGCGTTGAGGTCGACCTCGCCGTGCTTCGCGGCGAGCGCGAACCTGAGCTCACCCTCTTTGCGGGACCGGTCTGAACGTCTCGTCGCCGCGTCGCCGATGCAGTAGGAGCGCCGGCGTCGGCAGCTGGCCCTCCGCTCGCGCGGCGCCGAGGGCCGCGCGCGGCAGATTCCAGAAACCGTCGAACATGAAGTAGCGCGGCTCCCAGCGCGGGAAGAACTTCGCGTTGAAGCGGTACAGGCTCTCGATCTGGAAGAACCGGTCGCCAAACATGATCAGCCGCCGCGCCACTCGCTGCACAACACCGGAGGGCGCATGCACGATCCTCGCGAACGCCGCGAAGTTCAACGACACCTCCTGCACGCCCCGCTCACGAAGTAGCTCGATCGAGCGCACCAGGAGGAACTCCGTCATCCCGTTCGGGGTCGAGCGCTCTCGGCGCATCGCCGAGAGCGACATGGCCGGACGGCCGTACGACGGCACGAACTGCAGGAAGCCACGCATCACACCGTCCGAGTCCCGCGCGATCACGGCAACCGTGTCTGCCTGCTCGTGGCAGCAGAGCTCGTCGAGCGCCATCGAGAAGCCGCGTTCAGGCTCCCCTTGCCTCCACTCGTCGGACACGCGCTTCAGCTCGGCGAGAGTCGACTCGTCGAGCGTCGACACCTCCCGCAGCTCGACGGCAAAGCCCGCCTTCTCCAAGCGTGAGACCGACTGCCGGACCTTGCGGATCGCCCGGCCTTCGAGCGAAAACGCACCGGTGTCGACGATCGCTTCGTCTCCGATGTACAGCGACCGCAGACCGAGCTGCTCGAACAGCGGCCGCAGCCGCTCGCTGACGCCGAGCGCCGCAATCTTCAGCGCACGCCGGTCGGCGAAGTTGCTGAGCTCCCGCATCAGCGCCGGCAGCGCCGACTCCGGACCGATCGGATCGCCCGAGACCAGAAGCACACCGTTCTCGATCCGGTAGCCGACGAAGGCGGCACGATCCGCCGTGAACAGGTAGTGCTTGTCGCGGCGCAGTTTGAAGTAGGCGAGCGTGTCCGAGCCGTGCCTGCGCACGAGGTCGACCGCCACCGCGCGCGTCGCCGCATCGGGCAGGAGCCGCGGGCCCCGGAGCGGCCGGAAGAGGATCGAGGCGCACGCGAAGAGCGCCATCACGCCCAGGATCTCCACCGCCGGTCCGAGCTGTCCCAGTTCGTCGTGGAACGCGATCGGCGCGTGTTGCCAGGTGAGCAGATCCCCCGTCGCGCGCAGGACCGTCCCCATCGACGCATGCTCCGGCGCCGCGATCCAGACGGCTGTCGTCGCGACGAACACCGATCCCAGCGCGAGCACCGCCACCCGCGTCAGCGCATCCCGACCGCGCGCGAACGGCTCGTGCTCCACGCAGAAGGAACCGCGGCCCAGCCACAGCAGCCCGGCCGCGAGCACGTCGGCGGTCGCCTCCTCGACGTCCAGTCCCTTGAGGATGTTGAGCGCCGCCAGGACGAGCAGTACCGCGACCGCAAGCTGAAGCGCGCGCTTCCGCCGCCGGCCGAGATACACGCCCGCGACGAGCAGGACCCAGGAAGCCGGAATCGCGAGCGCGTGGGAGAGACGCATCGCCGACAGCGGCTCCAGGGTGAGGAGCGCGTGGCCGCGCCAGGCCACGTTCGGGGTCAGCGCCGAGACCAGGTTGACGATCGCCACGAGGATCGCACCGAGCGCGGCGAGCGTCGGCAGCGGGTCGGCCCGACGAAAGGTGCGGAGCGGATGCGGCCGGCGGTGCAAGCCGAGCTTCCAAGCAGCGGTGTCGCGCCGCGACGGGACGAGGTCCTGCCAGTCCTTGGCGACAAGCCAGAGGCCCGCGCAGGCGGCCAGCGTCGCCGTGAGGTTGTCGTCGACCTTCCCGAAGACGGCGCCCATCGCTAGCCCGAGCAGGATCGCGCCGCCGAGGTGCCACTCGTGCACCCGGAACCCGCCCAGGAACAGCCGTGCCCCGAGCGGATGGCGCTCGACGCGGGCGAATCGGTGGTAGCGCCTGCTCAGGCCGGTTTCCATCGGGACCTCATCGGCAGGGCCGGCGGGCGTGCTTGAGATGAATCCGGAATGACTTGTTAACCCTTACGCACGAACATGACAGGACGATGAAGCGGAGATTGAGCAGCCGTTAAGGAGCTGTGAATCTCATCTGCCTCTCATCTAGCGCCGTTGCTCGACTTCCGAGTTGGGCAACCCAGATCCTCCTCCGCGGAAGCGGCTCTTGCGAGGCGGCACCCAGGGTAGCGCCCGTTTGACCGGCTCGACCGGTGTGGTGCTGCTCGTGCCCCCGCGGCGACGGCTAGTCGCGCACGAACTCGACCAGGCGCTCGCCTTCTTCGTCGATCTCGTTTCGCTCCGCCTTCGTAAGCCGCCGTAGGGGATTGACCTCGAGCGCGCCCTTCCGGTCGACGTTCCAAGTCGCCGCGACGAACCCGTCCACAAGGACCGTAGGGAGGACGTCGCCGTTGTTGCGGATGACCGTCGCGCGGTGCTGCTCCGCGAGGATGCGCGCTCGTTCGGGTGGCGCGTAGGCGAGGAGCGCCGAGTCCCACTTCGGCAGGAAGCGCACGGGCGCGGGCACATCGGCATCCGGTAGCGGAGCACGCGGCAGGTCGAGCAGCTCCCGGTCTCGTTCGTCTCGGAACGTCCGAAGCTCGACGGCTTCAAGTCCGGCGCGGAGATCGCCGACGCGGACGCCTGCGAACCGAAGGAGATCCTGGCGCGTCGCCGGGCCGAACGCCGCGAGGTAGCTGCGGACGAGCTGCTCGGCGCCCGTCTCTCGTGCCGGGAGATCCACTCCGAGCCAGTGCTGCATCAGGAGGAGGCGCGGGCTGCCGTGGAAGCCCCACGTCCCGCTCGGCGGCAGATGCAGCAGCGGCGCGAGCGTGCGCGTCCGCCAGCGGCCTCGCATCTGCTCTGCCGCGATCGCCTCGAGCTCCGCATGCGAGATCGGCTTTCGCGCGGCGGCCTCCACTTGCCGCGACAGCTCGGCCATCGTCTCGACGGTGACGCGCGGCGTCATCTCACGTGCCGCGGGAAGCCAGGCAGCGGCGAAGTACGGATAGTCGCGCGCGCTCGTGATGTGCAGCGTGACCCGGAAGAGCGTTGACTTGACCACCGTTCGTTCTTCAAGCGCCTTCGTCAGCCGCTCCTTGCGGAAGCCGGCCAGTCGCGACCAGAGCGCGAGGTAGGGCGAGGGGGAATACTGCGCCTGCAGCGCGCAGAGCTGTTCGATCGCGCGCGGCACGTTCAGACGCTTGCGCTCCAGCAACAGCTGGCGTTCGAGTAGCGCGCGGTTCAGCTCGCGCAGCGTGAGGACGCGCTCCCCTCTAGCGTTCGCGGGACCGATGCGGGTCACCTACGAGCTCGATCCTCCCGAGGCCGCGCACGTCCTTGCGCTGGTCGAGTCCGTCGGACGCTCGGATGGACCCGAGCATGCGCGCGGCCGTGTGGTGTCGCAGGACGGAAGCCGGGCCGTACTCGAGTTTCCGGATGCGAACTGGGCTGGAGATGTCACGCTGCTCGTCTCGTCGTTCCTTGCGGGTGAGTGGGCGGACAGCGCCGCCTTCACACGTTGCCGCCTGGTCGAGGCCGAATGGCCCGCCGGACTTTTACCCGGGCCGGCCTTCGATGCGCCGGCGGACCTCCTTGTCGGCGCAATCGTGAAGCCCTCGCTCGGCCTGTCGCCCACCGAAGTCGCCCACACTGCAGTCGCGCTCGCGGCGGGGGGAGTCGACCTGGTCAAGGACGACGAGCTGCTCGGAGACCTCCCGTCGTGCCCGCTCGAGGAACGCGTACGCGCGGTCGTCGCCGCGATTCCTTCGCGCGTTCGGTACGCGGCGAACATCAGCGGTCCTGCGGACTCCCTCCTCCGACGCGCCGAGCGCGCCGTCGAGCTCGGCGCCGGCGCGCTGATGGTGAATGCCTTCGCCCAGGGCCTGGATTCCGTTCGTGCCTTGCGCACTGAGGAGCTCGGCGTATCGATCTTCGCGCACCGCGTCGGCGCCGCGTCGTGGGCGCGCGGTTCTCGCTTCGGCGTCTCGCCCGCGGTCGTGGCGGAGCTCACCCGGCTTTGTGGCGCGGACTACGTGCAGGTCGGCTCCTTCACCGGCTCGGTCTACGACACGCCGGACGACGTCCGCGCGCAGATCCATGGTTGTCATCGAGAGCTTCCGGGCAGCCGACACGCTGTGGCGGTGCTCGGCGGCGGCGTGTCGCCGGACAATGCGGCTGAGCAGATCGAGCTCGCGGGTGTGCGCTCGGGCGTGATGGTCCTGCTCGGGTCGGCCGCCTACGCCGACGGATCCCCGACGGACGCGGTTCGCGCCACGGTGTCCTCGCTGCGCCCGAACACTGCACTCGAGATCGCATAGAAGAGCGCGATCGCCGCAAACATGATCAGACTCGTGGTCGGGTTGACGAACGCGATCAGCGTGGCCGTCCCGTAGAGCGGCGCGCCCGGAAGGTAGCTGCGTGTGATCCCGCTCACTTCCCGCAGGTCCGCATCCGGCCTTAGCAGTCGGTTCGACCCGTACAGCCAGACTGCAAGGAACAGGATCGCGGTGAGGGTGAAGTTGATCCCGTAGAGCAGTGCGGCGGCACGTCGGTCCGAATCGCTGTGCGCGAACTGGGCGACCACGCGCGTCGGAAACGGCGTGAAGGCGATCAGCATCAAGAGCAGCGTGTTCAGCAGGAGCAGGATCCGATCGACCCTGGCGAAGTGGCGGAAGATCTGGTGGTGGTTGATCCACATGATCCCGACGGTCACGAAGCTGACGACGTAGGCGATGTAGGCCGGCCAGAGGTGGAGGAGTTGGTGGCTGAGGGCTCCCGACGCGCGGGCCTGGTCGATTCCGACGGCCAGGATCAGGAGCGTGATCGCGATGGCGAAGACGCCGTCGCTGAACGCCTCGACACGGCCGGTCTCCATCGGCCAACGCTACACGCCCGGCCTGGCGAACCTAGACCATGGGCGGAATGGTCTCCCCGAGGGTCGCGGGAGAATGCGCATACCTTGAAGAGCGAGGCGATCTCTCAGGACATCGAGGCGCTGGAGCGCGACCTGGAGGGCCTGCGCGCTCGCGTCGAGGGAGACAGCTCCTCTTTCGCCACGCTCGAGCAAGAGGTCGCCCAGCTCCGAGAGAATCTGTTACGCACCCGCGAGAGCGTGGCCGAGCACGAGGCGCGTCTGGCGGACAAGCAGGAGGAGCTCGCGGAGGCAAAGCGGCTCGAGGCGCTGGAAGCGTACGAGGACGACGTTCGCGCGCATCACGAGTCGGCCGATCGCGCCGCGGCTGCGGCAACGGATCTGCTCGCGGCACTCGACGCGTACGACGACGAGAGGATGAAGCTGCGTCAGCTCGTCGAGCAGATGCGACGAGCGTTCGGGAGCGACGAGCGCGTGGCGGAGGTTGAGTCCGCGCTCAGCGACGAGGCGGCGAGGTTGCGCGCGACGTCGGAGGCGGTGCTCGCGGCCACGAAGTGGCGGCTGGATTCAGTCGCGGACGAGGTCGCCGAGCCAGAGGGTGCGGCGGCCGATGAGCCCGAGCCCGACGACCAGCTCTCGCAGGATCTGCAGGAGATCGCCCAGGAGCGCCGGCGGGCGCGGATCAAGGAGTACTTCGGGAAAGGCTGACCCGGCGGGCGGCTAGACTGGGCCGACCGCGGGGCTATAGCTCAGCTGGGAGAGCGCCTGGATCGCACCCAGGAGGTCGCCGGTTCGAGTCCGGCTAGCTCCATCAATTGCCGGAAGTCCGCTGCGCTTTGCGCAGCATGATGACTTCCGCCGATTTCGCTTTCGACTCCGGCCGTCGCGGCCGACGCCGGCTGAGCCGGCATCGGCGGCAGGTGGCTAAGTGCCTGACCCCGTCGCTTCCGTAGTCACCCCACCTGCGTCCCATCCCCGTTGAGGCGGGGCTTGTTCGTCGCGTCCCTCGATGCCTTCGAGAACGCAGCGACACGGTCGAGCCGGTGCATAGAGAGCGAGAGGGCTCCCGCTAGGCGACTCATCGATTGAAGTCATGGCTCGGCTGAAGCCGAGCCATGACGATCATTCGATTGGCTGTGGCACGGGGAGGTGATCTATCTGATGCGTGTCCAAACGCCTTCCCAGATCGCTCGTCGGTTGGGGCAGCGCTCCTGCTTCGCCTTCAACGTCAATTCGTTTCCGGCTACAGACCAGCTGTAGGAGCCGAACGGGCCGTCTCCTCTGCAGTCGCAGCAGCCGAACCCGTGTGCGCCGAACCGGTTGACACCTTTTGGCGCCATGGTGATCGGTGCGAATACGTCGATCACCCCCGGGCGAGCGGAGTATTGGTTCACGACCCCTCCCTGATCGGGATCGATGTGCCAGGCGCCCACACGGTCGAAGATCAGCTTCCAGCGCCCCGGTGGCGGCGGCATCGGTCCGGATTTCGTGATGTCGTCCGTTGTTACGGTTCGGGTCCAGCTGCCGGCGAGAGCCGCCGGGGGTTCCGGGGTGGGGAGGACGCGCGCGGTGACTGTGTCGCTGCCGGTGCGGCCGGTGCTGCTTACCGCGCGGGCGGTAAACGTGTGGCGGCCGGCCCGCAACCAGGTTGTGATCAGATACCCGAGGTGACCGTGGAAGTCGTCGCTGCCGTAGTTGTACGGCGGGCGATGCTCGATCCAGCGCACCTTGCCGTCGATGAGGAACTCCACGCGGGAGATCCTCGACGCAGGCACTTTCGGATACGCGAGCCAGTGCATTCGGAGGGGAAGCACTCGCTTCCCGTCGATTGTCGAAGTGACTTTGAGCGGTTGGCCCTCACCGCCGGCCGTTGCTGCCGGGATTGCAACAGCGGAGATGAGTAGGAGAAGAAACAGAACGTGCTGGTGTCGGATTGACATCGTGGACCTCCTTCGTGCGCCGGACTACTGGGTGAGAGCTGCGCAGAGTCCGCCGAAGTCACCGTGCAACTCCGGATGCGGCCCCGCCTCGAACGTCGGGAGTCCGACCATTTCGCCGGTGTCATCGATGTTCCAGATCAGCCGCCCGCGGTCCATCAGGACAACGCCGACCCCCGGCCCCGAGTAGCGGAAGACGAGGCCAACCTCTGCGAGCGTGTTACTTCCGAAGGAGTAGAACTTGTTGTCGCTCGAACGGGATCGAAGCTCGATTCCGTTGGCGCTCAGCGTTCCGGTGCTGTGCTCGAGGACGTTTGCGCCGGTTGGGTTACCCAGTTTGTCGAAGAAGATCTGGAAAATTCCCAGTCCGGTTAAGTCGAGCCTGACCGGAAAGCCGCAGACCGTGCTTTCCGGTTCGAGCACCGCTATGTGCGCCTCGATCGGGAACTGTCCAGTTATTGGCGTCGCCGCAACTGCGGGTGTCTGACCTCCGGCAAGTGCTGATGTGACCCCCATGAGGCAGGCCAGCGAGATGGTTGCCAGAAATTGCTTCTGAATAGACATTGACCACTCCCTCCGTCGGATGACGGTCAGGACGGTGCCGAAGGCACGTCGCAAGAACCTCGTAATCGACCCGCAACAGTGCTTAGCTAGTCACGGTGAAGTTCCGGCTTCTCGGTCCCGTCGAGGTGCGGAGCGACGGCCGTGAGCTGCCGCTCGGGGGGCCAAAGCAGCGCGCGCTGCTCGCGATGCTTCTCCTCGACGCGAACAAGACGGTTTCGCGCGACCGTCTGATCGACGGGCTTTGGGGGGAACGTCCGCCGCCGACCGCCGCCCACACACTCGACAACTACGTCTCGCGGCTCCGCAAGGCGCTTGGCGGTGGGCGGCTCGCGAGAAACCCGCCGGGCTATGCCCTTCTGGTCGAGCCGGACGAGCTCGACCTCGACCTTTTCGAGCGCTTCTTCCGGGACGGACGCGAGTTACAGGCCCGCGGAGACGCAAACGAGGCTGCAGCGACACTCCGGTCGGCTTTAGACCTCTGGCGCGGTGCCGCGCTTGCGGACGTTCTCTACGAGCCGTTCGCGGCGACGGAGTCGCCGCGGCTTGAGGAGCGACGCCTGATGGCGCTCGAGCAGCGAATTGATGCCGACCTTGCACTTGGTCGCGACGACGAGTTGGTCCCCGAGCTCGAGGCGCTGGTGCGGGAACATCCGTTTCGTGAGCGACTCCTCTACCAACTCATGCTTGCGCTCTATAGGTCGGGGCGACAGGCCGAGGCGCTTGGAGCCCTCCAGACGGCCAAGCGACGCTTTGCGGAGGAGCTCGGCCTCGAGCCTGGTCCGCAACTTCGCGATCTCGAGCGCCTGATCCTCGAGCAGGACCCCCAGCTCACCGCGAGTTCGCGGCCGAAGAGGGTGCAGAGCTCGCAGTTGCGAAGACTCGCCATCGTTGTCGCCGGCGGAGCCATAGTGGCGAGCATCGTGGCCGGGATTCTGCTCGCGCGCCGCGACATGACCCCGTCCAACATCGCCGGCGGAGCGTCGGACGAGCTCGCGGCGGTAAGCACACGCTCCAGCCGTCCGCTCGCCGGGCTGTCGCTTCAGGGCGTGCCTGGAGCGATAGCTGCTGCTGGCGGCTCGCTCTGGGTTGCCGATCCCGATTCGGCCCTCGTGAGCCGGGTCAGCCTAGCCTCGAACTCCGTTGTTGATCGGATTCCTGTCGCCGGTCAACCCGCCGAGATCGCAGTAGGCGGTGGGTCGGTCTGGGTCGCGAACACCGTCGGCGGCGCGCTCATTCGGATCGATCCGGGCACAGGGAAGATCACTCAGACGGTCACCCTGGGCGGAAGCCTTGCGGCGATCGCATCAGGGAGGCGAGCGATCTGGGTCGCCGCGGCAGCTGATCAGACCCTGATCCGCGTCGACCCGGAGACAGGGATCGCGACTCAAACGTTCTCGCTGCCCACGCGCCCTTCGGCGGTCGCATTCGGCTTCGGCGGCATCTGGATAGCAAACCACGACGCGGGAACCGTGACGGAGATCGATGCCGACAACGGGGAGGTCCTCGCAACGGTGCACGTCGGGCAGGGGCCGGCTGCGATCGCAATAGGCGGTCGGTCGGTTTGGGTCGCGAACAACCTCGACGGGACGGTTTCACGAATCGACCCCGACACGCCTCGAATCGCCGCCACGATCGCGGTCGGAAGCGGTCCTGTGGCGCTCGCCTTCTCGGAGCGCTCGCTCTGGGTCGCCAACAAGTGGTCGAACAGCGTCTCCCGGATCGATGAGAGTCGCGCAGCCGTCGTCGACACCGTGCACACAGGCGGCCGGCCGACCAGCCTCGCCGTCGTGGGTGACCGCATCTGGATCGGAATGCGTCCGCCAGGAGATCTACACCGCGGCGGCACGCTCACCCTGCTCGGCTTCCGACCCTCGATCGACCCAGCGTTCAATCAGGAGAACTATCCGCCCCCCCAATTCACCACTCTTGCAGCTGACACGCTCGTGACCTTCGAGCACACCGCCGGTCCAGACGGCCTGAACCTCGTTCCCGACCTTGCGCTCAGTCTCCCCGCTCCGAGCGACGGCGGAACGACGTACGTGTTTCGGCTGCGGCCCGGGATTCGCTACTCGGACGGCCGGCCGCTACGAGCATCGGACGTCCGACGAGGGTTCGAGCGGCTCTTTCGGGTCCGCTCACCCGGCGCTGGTAGCTACGCGGGGGTGATCGGCGGCGCTCGGTGCGCTCGGCAGGCACGAAGGTGTGATCTCTCGCAGGGGATCGTCACCGACGACGCCGCTCGCACGGTCGCCTTCCACCTCGCCACACCTGATCCAACGTTCCTCTCCAAACTCACGCTCGGCTACGCCGTGCCCGTGCCACCCGGGACGCCCCTCCATAAAACCGTCTCGCGCGCGATCCCGGGCACGGGCCCATACCGGATCGTCCGCTCGACGTCGCGCGAAACGCGCTTCGTTCGAAACCCGCACTTTCACGAGTGGTCGCACGCCGCTCAGCCGGACGGGTATCCAGACACGATCGTCTGGCGCTACGACCTCTCACCGACTGCGCAGGCCCGCGCCGTGCAGCAGGGCCGTGCTGACTGGCTCTTCGAAACGATCCCTTCAAAGGTCCGAGCCGAGATCGAGGTCCACGAGCCCGGCCGACTGCACGTCAACCCGGTGATGGGCACGGAATTCATGCAGATCGACACGCGCGCGCCACCGTTCGACGACGTTCGCGTTCGGCAGGCGCTCAACTATGCGGTCGACCGTGACCGGGTCGTAAGGCTCTACGGCGGTCCGCTCTTGGCCACGCCAACGTGCCAGGTACTCCCACCAGGCCTGACCGGGTATCGGCGTTACTGTCCGTATACCGCTCACCCGCGTCGCGGCGGCGAATGGATCGCCCCCGATCTGAACCGAGCGAGACGACTGGTTGCCGCCTCGGGCACAGCCGGAGCGCGTGTCACAGTCTGGGCAGACAGCGCTGGCTCCCAGAACAGCCTCCCGCTTTACATCGCCGGTGTTCTTCGGACCCTGGGCTACAAGGCAGAAGTCCGAGAGGGCACGTCTCCCTTTGCAAGGGCGATGGCACAGATCCGCCCGGCAACCTGGTTTGGGGGCGAACTCGGGCCCGCCCAGTTCCTTCAGGACTGGTTCGCGTGCGACGGTGGCCAGGGTAGCGGGTGGTTCTGCGATCCGCAGTTGGATCGCCTCATGAGCCGCGCCTCTTCCGTGGAAGCCACAGACGCGAGGCGCGCGGCCGCGGACTGGGCGGACGTCGATCGAAAAGCCGTCGACGCGGCCGGATGGGTGCCACTTGTGACGCCGCGTGAGGTCGAGTTCGTTTCGTCGCGCGTCCACAATTACCAGTTCAATCCAATTTGGGGTCTGCTCGCCGACCAGGTCTGGCTGCGATAAGAGCGACAGCGATCATCCGCGGGATCCGCTAACGAGCGAAGGCCCGTGCTACTTACCGTGCTACCAAACTGAGAGAAACTCAGCGAATCGAGCGCACCCAGAACGGCTCGAACAAGCGCTAGCAACCGAGCTGCACCTAGTTTCGTCCTTATCGCACCCAGGAGGTCGCCGGTTCGAGTCCGGCTAGCTCCATTCAGGAAATGCCTGCAGATCGGGCCATTGACTTTCAATGCCCCGCTGGCGGCTGGCTCCCTCATCTACCTACGCGCGACCGAACTGTCGCGAAAGTGACGGCAGAGGAACTTGCGCTTTCGGCGTGCTTCAAATGGCTGCGCGCGAGACCACGCG
>JBKOWS010000118.1:0-11091 GCA_046724565.1 Actinomycetota bacterium | reverse complement strand
ACGGTGACGCCGCCGACCTCGACGGGCTCGAGCATCGCCCACGGATTGAGCGCACCGGTGCGACCGACGCGGATGAGGATCTTGTTGAGCTTCGTCTGGGCCGTCATCGGCGCCCACTTGTAGGCGCGCGCCCACCGGGGGCGTTCGTGCAGTGCGCCGAGGCGGCGCTGCTGGTCGAACGAGTCGACCTTGATCACGATTCCGTCGATCTCGTAGTCGAGCTCGATCCTCTTCTTCTCCCACTCCGTAACGGCACGTGCGACCGACTCCACCGTCTCGTGGCGCCCCGCGAACGGGTTCGTCCGGAAGCCGTGCTCCCGCAGCCACTGCAGCGCCGCCCAGTGGCCGTCGACAGGCAAGCCGTCGCGCACGCCGAGCCCATGGATCCAGATCGAGAGCGGGCGCTGCGCAGTAACCGACGAGTCCTTCTGCCGCAGCGACCCTGCGGCTGCGTTGCGGGGATTCGGCGTCGGCTTCTTCCCCTCGGCGATGAGCCGTTCGTTCAGTTCGTTGAAGCCGCTGAGCGGCAGGTAGACCTCTCCGCGCACCTCGAGCAGCGGCGGCGGCGTTTCGCCGTCGCTTAGCTGCATGCGCAGCGAGATCGCCTTGATCGTCCGCAGGTTCGGGGTCACGTCCTCGCCGCGGTAGCCGTCGCCGCGCGTCGCGCCGCGGACGAACCCGCCGTCTTCGTAGATCAGGTTGATGGAGAGGCCGTCGATCTTCGGCTCGGTCACGTATGCGACGTCGCTGGTCCCCAGCCGCTTGCAGACGTCCTGGTGCCACTTCTCGAGCGCCTCATCCGTCGTCACCTTCTCGAGCGACCCCATCGGGCTGGGGTGGTCCACCTTCTGGAACTTGTCCGACGGAGGCGCCCCCACGCGCTGCGTCGGCGAGTCCGGGGTGACGAGACCGGGATCGGATTCCTCGATCGCGACGAGCTCGTCGTAGAGTCGGTCGTATTCGGGGTCCGAGATCTCCGGATCGTCGAGGACGTGGTAGCGGTAGAGGTGATAGTCGAGGACCTGTCGCAGCTCCGTGGCGCGCTCCTCTGTGGTCTTAGAGGTGGCCAAACAACTCCTCCGGGGTGTCGACGAGCGCGTCCGGCTCTTCGGCCTCGAGTCGCTCACGTGCGTGGATGCCGCCCCACGTGACCCCGACCGCATAAAGCCCGGCGGCCTTCGCGGCCTTCACGTCGAAAGGGGCGTCACCCACGTAGGCAGCGCCGTCGGGGCGCGCCTGCAACCGGTTCAGCGCGAGCAGCAAGGGCTCCGGATCGGGCTTGTGCCGTTCGGTGTCGTCGCCTCCGACGACGGTCTCGAAGAGATGCTCGATCGGAAGTCGCGCGAACGCCAGCTCCACCGTCTGCCGGCGCTTCGCGGTGACGATGCCGAGCCTGTGGCCTTCGGCGTTCAGTCGCACGAGCACATCCTCCATCCCTGCACAGCACGCGAGCTCGTCGTGCAGAGGCTCGTTGTGAGCTCGGTAGACCGTGATGAGCTCCTCGACCCGGTCGGGCGCGAGGGCGTGCATCTGGGCCTCGAGCCCAGGTCCGCCGACCGCAGCCATCAGTTGCTCGTCCGGGACGTCGGCTCCGAGCACCTCCCTCGCCGCATGCCGCATGGAGGCGAGGATGATCGCACCGGAGTCGATCACGGTGCCGTCGAGATCGAAAAGAACGACTGGAAAGCGCATCGAGTTGATGCTAGCCGGGCGACCTCTGCAGCCAGATCGTCCAGGGCTCGATGCTCTCCGTGACGAGCATGTCTTCTCCCCACGGATCGTCGGCCAGCCATGCACGCACCTCTGCCTCGCTCCAGGCTTCGATGACCTGCAGCGCATAGTCGCCGTCGCCTTCCCCCACGGGGCCGCCCAGGACGACGACTCCCTTGTCGACGAGACGGTCCATGAACTCCGCATGCGCGGCCCAGCCCTCCTGCTCGCGACGAAGCCGCGAGGGATCCCATGAGGGACCGTGTGTTCGTTTGACGAGGAAGTACATCGTCAGTACTCCACGCGCTCCAGGTAGAGGCCCCACGGAGGGGCGGTCGAGCCCGCTTCCGCGCGCTCGCTTCCTTCGAGCAGCGGCGCGATCCGCTCAGGCGGAAGTTCGAGCATCGTTCCGACGAGGGTGCGAACCATGTGCCGCAGAAAGCTATCGGCGGTGATCTCGAACTCGAGCGCCTCGCCGCGGCGATGCCACTCGGCTCGCGAGACGCTGCGCACGAAAACCTCGTGCTGTGTCTCGGTCGGTGTGAAAGCGCGGAAGTCGTGCTCGCCGATCAATAGATCTCCGGAGGTTGCGAGCCGCTGCTCGTCGACCCGGCGGGGATACCACCACGCCCGCCTGCGCTCGAAGGGCGAGGGCTCGCGCCGTCGCCAGACTCGGTAGCGATAGCTGCGTTCACGCGCCGAGTGACGCGCGTGAAAGTCGGCGGAGCTCTCGACGGCATCGACGACGGAGACGTCGTCTGGCAAGACGGAGTTGATCGCCTCAGCGGCGCGTTCGGACGGCGGCCCACCCTCCACGTCGACGCTGACGACGTTGCCCAGCGCATGCACACCGGCGTCGGTACGTCCGGCAACAGCGAGCGCGTCCGCGCTACGGAAGACCGTGCCAAGGGCCGCCCGCAAAACGCCCTCGACGGTCCGCAACCGAGGCTGCGCCGCCCAGCCGCGGAACTCCGTCCCGTCGTACTCGAGCGTTAGCTTCAGCCGCACGTCAGGCACCCCTGACGCTATTTGTCAGGTTTGCCTTATGCTCTGCTAGTTTGCGTCTCGTTTGGTATACTCTAGTCGATGACAGACGAGCATGCATTCCTGCTCCAGCGCGTTCAGCCCGCGATGATCGGTCTCATCGACGGCTCGCTGTCAACGCTCGCGCCGATCTTCTCGGTCGCAATCGTGACGCACAAGCCGCACTACGCGTTCATCGCCGGCGTCGCAACGGCCATCGGTGCCGGTATCTCGATGGCGTTCTCGGAGGGCCTGTCCGACACCGGCGAGCTGACCGGCCGTGGCACTCCGGTTGTGCGCGGCGCGATCACGGGTGTCGGCACGTTCATCGGCGGAATCCTGCACACACTTCCGTTCCTCATCCCGCACTACGAGGCCGCGATCATCTCGGCGATCGTGGTGGTGGCGCTCGAGCTCGTGATCCTCGCGTGGCTCCGCTGGCGCTTCTTCGAGGTCGACTTCGTCAAGGCCCTCGCCGCGGTCACCCTGGCGGGCGTCATCATCGCCGGGGTCAGCGCCGCCCTCGGGGCTGGCGGCTAGCCGCGGAGATCGAGCGACTCGTTCGCGGCGCTGACGAAGAGCCCAGGCCTCGGGCCACCGCCCATGACGTAGATGCGCGAGCCGAGGCCGACGACGGCCAGCCCGTGGCGGGGCGTGGGCAGATCCGGTAGACGTTGCCAGCGCTTCGACCCCGGCGAATACGCATAGACCGAAGCGATCGTCCCGGACGGCGCCTCCCCACCGACCGAGACAATCCGGCCCGCCACCGCGGCCGCGCCCGTTCCGCCTCGCGCCTCCGGTAGAGGAGTGACGGCGCGCCAGGTGCCGGACAGTACTTCGACCTTCGTCTGATTCGACTCGATGCCGCCGAGTCGGCCCGCGACGGCGTAGACCCTTCCGCCAAGCGACGCAGCGGCGAGATGCTCGCGCGGAGTAGGTCCCTCGATCGTCGTCCAGCGCTTCTTGCGGAGGTCGAATGCGAACGCGACTTTCGCCAGCGCACCGGGACGGCGAACACCTCCGACGATGTAGAGACGCCCGTTCGCAACCGCGGCGCCCGCGGCAGCGCGCGGTGCCGGGAGCGACGCCAGGCGCTGCCAGCGGTCTCCAGCGAGAACAAACGTCGTGCGGAGGGTCGGCCCGGCCCCGCCGTAGCCACCAACGAGATAGAGCTTCCCCCGGTACGCGGCGGCCATCGCGTGGTTCACCGTTACCGGCAGATCCGGGCCGCGGCGCCAGCGGCGCGACGCGGGCGAGTAGACGTCCACCCGCCGCGACGACGACCCGTCCGCGTTGTATCCGCCGACGATGTAGATCTCGCCGCGCACCGCCGCTCCGGCAACTTCCGTCCGCGCCACGGGCAGCGGCGGGCCACTCTCCCAGACGGCCGCAGCCGCCAGAACTGCGCCGATCATTCGATGACCAAGGTCAGGCCGTCGACTGCGCGCACGACGACCTCATCGCCCGGACGAAGCGGCCGATCCGACCGTGCCTCCCAGAGCTCGCCCGCAACGCGCACCTGCGTCGGCGTCCTGACGATCGCCCTCTGGCCGACGAGCGCCTCAGCGCCGGTCACGGCCCGGCGGCGGCGGGACCAGCGGAGCAGGGCGAGCGACTCGGTGACGTCGATCAGCCCAGCGCCCACCACGGCGACGAGACCCCACGGCGACGGAAGGACGAAGATCGCCAGCAGGATCGCTCCCAGGAGGAGCATCCCGCACTTCCCTTGTTACGACCCGGCTGTCGCTGCGCCGGCCGGCAGATAATCCACCAGCTCGAGGTAGACCATCTCGGCTGCGTCGCCGAGCCGCGGGCCGAGCTTGACGATGCGCGTGTAACCGCCGGGCCGGTCTGCGAACCGGGGAGCGACCTCTGAGAAGAGCTGATGCACGACGAACTGTGACCTCAACTCGGCGAGCGCGAGCCTCCGTGCGTGGAGGTCACCGCGCTTGCCGAGCGTGATCATCTGCTCCGCGAAGGGCTTGACCGCCTTGGCCTTCGCCTCGGTGGTCTTGATCCGGCCGTGCTCGATCAGCGCCCCCGCCAGGTTGGAGTACAGAGCCTTACGATGCGCCGAGTCGCGCCCGAGCTTCTTGCCTGCGCGTCGGTGGCGCATTACGCGTTGTTGGCCGCGCTTTCGTCGCCACGCAGCGTCAGGCCGTGCGCGGACAACGTCTCCTTGACCTCTTCGACCGACTTCTTGCCGAAGTTGGGGATAGCCGCCAGCTCGCTCTCGGTCTTTACGACGAGATCGCCGATCGTCTCGATACCGACGCGCTTGAGGCAGTTGTACGAGCGCACACCGAGCTCGAGCTCCTCGATCGGGAAGTTCTCCATCCCGTGTGCGAGTGGCATCTCCGGCTGTGCGCCGTCACCCGCCGCCGCGGCGGCCTCACCGAAGCCTTCGATCCGATCGAGGTCGGTGAAGATGGCGAGCTGCCGGATCAGGATCTCGGAAGCCTGCGCGATCGCGTCCTTCGGACTGATCGAGCCGTCGGTCGTAACGTCCAGGCGCAGCTTGTCGTAGTCCGTTCGCTGACCGACGCGAGCGGCCTCGACGTCGTAGGCGACACGCCGGACCGGTGAGAAGATCGAGTCGATCGGAATGACGCCGATCGTGTGCTCGGGCCCACGGTTGAGCTCGGCCGGCACGTAGCCGCGACCGCGGCCGATGGTCAGAGTCATCTCGAGCTTGCCCTTCTCGGAGAGGTGGGCGAGCTCCAGGTCGGGGTTGAGAATCTCGAGCTCGGCCGGCGCCTCGATGTCCGAGGCCTTGATCGTGCCGGCGCCTCGCTTGGCGACGTGCACCTCGATCTCGGGTGAGTCGCCGTGCAGCCGGCAGACGAGGTTCTTGAGGTTGAGGATGATGTCCGTGACGTCCTCGCGGACACCCGTTAGCGTTGTGAACTCGTGCGAGATCCCCTCGATCTTCACCGAGGTGACCGCCGCGCCCTCCAGCGAGGACAGCAGGACGCGCCGCAGCGAGTTGCCGAACGTGTAACCGAAGCCGCGGTCGAGCGGCTCGATCTCGAAGACGCCACGCTGCTCGTCCAGCTCTTCGTGGACGATCTTCGGGATCTGGAATTCCATCAAACTTGTACGTGTTGCCAAGGTGTTCCTTTCTACTTCGAGTAGAGCTCGACGATGAGTGATTCCTGAACCGGCGTGTCGATCTCGTCACGCGCCGGCCATTTGAGGATCTTTCCGGTCAGTCCGTCGTGGTCGGCCTGCAACCACGGCGCCACGGAGGCGGTCAGGTCTGTCGCGTCGCGGATCACCTGTTCTGCAGATGAGCCCTGTGCGACGGTGATGACGTCGTCCGGCTTGGCCTGGTAGCTGGGAATGTTCACCCGCCGGCCGTTGACCTGGAAGTGGCCGTGCCGCACGAGCTGGCGTGCCTGCGCACGCGACACGGCGAATCCGAGGCGGTAGACGACGTTGTCGAGTCGGGTCTCGAGCATCTGCAGGAGGCTCTCACCCGTTACGCCGGTGCCTTTGGCCGCCTTGCTGTAGTACGTTCGGAACTGCTTCTCGAGCAGGCCGTAGTACCGGCGCGCCTTCTGCTTCTCGCGCAACTGCAGCAGGTACTCGGACTGCTTGATCCGGCCGCGGCCGTGCTCGCCCGGCGGATACGAGCGGCGCTCGATCGCGCACTTCTCCGTCAGGCAGCGCTCGCCCTTCAGGAAGAGCTTCATTCCCTCGCGCCGGCACTGCTTGCACTTCGGTGATCGGTCGCGGGCCATTAGACGCGGCGTCGCTTTCTTGGCCGCACGCCGTTGTGGGCCTGCGGCGTGACGTCCTTGACCCCGAGGATCTCGAGGCCCGCCGCCTGCAGCGAGCGGATCGCGGTCTCGCGTCCGGAGCCGGGGCCCTTGACGAAGACCTCCACCTTCTGCAGTCCGTGCTCCATCCCCTTTCGCGCGCACGAGTCGGCGGTGACCTGAGCGGCGAACGGCGTGGACTTGCGCGAGCCCTTGAAGCCGGCGCTGCCCGCGGACTCCCACGCGATCACGTTGCCGTCCGTGTCGGTCAGAGCGACGATCGTGTTGTTGAACGACGTCTTGATGTGCGCCTGTCCGATTGCGATGTTCTTCCGGACGCGCCGACGGGTGCGGCCACGGGCCGCTGTCTTCCTAGGAGGCGCCATTTAGGTCTTCGCCGTCGACTTCTTGCCGCGGCTCACAGTCTTGGCCGGGCCCTTGCGGGTGCGGGCGTTGGTGCGAGTTCGCTGGCCGTTGACGGGCAGGCCGCGCCGATGGCGGATGCCGCGGTAGGCGCCGATCTCGCCGAGCCGCTTGATCGCCTGCGACCGGTCCCGGCGCAGGTCACCCTCGACCTGCAGGTTCTCGTCGATGTACTGACGGAGCTTCGTCACCTCTTCGTCGGTGAGGTCGCGAATCTTCGTGTCGGGGTTGAGCCCGAGGGCGCTAGCGACCTTGCGCGCCGTCGGCTGGCCAATCCCGTAGATGTAGGTCAGCCCGATCTCGAGCCGCTTTTGATTCGGAAGGTTGACTCCCGCAATTCTGGCCACTAGCCCTGCCTTTGCTTGTGTCGGGGATTGGTGCAGATGACCATGGTCTTGCCGTGCCGCTTGATCACGCGGCAGCGCTCACACATGGGCTTGACTGATGCTCGTACCTTCATCGGTGTCCTATCGGTGTCTGTAGGTGATGCGGCCGCGAGTGAGGTCGTATGGAGAGAGCTCGACCTTTACCTTGTCCCCGGGGAGGATGCGGATGTAGTGCTTCCGCATCTTTCCGGAGATCGTGGCGAGCACTGAGTGCCCACCATCTAGCTGCACCCGGAACATCGTGCTTGGGAGCGCCTCGGTGATCTCACCTTCCATCTCGATCTTCTCTTCTTTGCCGGCCATCGCCTCTCTTGTTGTTAGCGCACGAAAACACGGCGGGACGGCCCGCCGCGAACCGGTTATGGTACCAAACCGGCCTTTTCCCTCGACTTCGCGGCCGTGAGGATCCTGGGCGGGCCCTCAGCGGCCACGGCAACAGTGTGCTCGAAATGGACGGCCATCGAGCCGTCGGCGGTCGAGATCGACCATTCGTCGTCGTGGAGGTAGACGTCCGGGCCCCCGGCCGTGATCATCGGCTCGATCGCGAGGGTCATACCCGGCTGAAGCTGGGGCCCCCGGCCCGCATCGCCGAAATTGGGGATCTGGGGCTCCTCGTGGTAGGAGCGCCCCACCCCGTGGCCGACCAGCGAGCGCACGACCGAGAAGCCGCCGCCCTCGACGACCTCCTGGACGGCGTGGGAGATGTCACCCACGCGGTTTCCGGCGCGAGCCTGGGCGATGCCGGCGGCCAGAGCCTCCTTCCCCACGGCGAGCAACCGCTGGGACTCCTCGTCGACCGTGCCGATGCCGAAGGTGTAGGCGCTGTCGGCGACCAGGCCGTCCAGGGTGACCCCGACATCGACGGAGATCAGGTCGCCCTCCTCCACCCGGTGTTTCCCCGGGATCCCGTGCACGACCATCGCGTTGGGCGAGATGCAGGTCGCGGCCGGGAATCCGCGGTAGCCCTTGGACGTGGGAATTCCGCCCTGCTCGCGGATGAACCCATCGGCGATCCGGTCGAGCTCGGCCGTCGTGATCCCGGGCTGCGCGTGCTCGCCGAGCAGCGCGATCGTGTCCGCGACGATCTCGCCGGCGCGCGCCATGCCCTCGATCTCAGCCGGAGATTTTCTGACGATCACGCCGGGACCCTCTCCAGCGCTTGCTGGATGTCGGCAAAAACCTCGTTCTCGCTCCTGTCTCCCCGGATCGGGACGAGGTTGTTGCGCGTCCGGTAGTACTCGATCAGCGGCTCGGTCTCCCGGTGGTAGTTCTCGAGACGCCGCTGGATCGCTTCATCAGTGTCGTCGGCGCGCCCTTCGAGCTCGGCGCGCCTGCGCAGCCGCTCGAACGCGATCTCGTCCGGGATCTGGAGCGCGAAGACGACGCTGAAGTTACGGCCGATGTCCGAGAACAGCGCGTCGAGGGCCTCAGCCTGGACGATCGTGCGCGGGAAGCCGTCCAGGACGAAGCCCAGCTCGGCGTCGGGCTGCTCGAGGCGATTGCGGATCAGCTCGATCATCAGGACGTCGGAGACGAGGTCGCCTCGGTCGTAGACGTCCTTCACCCGGCGCCCGAGCTCCGTGCCCGCGTTCATCTCTTCGCGCAGGATCTCGCCGCTGGCGATGTGCGGGATCCCGTACTCCTCTGAGATCCGCCTCGCCTGCGTCCCCTTGCCGGCCCCTTGGGGACCGAGCAGCAGAACGTTGAGGCCCACTATTTGAGGAAGCCTTCGTAGCTCCGCATCATCATCTGCGACTCCATCTGACGCATCGTGTCGAGTGCAACACCGACGACGATCAGGACGGACGTACCTCCGAGGGCACGGGAGGTCGCCTGGGAGAAGCCTCCGTACTTGATGAAGATGCTCGGCAGGACGGCGACTGCCGCGAGATACAGCGAACCGGGAAGCGTCAGTCGCGTGAGGACGCGGTCGAGGTACTGCGCCGTCGGCGCCCCCGGCCTGATGCCCGGAATGTAGCCGCCGTACTTGCGCAAGTTGTCAGCCTGGTCAACAGGATTGAACTGGACCGCCGTGTAGAAGTAGGTGAAGACGATGATCAGAACTCCCTCGAGTCCGATGTACAGGAGGGAGCCGTAGGAGAAGTGAGCGTTGATCCAGCCCTGCGTCGCCGGGAAGAACTGTGCGATCGTCGGCGGGAAGGCCATCACCGCGGCGGCGAAGATGACCGGGATCACGCCGGCCATGTTCACGCGTAACGGAAGGTAGGTCGATCCCCCGGCGGTCTGTCGCCGGCCCACCATCCGTTTCGCGTACTGGATCGGGATACGGCGCTGGCCCTCCTGGATGTAAACGACGGCGGCGACGATCGCGATTGCCACGAGCGGGAAGAACAGCCGCTCCATCGTGCCGCCGTTGTACCAGGCGGCGATTCCGGTCGGCGCGGACGAGAGGATCGAGCCGAAGATCAGCAGCGAGATGCCGTTGCCGACCCCGCGCTTCGTGATCAGCTCGCCCATCCACATCAGCAGCGTTGTACCGGCGGTCAGCGTGACGACGATCAGGACGATGCGGCCCGTGTTCGCGTTGAGGCTGCCGGAGCGCTTGAACAGGTAGGCGTAGCCGGTCGACTGCGCGGCTGCGAGACCGACGGTCAAGTAACGCGTGTACTGGTTGATCTTGGCGTAGCCCGACTCGCCTTCCTTCTGCAGCTGCTCGAGCTTCGGGACCACGACAGTCATGAGCTGCAGGATGATCGACGCGGTGACGTAGGGCATGATCCCGAGCGCGAAGAGCGCAAACTGGGAAAGCGCGCCACCCGAGAACACGTTGAGCAGGCCGAGGATCGTGCCGCCGCGCGAGTTGAAATAGTCCTTGATGGTCTGCGAGTCGACGCCGGGCGCCGGGATCCAGGAGCCCAGGCGGTACAGCGCGAGGATCATGAAGGTGAAGAGGACGCGCTTCCGTAGCTCCGGCACGCGCCATGCATTGGCGAGCCAGGAGAACATCTACCCCTCCTCTGGTCCGGGCTGTTGGGTCTGCTCGGGCTCGGATCCTGGCTCGACGCCGTCGCCCTGCGAGGGAACCTCCCGGTTCCCCCGCGCCCCCTCCACCGGTCCGCGCTTCGCGCGGACGGGCCGCCTCGCGGCCGGCTCTTTCAGCAGGGAGACGGTCCCGCCAGCCTTCTCCACCTTCTCCCGCGCCGTCGCGGAGATCGCGTGGACACGGATCGTCAGCCTCTTCGTCAGCTCGCCGTTTCCGAGGAGCTTGACGTCGATCTTCGTGTTCCTGATCAGGCCCTTCTCGGCCAGCACCTCGGGCGTGACCTCGGCGCCGTCGTCGAAGGCGTCGAGCGAGCCGACGTTGACCGGCGCGGTCGAGGTGCGGAACGGGCCGATGGGCATCGCATCCTTCGACGTCGACCCGCGCTGCTTGCCGACGCGCATGTAGAGCGGCATCTGACCGCCCTCGAAACCGGCGCGCATCTTGTGCGATCCGGCGCGGGCCTTCTGGCCCTTGATCCCGCGGCCCGAGTAGCGGCCCTTGCCTGAGCCGAGACCCCGGCCCACGCGCTTGCGCGCCTTGGCGCCCTGCGCGGGCTTGAGTGATGAAAGGTTGAGCTCTTTAGCCATCTTCGACCTTCACGAGGTGTCGAACCTTTCGAAGCATGCCTGCCAGTACCGGGCCGTCGTCGTGCTCCGCGGTCTTGCCGATCTTGCCCAGGCCGAGCGCGCGGAGCGTCCCTCGATGCTTCTCGGTCTGCCCGATCTGGCTCTTGACCTGCGTGACCCGTACCTTCGCCATCAGCTCGTAACTGCCGGGGTCTGAC
>JBKOWS010000104.1:0-12971 GCA_046724565.1 Actinomycetota bacterium | reverse complement strand
GGCTGCGTTCCCCGGCAGTTGCAGGAGACGTGCTGATAAGGACGAGTGTGAGCACGCGGTCAGGAAAGCCGAGCGCGAGCAGCTGCGCGAACGCCCCACCCGCCGAGACGCCGACCACGTGTGCGGCCGCCATCCCGTACGAATCGAGGACGCCGACGGCATCGGCCACCAGGTCGGCACCCGTGTACTGCGGGCGCCCGGGCTCATACGTGACCGAGCGGCCGGTGTCGCGGTGGTCGTAGCGGATTACGAACCGCCCGCCCTCGGCGACGGCGCCCCCTGCCTGACCGATCAACTGCAGAGTGGGAGCTAGCCGGGCGGCCAGATTCCGAGCGGCTTTCCGATCTCCCATTCGTGGCCAAACGGGTCGACGATTCTGCCGAGCCGCCACCCGTGCTCGTCGCCCACGGGAAAGGACTCAGTCGCCCCGGCCGCGACCGCCTGCCGGACAACTGCCTCGGGATCGTCGACGACGAGCAGCATCCGGGAGGTCGCGCCGTCGATCGCTCGCGGGCTGAGACGATTCAGGCTCGCTGACGGCGGTGCCACCCAGAAGGCTGCATCGCCGACTCCGAGCTGGGCGACGATGTCATCTCCGTCGCCTACTCGGTGCAGAGTGGTTGCACCGAACGCCGCCTCGTAGAAGGCGACGGCGTCGCTCGGTCGGTCGACCCAGAGCTCCGGCTGGATGCTCGTCATGCCGCGTCAGGCCGGTTCGCCGAGGATCTGGCGTAACGCGGTTCGAACTTCGACTGCCGTGTCGTCATCGGGCCCGCCGTCTTCCAGGGAACGCAAGACCTCGGTCGCGTGCCCCACGAGTCGTTCATCGGTCATCGACATGAGTACCTGAGAATCGACGTAGTCGGTCGGACGCGCCTTGTGGGCACGCGTGAGCACTGCCACGAGCGCAAAACGATCCTGGTGTATGTCTTCTGGCATGCCCTCAGCTCCGGGCGAACACGTCTAACGGCAAACGTGCACGGAACGTTCAACGACTTGGCTGCTCGCCGGAATGGGCCTCTCGGCCCAGGGTGCGTTGATCTCTCTCAACGCGAGCCCGCGGTGCACGGCTACCGTGGCGGCGCGCGTTCGAAGACGATGGTGGAACAAGCGCGAACGCCGTCTGCTCGTGCCGAAGGCGTGGGGTTGGGGCTACGACGTGAACCTTGCTGAGGTGGCGCGCCGGCTTCGGTTGCGTCGTTAGTCACCAGCCGAGTCGACGAGCTCCTCTTCGATCTGAGCTGCCTGGGCGCGCACCCAGGCTGCATACTCGAAGTGGCCTGTATGGACCACCAGCTCGTTCTCGGCCCGAATGGCTTCGATCAATGCGACGTCGAGAATCCTGTTTCGCACCTCGTTGCCGTTTAAGAGGACCACCCATAACCCGTCGTCGCGACGAACGACGAGTTCGCGACCGTCAGGGGTGTACCCGAGCCAGGTGTTCATCGACCGCTAGGTGGTCACCTCTTTGATTGACCGTTCAGTCGGTATCCAAACGCGGCCCAACTGCCCTTGCTGCCACCTTTAGTCAAAGGGCCAGCCAGGGCCGACACCTTTGGCCGCGAAACCAGGATCGGCTGGTCCTTAAGACGCGACCAAGGGGACAATCCAAGCCATCTGAATGTCCCGCTGTCCGACCGTGCGCAACGACAGGAAAAGGGTGAGCGCGACCCAGACGACCAGCGCCCGGCCGCCACGCCGGGCGGAACGAAACGCGCTCGACCCACGCTTCGAGCGCCGCGAACACTGGATCGCGCTGACGCCGAACCAGATCTCGCGACGCGTGCCGCTCTTTACCAACGGGCAAGCCGGCTCGTCATGAATTACGTGCCCATGGTCCCATAGGTCTACTTCAAGTTCGCCGTCGCGCTTCGACAAACGTGATCGGCTACGTGCCCGACCCGAGTGGGCCGATCAACGAGTCGTTCGCAACGGTTGGATTCGCTCGCAAGTAGATGTCTAACTGCTGATCCATGTTCACGTCTGAGCCAATGTGCGCAGGCTGGCCCTTGTCGTGCTGCTCCTAGCCCCCGTGGTTGCATCCGCGCAAGCCGCATCCGACCTCGTCACACTCAGCGACGAGTTCGACTCTTCCTCGAGCCTCTCCAACTGGCAGGTCATGCAGGGCGAGGTGATCGACGGCGCGCCTGCACGTTACGGGGTCCAGAACGGCGAGCTCGTCGTCCATGCCGCGCACAGCAAGTGGATTGACGATCAACACGCGTTCTATCTCTGGAAGGAAGTGAAAGGCGATTTCGTCGCGACGGTGCGTCTGTCCGTGACGGGTGGACAGGGTGCTAGTCCCACCGCCGACTGGTCCCTGGCCGGCCTCCTCGTCCGCTCGCCGCAGACCTCGAGCGAGAACTGGATCAACTTCACCGTCGGCCGGGCGCGCGGCAGGAGCGTATTCGAGCGAAAGTCCACGCGGTCGACGCATTCGATCCTCGTCCTGAATCCGGCGCCGACCGGTTGGCTCGAGCTGCGTCAGGTGCGCATCGGCAACCGCTTCTATCTCCTGCGTCGCGCCGACGGAGGGAAGTGGATCGTGCACTGGACCTACATCCGGCGCGACCTGCCTACGACGCTGGAGGTCGGGTTCGACGCGCAGAGCGGCTCCGGGGACGATCACGCCGACTTGCTCGCGCACGTCGACTACGTGCACTACGCGCCGACCAACCTGCCGGCTCGGCTGCGGGCCCGGGTGCTCCGCGGTCGGGCCACGATGAAGGCATTGCGGCCGTACCTCACCCGCTGATGCGTTAGAAGTCCCGTGTGGACGTCGCCGAGCGGCTCTCCCAACTGGCGCTCTTCGCGGATCTGACGCCGATGCAGGTCGAGGCGATCGCGCACTCGTTCGAGGAGATGGTCTTCGCCGCCGACGAGCGCGTCCTCCGCCATGGGCTGAGCGGAGGGAACTTCTATGTCATCCTCGAAGGCGAGGCGCGGGTGGTCGTGGGCAACCAGGTGCTGCGGACGCTGGGCCGGGGCGACTTCTTCGGAGAAATCGCGGCGCTGACCGGGGAGACGCCGAGCGCGGACGTCGTCGCCGAGACGATGCTGCGCTGCCTCGTCATTCCGCCGCAGGAGCTCGAGCGGCTGTTGCTCGAGCGGCCCCAGATGATGTTGAGACTCCTGCGCATGGAGGCACGGCGGCTTCAGACCTCCGGGCAATGGCAGACGTAGACCGGCCGTTCCCGCCGGGCGACTACGAGGTCACCGTCGTCGGCAGCGGTCCCGGCGGTCTGCAGATGAGCTACTGGCTGCGTCGCTTCGGCGTACGGCACGCAGTGCTGTCGCGTGACGACGCGCCCGCCGGGATGTTCCAGCGTTTTCCGATCTTCCAGCGGCTGATCACCTGGACGAAGCCGGATGCACCGGTCGCCAAGACCACACGGGAGTACGAGTGGTACGACCACAACAGCCTCGTCGCGGACGAACCGGAGTTGAAGGCGCTGGTGCCGGGCTTCATGGACCGAGCGTTCGACCTGCCGTCGCGTTCCGAGATGGAGGCGGGCATCGCGGCCTTCGCCGCCAAGGCGCGGCTGGACGTTCGCTACGGCTGCGTCTGGGAGTCGACGCGCTATGACGGCGACCGTCTCGTCCTCTCGACCAGCGACGGCGAGTACAGAAGCCGGGCCGTCGTGTTCGCGGTCGGAGTCACCGAGCCGTGGTTCGCCGACGTTCCGGGTCTCGAGCACGCGACCCACTACGTCGACGCTCTCGATCCGGCGCGCTACGCGGACCGGACTGTCTTCATCGTCGGCAAGCGAAACTCCGGCTTCGAGCTCGCGCAGGGGCTCCTGCCGTGGGCACGCAGCCTCTATCTTGCGTCTCCGCGTCCGGTTCAGACGGATGCGCTCGCGCTCTCGCCCTTACGCGTCCGCTACCTCCATCCCTACGACGAATACGCGCGAGGCGGCCCAGGGACGTATGTCCTGGACATCGCGATCGAGCGCATCGACCGCGGTGCGGACGGCTTCCAGGTCGTCGCCCACGGGACGACCTGGGACGGCAAGCTCGTGCTGGACGTCGACGACGTCATCGCCGCAACGGGCTTCCAGACGCCGCTGCGGGACCTTCCGGCGCTTGGCCTCGTGGCCGTCAACGACGGTCGCATTCCCGCCCTCACTCCGTTCTGGGAGAGCGTGTCGCTTCCGGGCGTCTACTTCGCAGGCAACGCCTCGCAGGGCGCGAGGGGCCTCGCCAAGCGCGGCGCCGGTGCGAGCTCGACGGCTGTGAACGGCTTCCGCTACAACGCGCGCGTACTGGCGGAGCACATCGCCGGGATACTGGGCGGGCGTACTCCCGAGCGTGCGCCGATCGCGGACGTCATCTCGTTTCTCCTGAAGGAGCTCAGCAGCGCACCCGAGCTCTGGGTCCAGAAGGGATACCTCAGCCGGGTCGTCGCGAAGGATGGAGCCGGAGTGGTCGACGCCGGCCTGCAGCCTCTGACGCACTTCCTGGACTCCAGCGATGGTGACGCCGCGGCGGCCAGCGTCGAGGTCGACGAGCGAGGGGCGATCGTCCCGACGATCTACGTGCGAATCGCCGGCGACGTCAGCGAGCACCTCCTGGCGCCGCATCCATTACACGACTATTCCGGCGAGCAGTACTCGAAAGAGCTGGAGTACGTGCTGCGACGGCTTGCAGCCTGAGTCGTCGCTCTCATCGTGATCTCATTCGGGTTCGTTATGAAGAGGGCCGACATGCCTCTGAAAGCTCTCGCACTCGCTCTCACGGCTCTCATTCTCGGGACAACCGCTTGCGGATCAGGAGGCGGGAAGACCAGCGCGTCGAGCACTACGTCGTCGCAATCTGCATCCAATCTGGCGCCGATTCACGGGAAGTATGCGCCGAACATCGACCCTGCGAACTTCGTCGCACGCGTCGACAACCCGTATTTTCCGCTGAAGCCCGGCACGAGTTACCACTTCGAGGGCGTCCGCGGAAAGACTCCGCAGATCGACGACGCGCTCGTCACCGCAAGGAAGGTCGAGATCCTCGGGGTCAAGTGCACTGCGGTGCGAGACACCGTCTCCGAGCACGGCAAACCGATCGAGCGCACCTTCGACTTCTATGCGCAGGACAAGCAGGGCAACGTCTGGTACATGGGCGAAGACTCGTACGAGTTGAAGAACGGGAAGTTCGCCAAGGCAAGCGACTCCTGGCGCGGGGGAGTCGACGGCGCGAAGCCCGGCATCATCATGCTCGCCCATCCGCAGCTGGGCGTCAGCTACCGGCAGGAGTACTACCCGTCCGGTGAGGCGCTCGACGAGGGCCACGTCCTCGGCTACAGCACGAGCGTCAAGGTCCCGTACGGCACGTTCACGCACGTGCTGGTCACGAGCGACTCCAGCCCGCTCGAGCCGCAGACGGAGCACAAGTTCTACGCCGCGGGAGTCGGTGAGATCTCGGAGAAGGTCGTCAAGGGACACCACGAGGCCTTCCAGCTCGTCAGCGTGAAGCACTGAGCTCAGGCCGCAGCCTCGATCAGCACCGAGTCGAGGTCGCGCAGCGACTTCCGCAGCAGGACGAGCGTCCCCAGCAACATCGCCTTCTGCTTCTTCAGATCGGTGCGCGCGAACAGCGGTTTGACGGCGGGAGCCGTCTCGAAGAGCTTGGCGTAGAAGACGTCCATCAGCTCGTCGCCGCGGGGAGCGACGAGGTCGAAGCTCGTTTCCAGCGCTTCAAGGTCGAGATTCACGAGAGCCTCCTGTCCGAGTCGTGTCACTCGGAGGCGCTTCGCCGCCGCTGAGGTGAGCCGGTAGGCGACCGACCACACAGTAGGCCGGCGCTCAGGCGCCGAGCTGCTGTCGGCTTGCCGCCAGGATCAGTTGCCGAGCAGTGCGAGCACGGCGAGCACCCGGCGGTTGGCGTCCTCGGATTCGGGCAACCGCAGCTTCTGGAAGATGCCCTGGACGTGCCGTTCGACCGCCCGCGGGCTCAGGTAGAGCTCCTTCGAGATCGCGCGGTTGGAGCGTCCCTCGGCGATCAGGCCGAGGACGGTCCGCTCACGCTCCGTCAGCTCGTCCAGAGCGGAGCGCCGATGACCGGTGACGAGGCTCTTCACGACTTCGGCGTCGAAGGCCGTTCCACCCGCCGCCACGCGCTCGACCGAGTCGACGAACTCTCCCACGTCACGGACGCGATCCTTCAGCAGGTAGCCGATGCCCGAGGCGTTATCGCCTGCCAGCTCGAGCATCACTGCCGGCTCGAGATGCTGCGAGAGGACGAGCACCGTGACATGGGGATGCGCCTGCCGGATCTCGGCGGCAGCGACAAGACCACCGTCCTCAACGTCTCCGGCGGGCATGCGGACGTCGACGATCGCGATGTCGGGGTCGTAGGACCGCACCTTCAGGAGCAGGTCGTCCGCATTGGGCGACCGGCCCACGACGTAGTGACCCGCTTCCTCGAGCAGCGACGCGATGCCTTCCCGTAAGAGGGCATTGTCGTCGGCGACGACGATCCGGAGGGGCTGCGGTGTGTTCACCACGTCCCCGACCGTGTAGCTTCACCGGTAACCATGTCGGACATCCAGCGGACGGGTTTCGCTGACTCGCGAGAGTTGCGGCGCGTCGAGCATGCGGTCGCCCGGATCCTGGCTGAAAACGATCGTCCTGTCGAGGTCTACGGCGCGGCTCTCGAGGCGATAGGCCGGTCGCTCGAGTGGGAGCTCGGCGCGGTCTGGGAAATGGACGCTCGCGATTTTCGCCTCCGCTGTATCTGCACCTGGCGCGCCCAGGAAGGCGCACCTGAGTTCGAGGCCTTGAGCGAGCGCTTGACTCTTCGGCCCGGCGAAGGTCTTCCCGGCCAGGTGGTTGCGTCGGGAGAGTCGATCTGGATGGTGGATGCACCCGAGGACGCGAACTTCCCGCGCGCCGATGCTGCGCGGCGAAGCGGGCTCCACGCCGCCTTCGGCTTCCCGCTCAACAGCCCACGCGGGGTCGTGGGAGTGATGGAGTTCTTTTCCCGTGAGTTGCGCGAGCCCGACGAGCGCCTGCTCCAGACGATGCGCGTGCTGGGCAGCCAGGTCGGTCAGTTCGTCGCGCGCCGACAGGCCGAGGATGGAGTCCGCGCGAGCGAGTCCCGTCTGCGGGCGATGCTCGAGTCCGCTCTCGACGCCGTGATTTCGATGGGACACGACGGACGCGTCGTCGAGTGGAATCACGCCGCGGAAACGATCTTCGGCTACAGCGCTGACGAGGTGGTCGGCCGCGAGATGGCGGAGCTGATCGTCCCGGGGTCGCTCCGCTCCGCCCACCGGAAGGGGCTCGCCCGCTTCCTCGAAACGGAGAAGGGAGTCGTGCTCGACCAGCGGCTCGAGCTCACAGGCATGCGCAAAGACGGGAGTGAGTTTCCCGTCGAGCTGACGATCACGCGCATCGGCGTCCCGGGCCCGCCGACCTTCACGGGGTATCTCCGTGACATCAGTGAGCGAAAGCGAGCCGAGACCGAGCTTCGCGCGTCACGCGCGCGACTGGTCGAGGTGGCCGACGCGGAGCGGCGCCGCATCCAGCGCAATCTGCACGACGGCGCACAGCAGAGGCTGACCGCGGTTCTGCTCAACCTCGGGCGTCTGCGCGAGGCGCCGGAGAAGTCGAACGCCGCCCTGCTTGCGCTGTCCATCGACGAGCTCGCGGCGGGCTTGCAGGAAATCCGCGAGCTGGCGAGCGGCCTGCATCCGGCGCTCCTCTCCGAGCGTGGGCTCGCTGCGGCGTTGCAGGCGCTCGCACTGCGCACCCCGATCACGGTCACCCTCGCCGCCGTCCCCGAGGAGCGCCTCCCCGAACGCGTGGAGGCCGCCGCCTACTACGTCGTCGCGGAAGCACTCGCCAACGTGCAGAAGCACGCCGGCGCCAGCAAGGCGAGCGTGACGGCGACGACTCAGGAGGGCGAGCTGCTTGTGGAGGTCGTCGATGACGGCGCGGGCGGCGCAGACGCCGAGGGCAGCGGCCTGCGCGGCCTGGCCGACCGGGTCGAGGCGCTCGGCGGCAGACTCGAGCTCGAGAGCCCGCCGGAAGGCGGCACCCGCTTGTCCGCACGGATTCCGCTCTAGTAGGGCTGCGGCCGACCTTCAGCTCGTCGGTGTCCCGTCCGAGATCGACCGCCCCTCCACCTGTCGGCCGGGTTGTCACGAGGGCGATGCTCCGGACACGTAGTCCCAACGTGAAAAGAGCACACCGCTTCCAGTTAACCCTGCGTCTTCTTGAACGCGCGGATCGCAGCGCGCGCAGCCTTCAGCGAGAGCGTGCCCTTGCACACTTGCCGCTTGAGCCTCGTCTCGAGCGGATCGGACCTGCTCGACTGGCTGCGCGGCTCCGGCCACAGATTCGTCGGGTTCCTCGGCGCGCCGCCGAGCTCGAGGGGAATGAGGTGGTCCTCCTCGTAGTCGGACGGTGATCCGGTTTCGCGGTACAGGATCATCTGCCGGCGCTTCAGAGCATTCGTGTAGGCGACGGGAGGACGAATCGTTCTCGTCCACCCGCGCTTGCAGATCGTCTTCGTGATCGTCGCCTGACGGACCTTCGGGTTCAGGGCGCCCGGTGTGAGTGTCGCTTTGGGCAGGACGACATGGACCAGTCCCGCTAGGACAGCCCCGGCCACGGCCATTCCCAGCGTGACCCTCATCGCCGTGTCGGAACGCTGGCAGATGTGTCGGATGCACGCGGCTAGCCGTCTGCGAGCTTGGCGGCTTTCCGCATCGGATCCGTCGGACTCCGCCGTAGCGCCGACTTCGCTTGCGGCCGAGCATCTCCGTCAGCACGCGGAGTTACGAAAAGGAGGAGTCCGATGAAACGCAAGTTGCTGGTGTCCTTGGCCGTCGCGACGGCCGCAGTGGCGTTCGAGGGGGGCTCGGCGCTTGCCGCGACCCTGAGCTACAACCCCGGAACGGGGGAGCTCACGTATCTGACGAACGACGTGGGGGACTCACCGTTCCTTGACAACGGGGTCCACATCAGGCCTGTAACCGCGGGGGGCTGGTCTGGCGTGGCACTCGGCGATAGCGCCTGGTCGCTCCCGAACATAGTACGAGCCAACGTCTTCCTGAACGCGGACGCCCAAAAAGCCTGCGTCTACAGCTACCAGGGTTACGACTCCGAATTCTGGTGTGCGGCCACGAAGGTGACCGTCAAGACGGGCAAGGGCGACGACGACATCACTCTCTCGCAGGATCTGAAGATTCCAACGCTTCTCGAGGGAGGGCAGGGCATCGACTGGATCCAGGGTGGCGGAGGCTCCGACGTCATCTGGGGTGGGTGCAGCAACGGCGACGCCACGTGCAACGGCTTCAAAGACACTCTCCATGGCGGGGGCGGAAACGATGGGCTGCACGGTGGCGGCTCGTTCGACTACCTCGCGGGCGACGCAGGGAACGATCTGCTCGACGGCGGGCTCAGCGGCGATCAGCTCGTCGGCGGTTCGGGTCGCGACTACGCCGACTACTCCAAGCGGACGGTTCCGATCGTCGCCTCGCTCGATGGGGCAATGAACGACGGTCAGGCCGGCGAAAACGACCTCGTCGCCTCCGACGTCGAGGGCATCAGCGGCGGAAACGGGAACGACACGCTCTCCGGGAACGATTCCGCGAACCTCCTCATGGGCGGAGGCGGAAACGACTACCTCGTCGGCTTCGGCGGGGACGACGAGCTCTGGGGCGGCACCGGCTCCGACCTGCTCCGACCCGGTTTCGGACAGGATGTCGTCTACGGCGGGAGCGAGCCGGCTGGCGCAGCCCCGAAGTTCGACACGGTGACGTACGGCGACCGCTGGGATAGCGTCAACGTCAGCCTCGACGGCCTCGCCAACGATGGCGAAGCAGGCGAGAGCGACAACATCGCTCCGGATGTGGAGAACGCCACAGGCGGGAGCGGCAACGACACCCTCACCGGCAATCAGCACAGCAACACCCTGACCGGCGGCCTTGGCAACGACACCCTCGACGGCAAGGGAGGGCATGACCTGTTCGAGAATTCCATCGCTTCGTACCCCGACAAGCTGTACGGCGAGAGCGGAGACGACGTGCTCAACGGCGGTCCTGCGGGCAGCACCGGTGAAACGCTCGACGGCGGCATCGGCACGGACCTCGTCACGTACGCCGGGCGAATGGACGGCATCGTGATCCGGCTCGACGTGCCGTATGGCTCCGAAGACACGATCGCAAACGTCGAGAACGCCAAGGGCGGCGAAGGTCCCGACAAGATGGCCGGGGGCGACGGGCCGAATGCGTTCTTCGGGAACGGCGGCAACGACTGGATCGCCGGCAACGGCGGCGACGACAGCCTGTACGGCATGACCGGCAACGACACGCTCGACGGCGGGGCCGGGAACGACATCGTCGCGGGCGGCGACGGAGCGGACACGCTGACCGGCGGCGCGGGCGCCGACTGGATGGCAGGCTACGAGGGGCTCGACACGGTCTCGTACGCGAGCTACACCGTTCCCGTCACGGTCGTGCCCGACGGCGTCGCCAACGACGGCGCAGCGGGCGAGGGCGACAACGTGGGCTCGAGCGTCGAGAACATCGTCGGCGGCCACGCGGCGGACAAGCTCACAGGCACCGCCGACCCGAACACACTGACGGGTGGAGACGGCCAGGACACGCTGAACGGGCTCGGCGGCGCCGACCTGCTCGACGCCGGGCCGAAGAACGACGTCCTCAACGGTGGCGACGGGCCGGACACGCTCGACGGCGGCTCCGAGAACGACCAGCTCTTCGGCGACGCCGGCTACGACACGTTGCGCGGCGGTCTCGGCAGCGACGCGCTCCACGGTGGAGCGGACGCCGACACGGCCGACTACTCCAAGTCGGCAGCCGCGGTGACGGTGAACCTGGGGACGAAGACGTCGGCGGGCGGAGACGGAACAGACACGCTGTTCGACTCCGTCGAAAACGTCTTCGGCTCCAACTTCAACGACACCCTGACGGGTGACGGCGGGCCGAACACGATCTCCGGCTTTGGTGGAAACGACACGATCGTCGGCGGCGGCGGCAACGATCATCTGTTCGGGGCCGACGGCAACGACATCCTCCGCGGCGAAGTCGGCGATGACGAGCTCAACGGCGGTCAGGGGATCGACACCGCCAGCTACTCGAACGCACCGGCTGCGGTCGTGGTCGATCTCTCCTCCTACAGCGCCTCGGCCACAGGCGCCGCGGGCAACGACTGGCTGTCGCTCGTCGAGAACGTGACGGGCTCCGGGTTCGGGGACACGATCACAGGCTCGGCAGGCGCGAACGTCCTCCTTGGCGGCAACGGCAACGACACGTTGTTCGGCCTGGGCGGCAACGACAAGCTCGACGGCCAGGTCGGCGTGGACAGCGTCGACGGCGGGCTCGACGTCGACACCTGCCTCGCCGAGACGAAGGCCAACTGCGAGGCGTAACTAGGACGAAGAACGCGCAAGGGGGAGGGCTGTTTGCAGACCCTCCCCCTTGACGACTCCGCCGGCGATCCTCTGGAGAAAGCGCGCTTCTCCAGATCCGAGACCGGCGGTGAACCTGGTCCGTGAGGGGTCGCGCCCGGTCAGCACCTTGTAGAAGACACAGGCCGCGAGGTACGAGCCCGCCTCGTTCGGATGCCGGCCGTCCGAGTCCCAGAGATCGAGGCCGGGCCGTTCTCGCAGAGCTTCGGCCCAGGCCAGCCCGGCCGGCGCTACGTAAGCGGGCAACTCGCCGGCGAGCTGGTTGTAGCCCTCCGCAAGACGTTCCTGCATGCCCCGGAACGTGTCGTGGGGCCGGTTGTGGCGGTCGCCGAGCCGGTACCCCCAGGTCATGAACAGGAGCGCGCGCGCGCCGTTGCCGGTGATCCTGTCGCGCAGTGCTCGCGCAAAGGGAGAGGTCTCGCGCTCCCATTCCGCACGTGTGAAGGAAAGGAGCTGACTCTGCTCCTGCAGGACGACGACGTTCCAGCGAACGTCCTCGAGCAGGTGTTTCAGCCGATTGCTGCCGGCGGCGTTCTGCAGCGTCCAGCCGGGCGCCGCATACTCGACCGCAAAGAGCTGCGGCCCGCCGCGGTCGTACACAGCAAGGTCGTGCACCATTCCTGCGAGGGCGTTCCGGAACGTGAAGCTGTTCCCGACGAACAGGACACGGAGCGCTGGGCGCGAGCCTCTCGCGAGCACAACGTCACCGCGAGGAACGGGATCGAACGGGTTTCGGCCCAGGCCGGAACCGACAAGAGCGATGCAGAGGGAAACGCCGAGGGCGATCCCGACCGCGAAGCAGGTGCCTAGGCCGATCAGCCTCCTCATCAGCGCTGGCATCGGCAGCGAGCTCAGGCCGCTTTATTGCGCTCTCGTGGTGACGCCGATGACCAGGAGGCGGTCGACGGCGAAGCGGTCGACGGCGAAGCGTTCGGCCGCGAGTCGCAAGCGTTCAAGCGCCACCACGTCGCGCAAGCGTTCGACCACGAGCCGGGGCCGGAAGACCGGCGCACGATCCTCCGGCCAAATCGTCGACCCGTCGTACGAGCTCCGGTCGGAAGCGGGCGAGCCGCGTCGAGCTCGCCGGTGAGCCCGGCGCTACGACCTAGCCGGTCGTAGCTCTGTTCGGTCGGACCTCACGACTTCGAGCGGCGGCTCGGCCGCCGGCTCAGCTCGCGAGAAAAGGGCTCCAGTCCACGCGTTCCCAGAGCCGTTCGCCGCACACCATGCAGCGTGGTAGGACCTGATGGACGGTTACCCGATTACCGCACGCCGCGCACGCGAACTGGCCTTTAGCGAGCGTTCCGGCCGGCCAGAACTCGACGTACTCGTCTGCGTCGGCGCCTGCTCCGTCGACCCTGAGCTGCGACCCCTCCATGTCATCCCCTTTCCTTAGGTTGACTGGTTTACGAGCCGCAGCACCCTCCTTGTAGGTCGGCCGCGAGCCGTAGTCAAGCCCAACCTTCAGATGAGGGATCGGGCCAGAGGCCGTTTTCGCCGAAGGTAAAGCCCTGCGGTTGTCCTCCTCTGCGGAAAGGCGGAAA
>JBKOWS010000110.1:0-14324 GCA_046724565.1 Actinomycetota bacterium | reverse complement strand
GCGTACAGGTGCGACTGCCGCGCGGCGATACCGAGGAGCCGCAGCCACCGACGGGCGAGCACGTCGAGGCCGTCTACAGCCTCCTCCCCGCCCGCTACCGGCTGCCCCTGCTCGTGCTCGACGCGACCGGAATGCGGATCGGCGAACTCGAGGCGCTGACCTGGGGCGACATCGACGAGCCGCGCGGCCGCTGGCGTGTCTCCCAGACCGTCAGCAAGACTGGCCTCGGACGGTGGGTGCCGGTGCCGCCGGTGCTGTTCGAGGCCGTCACGCGGCTAGTGGCGCGCGACGACCGCATCCCTGAGCGACCGGTGTTCCAGGGGTTCGGCGGCGACCGCTTCCGCACCGCGATCACCCGCGCCTGTATCGCCGCCGGTGTGCCGGCGTTCTCGCCGCACGACCTCAGGCATCGCCGCGTATCGCTGCTTCATCTGGGTGGAATGCCGTGGGCTCGGATCGGCGAGCTCGTCGGCCACGACGACCTGATGACGACTGCGCGCACGTATACGCATGTTGTGGCCGACGAGGGCGAACTCGACTACGAAGCGCTCCTCGATTGAGCCAGTACGAGGAAGAGTTCGCTCGCAAGCGGGCAGAACGGGTGATGTATCTCGGCGGCGATGGCTCAACGCGTGAGGCGATTGTCCGCGTGCTATTGCGCCTTCCGGGCGACGCGCTCGACCTGGCGGTTGATAAGTGCCTTTTCCTCTCGGTGGGCAGCGCGGTGAGTGGGCAGACCCAACCGAAGTGGGTGTACGAGCCACGCGAGTGGCTGATCCTCCTGTACGACCAAGCACCCAACCTCGAGACGCTCATCGCGCACGAGATCGCACATGCCTACCGTGGGCATTCGGTCAGCGCTCGACACCTGCCCGAGGAGGAGATGGAGCGCCAGGCACGAGAGCTGACCAGGTCCTGGGGATTCACCGAAGCAGAGGGAAGCCTTTCGTGACCGGACGTGCCCGCGCGGTGCCTACCCCCGTGACACCTCAGAGCAGAAAAACTGCCGATTAGCAGCCACGTTCGAATCCCGTATGGCCTTATCAGGCTGCTTGGCTTTGCGTTTACCGGCCTAGCTCTGGGTAGTGAAGCGCGTCTCGACACGCCGCAGGTTCAGGCCCCACGCACGCATCTGTTCTAAGGGCAGCCCCCCTCGCGGGGAACCGCGCCGCCCTTGCGGCGGAGCAACGCGGGTAGACGAAGGAGGCTGCCCCGTGCTCCAGGGTACGCCGGGTGCAATGGTCGCCCGTTGATCCGTCTCAATGCCAGCAGGGGCGCCGGCCCCGTGGGCCCTCCTCTTTAGGTTTCGAGCCGGTAGATCGGCACCAGGCGCTTCTCCGCCTCGGTCTCGATGTGCGCGACGACCTCGACGTAGGGCTCGAGCCCCGAGCCTTGCAGCTTCGCCTTCAGGAGGCTGTCCACCTGGTAGATCCCTGAGGAGTTGTTCATCGTGATCTCGATCAGGATCGGGCGTTCCTCACCGTCCTTGATCGCGACGTCCTCGATCGCCGCCGCGCTCAGGGAATGGATCGAGATCGAGCCGCGCGCGAACGGAATCCTCGAGCGGCCCTGCTCCATGTCCAGCGCGTCGGCGACGCGCACGATGCCGGCTTCCAACGTGAGCGGCTTGCCGTAGTCGCGGTGGCTCGTGATCGCCTGCAGGACCTCGGAGACGATCACGGTCAGATCCGGTTCCTCGTAGATGCCTTCGAGCAGCTCGCGCAACTTCGGCTCGGCGAGGAAGAGGCTGAAGTCCTCGTGTCCCTCTCGGTGCACCGACATACCAACGCAGTGGGTCAGGGCGCCGAGCAGGACGACCACCTCGGAATCGTCGCTCTCGTAGCCGTAGTCCCCGACGAGCGAGAGTTGCACGTGGTGCTTCGTCAGCTGACGGAGGAGCTTCAGCGCGATGTTGGCGACGATCTGGATGTGTACCCACGAGTGGTCGTTGATATGCATCCGCGCGACCGCGTTTACGTTTGAGACGTGCCACCACGCCTTCAGCTGCGTGTCCGCGTTGACCCGTTCGAGGATTCGACGGAGCTTGCGGTTCCCGCGGACCGGGACGTTGATCTTCATCTGCGCGACGGCCTCTGTGGGCGTCAGGCGCGTCTCGCGTTCGGCCTCTTTCGAGACCGGCTGATCTATTCGTTCTTCCGTTTCGCGGTCAAGCTCCACCGCGACGAGTCTAGGGGTTCGCGGGGTCTTCCTCGCGCCAGATGGACTGCCAGCCGGGCTTCCGCTCGGGGAGAATCGGCTGATCCGGCTCCGTCAGACGGTAATAGACGACGTTGAGGGCGTGCGCCGCGTAAGGAGTCACCAGCGCGCCGGCGAGGACCCCACCCAACCACGCCGCGAGAAGCGGGTGGGACGTGCCCGAGGCCAAACCCACGATCAGGAGGCTGCAGGCGATCCACGCGACGCCAGTGCGGACCCAGATGTTGGCTAGGACACGGAACACGTCCTTGCGATGGCCCTGCACGAGCTCCTGGGACCGCCGCATCGCAGCACGAGCATCGAGACCTTCAAGCACGACGACAGGAGCAGCGACCGCCCAGCGAATCGCCAGCAGGATCCCGGGGACGATCAGGAGCAACAGCCCGAGGCCCACCCCGAAGCCCATCAGCATCGACGCCCACAGGAGCGGACCGAGCCACGATCCCGAGCCGCGGTACAGGTCGGTCAGGCGGCGGGGCGACTTGCCGCGATGCTCGTCGTCCACCACCTCGACGAGCGCGCCCTGCACGAGCGTCGTCCCGATGAAACCCAGGAGCGCGGCCAGGAAGGGCGACCGGTCGAAGATTCCGAGCGCCGCGAAGACGACGAACCCAGTCAGGAACGAGCGCAGGAAGAGCGTGCGGTACAGACTCCAGGTGTCCTTGAGGACGCCTTTGATCTCGAGCGGCTTCGAGTCCATCCTCCGCGGTACATCGGCGGACGGCCGGCGCCGGTCATCCCTCGCACGGGTGTCGAGTCTCTAGGCGGCCGCCCAATCACCGTAGAGCGACGTGTACAAACCGCGCCGCTCGAGCAGCTCGTCGTGCGTTCCTTGCTCGACGATGCGGCCGTGCTCGAGCACGACGATCAGGTCGGCGCCGCGGATCGTCGAGAGCCGGTGCGCGATGATGAACGCCGTGCGGCCGGCGAGAAGCAGCCGCAACGCCCGTTCGATCTTCCGCTCGGTACCGATGTCCACGGACGAGGTCGCCTCGTCGAGGATCAGGATGCGTGGATCGGCGAGCAGGGCGCGCGCGAGCGCGATCAACTGCCGCTGCCCGAGCGAGAGCCGCGAGCCGCGCTCCTGCAGCTCGGTCTCGTAACCGTCCTCGAGCCGCAGGATGAAGTCGTGTGCGCCGACCGTCTGCGCCGCCTGGACGACCTGCTCTGGTGTCGCGTCGGGGCGGCCGAACGCGATGTTGTCGGTCACGGTGCCCGCGAAGAGGAAGCCTTCCTGCGGGACGATGCCGAGCTGATGACGGAGCGACGCCTGCGTCACGTCGCGCAGGTCGTGACCGTCGATCGTGATCCGGCCCTCGCGCGGGTCGTAGAACCGTGCGAGCAGCTTCGCGATCGTCGATTTCCCGGCGCCGGTGTGGCCGACGAGCGCGACGGTCGTTCCTGCGGGCACGTCGAGGTCGAGGTCGTGCAGCACGTCCGGCCCGCCGCCGTAGCCGAATCTCACGTTCTCAAAACGGACGTGGCCGGCGACCGGCGGTAGGGGCTGCGCGCCGGGCCGGTCGCGGACTTCGGGCGCCTCGTCCATGACGTCCATGATCTTGTCCAGCGCGGCAGTCGCGGAGAGGAACGTGTTGTACAGCTGCGACAGCTGCTGCACGGGATCGAAGAAGTTCTGCACGTAGAGCATGAACGCGAACAGCGTTCCGATCGTGACGTCGCCGTTGAAGTAAAGGTGGCCGCCGTAGCCCAGGACGACGGCAAGCGCGATTGACGAGAGCAGGTCGACGAAGGGGAAGTAGAGGCCGTTCAGGACGACGGTCTCCATGTTCGCGTCGCGATAGCGCTCCGCGACCTTCTTGAAGTTGCGCGTGTTCGCCTCCTCGCGCGTGAATGCCTGGACGACACGCATGCCGGCGATGTCCTCCGCGAGGGTCGCCGTCACGAGGCCGAGGCGCTCGCGCACTGCGCGATAGGCGCGCGTCGAGCGGACGCGGAAGATCACCGTCGCGACGCTCATCAGCGGGATCACGGCCAACGTCGCCAGCGCCAGTCGCCAGTCGAGGACGAAGAGCAGGATCGCGGTGCCGGCCAGCGTGAGCGTGTTCTGGACGAGGCTCGTCACCCCGTCGGTGACGAGCTGGTCGATCGCCTCGACGTCGTTGGTGAGCCGGCTGATGATCACGCCCGCGCGCGTGCGCTCGTAGAAGCCGAGCGAGAGCCTCTGGAGATGGCGGAAGAGTCCGATCCGCAGGTCGGCGAGGATCCGCTCGCCGACCCACCCGGTGAGGTAGGTCTGCACGTAGCTCATGCCCCAGTTCAGGAGCCCGGCCATCAGGAAGGCGCCGACGATCCACCACAGCTTGGTGAGGTCGTGCTTGACGATCCCGTCGTCGACCGCGTACTTGGCGAGGAACGGCGGCGCGAGTGCGGTGGCGGTGGCCGCGAGCAGCGAAACGATGGAGAGGGCGGTGCGCGTCTTGTATGAACGCGTAAGACGGGCGAGCGTCGCGACCCGCCGCCGCGTTCGCCGCCAGGACCAGTCGTCGACGTCGACCCTGTTGATCGAGCTCAGGTGGCTCCCGGGTTGCCAAACCCTCATCGGCCGCCAGCCTTTTCTTCTCCAGGTACACGCGCGCGCCTCCCCACCCGGGAGGGGAGAGTTGCCACCCGCCACCCGCGGTCGACGCTACCCGAGGAACACGCACGCGTCTGTGCCGATTCGGTGCCGGTTCTGATGCTCATGACGCCACCTCCAGCGCATCGGCACCCGCGCGGGCCTCGACGGCATCCGCGAACTGACGCTCCAACAGGCCGTGCTCGTAGATGTCGCGGTACACCGGACTCGTGTCGAGCAGGTCATCGTGGGTGCCGCGTGCGGCGACGCGGCCGTTGTCAAGGACGACGATCTCGTCGGCGAGCGCAATCGTCGAGAGCCGGTGGGCGATGATCAACGTCGTCCGGTTGCGCATCGCCTCGCGCAGGCCGAGGCGGATGCGCGCTTCGGTCGAGGCGTCGACGGAGGCAGTCGCGTCGTCGAGGATCAGAACGCGCGGATCCATGGCGAGTGCGCGCGCGATCGCAAGTCGCTGTCGCTGTCCGCCCGAGAGGGTGATCCCGCGCTCGCCGATGACCGTGTCATATCCCTGGGGCAGACGCTCCACGAACTCGTGCGCCTGGGCGAGGCGTGCGATTCGCTCCACCTCGGCCTCGTCGAGTCCGGGCGCGCCGAACGTGATGTTCTCGCGCACCGTGGCGGAGAAGAGAAAAGGATCCTGGGAGATCACACCGATCGCGTGCCGGAGCGATGCGAGCCTGACGTCACGTACGTCGGCACCGTCGAGGGTGATCCGACCCGACGTCACGTCATAGAACCGCGGCACCAGCGAGGTGAGCGTCGTCTTGCCCGAGCCTGTATGGCCGATGAGCGCGACCGTCCTGCCCGCCTCGAGGTCGAGGTCGATGTCTCGCAGCACCGGGTGCCCCTCCAGGTACTCGAAGCCGACCGAGTCGAAGCGGAGGAGACCCCCGCCGTCGGGCAGGTCGATCGCGCCGGGCCGGTCGGCGATCTCCTCGGGCTCGTCCATCACCTGAAAGATGCGCTCCCCTGAGGCCGTTGCGCGCTGCGCCTGCCCGATCCACATTCCGAGCGAGCGCAGCGGCATGATCAGCATGCCGAGGTAGAGGTTGAACGCGACGAAGCCGCCGACGCTCAGCTCGCCGCTCGTGACCATGCGCGCGCCGACCAGGAGGACCGCGCCTTGCGCGAGCATCGGCACCCAGGAGATGAAGGGAACGTAGAGCGCGCGCTGCCGGTTCGCGCGCACCGTCTGCTGGAAGACCGCCTCGGAACGATCCCTGAACTTCGCTTCCTCCTGCGGCTCCTGCGCGAACGACTTCACGACATGGACGCCGACGATGTTCTCCTCGGCGACCGTCGCGACGTCGGCGAGCTTCTGCTGGACGTCGCGCAGCGTCGGATGGGCGACGTGGCTGTACCTGTACGCCACTACGACGAGGACGGGCGTGATCGCGAGCGCGATCAACGCAAGCTTCCACTGGAGGAAGAACAGGACGGCCGTCACAGACAGAACGGTGAGTGCGTTCTGGAAGAAGAAGATGAGCCCGTAACCGAGGAAGAACCGCACGCCCTGCAGATCGACCGTGGCGCGTGACATGAGCTGCCCGGTTTGGTGCCGGTCGTAGAAGCCGAAGGACAGCCGCACGAGGTGCGCGTACAGCCCCTGGCGCATGTCCATCTCGACCGCGAGGGCCTGCTTGCCCGAAATGAGCCTGCGTCCCGCCATGAGGACGGCCCGAAGGACGCCGAGGCCGACGATCGTCCAGACGAAGAGCCAGAGCTTGCCTGCATCGTGTGGCGCGATCGCCTCGTCGATCACGTTCTTCGTCACCCAGACGAGCGCGATTTGCGCCCCCTGCGACGCGACGGCCAGCACGATCGACACGACCAGCGAGAGCTTGTAGGGGCGAAGGAAACCGAGCAGGCGGGCGAACGTCACCCGATACGGCGTTCCAGTGTGCTCCTTCACCCCTGAACTCTAGCGCCGCGCGTTGTCTCTACAGACGCGCCAACTCGGCTCGAACCAGGTGCGCAGCGTCCGCGGTGAGCTTCCTGTTTGCAGGTGCGTTCAACCAGCTGCTTGCGCCGGAAGGGTGCGGCAGCGGTACGACGACCGCGCCCTTGTACTCGTACCTTCTCCCGATGCACTCCACCAGACCGCTGAGGCCGAGCAGGCGCCGGATCGCGAGTCCGCCGACCGGCACGATCAGGCGCGGGCGGAGAAGCTTCAGCTCCCAATCGCGCCAGAGCGAGCAGAGCTCCTGCTCACGCGGGGTCGGCGTGCGGTCGCCGCGTCCCGAAGGCGACCGGCCGGGATAGCAGCGCGTCACGGAAGCGCAGTAGAACGTGCCGTAGAACTCGTCCTCGTCGAGCTCGAGCCAGCGTCTGAGCGTCCTGCCGGCACGACCCCGCCACGGACGTCTTTCGGCGCCTTCGACCGCCCCGGGCGCCTGGCCGTACATGTACGCGCGCTGACCGACGAAGTCGTTCAGGACCGGCAACGACTCGAGTTGGAACCCGGCCTCGACGCAGGCGCGGCACACGCGAAGGTCCCGCTGGAGCGAAGCGAAGGACCGATAGGACGAGCGCCTGCGCGTCAAGCGCGAACGACGAGGAACCAGCGCCCCTCGAAGAGGAGCTCGCCGCCGAGTTCCCGTGCCAGGTCGGCACCTTCGAACAAACGCTTGTAGACCGACCAGCGGGAGCCGTCCTTCAGCACGCGGTCGTCCCAGCGCTCGGGCACGTCGTCACCGCGGCGGATCGACGCGACCACGACGAGCTCGGGCGCAACTCGCCGAGCCTCGGCCAGGAAACGTTCGCGGTCTTCTTCTTCGAGATGGCAGTAGAAGTAACTCGTGAAGACGCGCTCGAACGTGCCGCCCTCGAAGGGCAGCGAGAGCGCGTCTCCCTGCACGAACGTCGCGTCCGGTACTCGCCTGCGCGCACGGGCGAGCATCCGACTGCTCGCGTCGAGCCCAACGACTTCTCCGGTTAGGTGCTTCGTCAGGAAGCCGGTGCCACACGCGACGTCGAGCGTTCGCGCGGGCGGCAGACCGGCGATGACCGCGGCGAGCTGGCCTCGTTCGTCGTCCCACCCGGGCCGGTCGCGATCGGCGAACAGTCCCTCGCCGAGCCACCAGTCGTCGTACTCCGGGGCGCGCCGGTCGTAGTACGCCTTCACGGTTCGTAGAGTACGCGTGGTGGACCTGCCCCTCGAGTCGGTGCCGAACTTCTCCGAGGGGCGTAACCGCAAGACGATCGAGGCGCTTCGCGCAGCACTGGCGCAATCGGCCGACGTGCTCGACGTGCACACGGACGTCGACCACAATCGCTCAGTCTTCACGCTCGTTGCAGACGACGAGGCGCTGGTCGAGGCGCTGCTCGACGGGGTCGCATGCGCGCGCGACCGCATCGATCTCCGCACCCACGAGGGAGCCCACCCGCGCATCGGCGCCGCGGACGTCGTTCCGATCGTCGCGCTCGACCGCGGCGATGCCGCGCGTGCCCGCGTAGTCGCGCTGCGACTCGCAGAACGGATCGGTCTAGAGCTGGAGTTGCCGGTCTTCCTGTACGGAGAGTCGTCGCCCGAGCGCGGCCCGGCCTTCTTCCGGCGCGGGGGGCCGGTCGAGCTGCAGCGTCGCCTGGAGGCCGGCGAGCTCGCGCCTGACTTCGGCCCTGCGCGCCTCGACGAGCGCGCCGGCGGCGTGATCGTCGGTGCACGACGTCCCTTGATCGCCTTCAACGTCAATCTCGACACGGACGACGTGGAGGTCGCCAAAGCAATTGCGGCAGTCGTCCGCGACCGCGGCGGCGGCTTTCCAGGCGTCCGCGCGCTCGGCCTTGCGCTGCCGAGCGCGGGACGCGCGCAGGTGAGCATGAACGTCGAGGACTACGAGGCGGCGGCGCTACACGAGATCGTCGCCCGCGTGGACGAGGAGGCACGTGCCCGAGGAACGCAGGTGGCCGGCGCGGAGCTGGTGGGCCTCATGCCCGCCGGTGCCGCGCTTGCCGCCGCCGGCACGGTCCTGCAGATCGACGGGTTCAATGCCTCGCACGTACTGGAGCTGCGTCTGCTCGAGCGGGCGCGGATCTGAGGGAAGCGAGTCCCGCGAGGCCGACGAGCGGCAGCGCGATGGCGGCGGCGATGAAGACCGACCGGGTTGCTAGCACGGCGAACAGTGGACCGATGAGGAGCAGGCCCGTCGCGTGGGCGCCGCGATGCACCAGCGAGATCAGTCCGGTCACTCGTCCGAGCAGCGCATCCGGGACCTCTTCCTGCGCGGCGGAGTAAAGAAGCACCAGCACGCTCGCCTCGATCGAGCCCATGGTCGCGCCGGCCAAGAGCGCAGGCGGCAACGAGCCCGCGAGCGCGAAGAGCGCGTAGCCTGCCGCATAGCCCGTCCAGAGCAGCAGCCCGACGCGCACCTTGTGGCGGACGCGGACGCGCGAGAGCACCGCACCGGACGCGACCGCACCGACCGCGTACGCGCCGGCGACGAGGGAGAAGCTGCCGGCGCCGAGATCGAGCGTCTTGCGGATCAGCTGAGGAACGCCCACCATCCACGTTCCGGAGCTGATCGTCACGGCGACGCCAAGAACCACGACGCCGATCGCGAGAGCGCGTCGTGGCCGCAAGGCGGCAAAGCCCTCGCGGATGCGCGGCGTCGCGACCGTCGCCCGCTCGGTCTTCTGCGCGCGGATCCCGGCGATCAGCACCGCCGACAGGAAGAACGACGCGGCGTTGAACAGGAAGAAGACGCTCAGCGGCGTGAAGACCAGGAGACCGGCTGCTCCGGCCCAGCCCGCGACCCGGCAGGCCTCGGCGGAGGCGCGCACGAGCCCGTTGGCCGCCTGGACGTTCCGTCTCTCGACGAGCGTCGGCAGCAGCGCGCCGTACGCCGGATCGAAGTAGCTCGTCGCCGTGACGACGACGAACGCAGCGACCACCAGCATCCACAGCTCCAGGTGCCCGGTCAGCCCGGCAATCGCGACCGGGACGAGCACTGCACCGCGAACGAGGTCGGCGGCGATCATGGTCGCTCGCCGGTCGCGCCGGTCGGCGACCACCCCGCCGTGCAAACCGAACAGCAACGCCGGCACGCTGTCCGCCAGCCGCACGGCGAGGATGCCGAGCGGTCCGGCGGCGACGAGCGCGAACCACATCAGCGCGACGTACTGGAACGCGTCACCGAGCTCGCTGATAACGACTGCGGCGTACGTCCGACGGAAATCGCGGCGACGCAACAGGTGGATCGCCCGCTCCTTCGGGAGCGTCGCGTCGACGACTGCCTCCTCGGGCTCCGCGGTCAGTGGATCGGCCACGAGGTGAGTCTGCCCGGTGGACGCGAGAGCTACTGCTCTCAGCGGACTAAACTGGCCGCGCGATGGCTCAGGCGACCGCGATCCGCCTGACCGGAGACGATCTCCGGATCGAGGACGTGTGGTCGGTCGCTCTCGAAGGAGCCGGTGCGGCCCTCTCCGACGAGGCGCGCGGGAAGATGCGTGCCGCCCGCGAGCTGGTCGAGCGCGCCGCGCACGGAAGCCGCGAGCACACGTACGGGATCAACACGGGCTTCGGCCGCTTCGTCTCGGAGTCGATCCCCGAGGAGCTGACCGAGGAGCTCCAGCTGCGTCTTTTACGCAGCCACGCGTGCGGCGTCGGCGATCCCTATCCGGCAGAGGTCGTGCGTGCGGCGATGCTGCTTCGGGCGAATGCGCTCGCCAAAGGCAACTCGGGAGCCCGCATCGAGACGGTCGAGCTGCTGGTCGAGTGCCTGACGCGACGCGTGCTTCCCTCTGTGCCAAGCCGCGGATCCGTCGGCGCCAGCGGCGATCTCGCGCCGCTTGCACATCTCGCCTTGCCGCTCGTCGGCGAGGGGGAGGCCTGGTTCGACGGTCAGTTGCAGACCGGTGCGGATGCCCTCGCAGCTGCCGGCCTCGAGCCGACGAGACTCGCGGCCAAGGAGGGTCTGTCGTTGATCAACGGTACGCAGTTCATGGCCGCGTTCGGCGCACTTGGGGTAGTGAGGGCTCGGCGCCTCGCGAAGACGGCGGATCTCGCGTGTTCGTTGTCGCTCGAAGCGCTCCAGGGATCGCGGACGAGCTTCCTTCCACAAATTCACCGGCTTCGGCCACTGCGCGGCCAGCGCGACTCCGCGGCCAACGTGCTGCGCCTGCTCGAAGGCTCGGCGATCATCGAGGCGCACAAATGGTGTGACAAGGTGCAGGACGCGTACTCCCTGCGATGCGCACCGCAGGTGCACGGCGCCGCGCGTGACCTGCTCGACTACGTCGAGGGCACCGTCGAGGTCGAGCTCAATGCTGCCACCGACAACCCGCTCGTCCTGGTCGAGGACGAGCTGCTTCTCTCGAACGGGAACTTCCACGGCCAGCCGCTCGCGTTCGCGCTTGATGCTCTGGCGATGGCGAGCTCAGAGCTGGCGAGCATCTCTGAGCGGCGGGTGGAACGTCTCGTCAATCCGAACCTGTCCGACGGACTGCCCGCGTTCCTGACGGTCGACGGTGGCCTGAATTCCGGCTTCATGATTCCGCAGTACGTGGCGGCGTCCCTCGTCAGCGAGAACAAGTCTCTCTGCCATCCAGCGAGTGTCGATTCCATTCCGACCAGCGCGGGCCAGGAGGATCATGTGTCGATGGGGAACGCCTCCGGCCTGAAGGCGTGGCAGGTGCTCGCCAACTCAGAGCGAGCGCTCGCAATCGAGTTGCTCGCCGGGGCGCAGGGTGTCGAGTTTCTGGCACCGCTCGAACCGGGAGAGGGAGTACGCGCGACGCACGCGTTCATCCGAACGCTGTCGCCGCGCCTCGGAGACGACCGTCCGCTTGCGCCGGACATCGAAGCGGTCGCCGGTTCGATCCGCGACGGTTCGCTCGTCGCTGCGGTCGAGAGCGAGATCGGGGAGCTGGCGTGAGCGTCGCCCGTCCGGTCGAAGCCGTCGCCGAGGAGCTGTGCGGTGACCTGACGCGAATCCGTGCTCCGCGGGGGACGCAGCTGCACGCGCGCTCATGGGCGACCGAGGCGCCGTTGCGGATGCTGTTGAACAACCTCGACCCCGACGTCGCCGAACGGCCGGAGGAGCTCGTCGTCTACGGCGGCTCGGGGAAGGCTGCGCGCAACCCGGAATCGCTCCGCGCGATCGTGCGCTCGCTGCTGGAGCTCGGAGACGACGAAAGCCTGCTCGTCCAGAGCGGCAAGCCGGTCGGCATCTTCCGCACGCACCCTGGTGCTCCGCGTGTGCTCATCGCCAACGCGATGCTCGTGCCGCGCTGGGCAACGTGGGAGGAGTTCCGCCGGCTCGAGGCACTCGGGCTGACGATGTACGGACAGATGACTGCGGGCAGCTGGATCTACATCGGCACGCAAGGAATCCTTCAGGGCACCTTTCAGACCTTCGCCGCTGCGGGCGAGACGCACTTCGGTTCACCCAACCTCTCTGGCCGGACGATCCTCACTGCGGGACTCGGCGGGATGGGCGGTGCGCAACCGCTTGCCGGCACGATGGCCGGCGCTGCGATCCTCTGCATCGAAGTCGATCCTGCGCGCATAGCACGACGGATCGAGACGCGCTACCTCGACGAGATGACCGACTCGCTCGACGACGCGCTTGCGAGTCTCCGCTCCGCCGCGTCGGAGCGGCGCCCGCTCTCGGTCGGGCTCCTCGGAAACGCGTCGGAGGTCGTGCCGGAGCTCGTCAGGCGCGGGGAGCATTTCGATCTCGTCACCGATCAGACCGCTGCGCACGATCCGCTCACCGGTTACATCCCCGGCGGGCTGTCCGTCGACGAGGCCGCCGCGCTCCGCGCCTCTGATCCGGACGAGTACCTGAAGCGCGCGCGCTCCTCGATCGTCCGGCACGTCGAGGCCCTGCTCGAGTACGTCCGGGCAGGAAGCTATGTTTTCGATTATGGCAACAACCTCAGAGGTGAGGCCCGTGAAGGTGGCGTAGCGGAGGCCTTCTCATATCCGGGCTTCGTCCCGGCCTATATACGGCCGCTCTTCTGTCGCGGCGTCGGGCCATTCCGGTGGGCGGCGCTCTCGGGCGAGGCCGCGGACATCGCGGCGATCGATGCGGTGCTCCGCGACATCTTCCCCGGGAACGCGTTGTTGCAGCGCTGGCTCGAGCTGGCGCCGGAACGCGTCGCATTCCAGGGCCTGCCGGCCCGGATCTGCTGGCTCGGATACGGGGACCGCGCACGGGCGGGCCTCGCGATCAACGAGCTGGTCCGCTCCGGCGAAATCAGGGCTCCCATCGTGATCGGGCGTGACCATCTCGACTCGGGCTCGGTCGCCTCTCCCTATCGGGAGACCGAGGCAATGCGGGACGGCTCGGATGCGATCGCCGACTGGCCGATCCTGAATGCGTTGCTCAACGTGGCGGCGGGTGCGACGTGGGTGAGCGTCCATCACGGCGGCGGCGTCGGGATCGGCAACTCGATCCATGCAGGCATGGTCGTCGTCGCAGACGGAACCGACGACGCTGCGGAACGGCTCGAGCGCGTGTTGACGGCTGATCCGGGCACAGGCGTCATGCGTCACCTCGACGCGGGCTACCCCGAGGCGCTCGCCGCCGCGGAGCTGCACGGGCTCGAAGCGCCGATGGCGCCGCGCGCGCCCGAATGAGCTCGGCGGGCGCCGGGCGCCTGCTCATTCGCGACCTCGCGCAACTCGTTACTCCCTCGGGCTGGGCGGCTCCGCTTCGCGGCCGCGCGCTTGGAGAGGTCGACGTGATCGAAAACGCGTTCATCTTCTGTGAGGACGGCGCGATCGAGTCGGTGGGGCCGATGCCCAGGCAGCCGCACTTCGGCGGCGAGTACCAGGAGCTCGACGGACGTGGGCTGTGCGCGATCCCTGGGCTCGTCGATTGCCACACGCACGCGTGCTTTGCAGGCGACCGGGTGGCGGAGTTCGCGCTGCGGGCTGCAGGTGCGTCCTACGAGGAGCTCCACACCGCGGGCGGCGGGATCATGTCGACGGTTGGCGCGACTCGGGCTGCGGGGGAGGCCGCCCTCGCCCACCTTGTTCAGGAACACCGTCGCTGGATGCTGCGCTGGGGCACGACGACCTTCGAATCGAAGTCTGGCTACGGGCTCGATCTCGAGACCGAGCTCGCCTCGCTCCGCGCGATCGCGCAAGCCGGCGGCGTACCAACGTGGCTCGGTGCGCATGCAGTGCCGCCCGAGTTCGACGATGCCGACGCCTACCTCGACTTCGCGCTCTCCGAGGTGCTGCCGGCTGCCGCGCCGCTCGCCGAGGCGGCCGACGTCTTCGTGGAACGGGGCGCCTTCGACGTCTCGCAGGCGCGGCGCTACCTCAGCGCCTGCGCGGACGCGGGTCTCGCGCTCCGCCTGCACGGCGACCAGTTCACCGAGCTGGGCGCCGTCGAGCTCGCCCTCGAGCTCGGCGCAACGTCGATCGACCACCTGGAGGCAACCGGCCCCGAAGGGGTCGCCGCGCTGGGCGGCAGCAACGTTACGGCGGTGCTCCTTCCCGCGAGCGCTCTCTTCCTCGGCCGGCCGATGCCACCCGGGCGGGCACTGGTCGACGCCGGCG
>JBKOWS010000132.1:0-3647 GCA_046724565.1 Actinomycetota bacterium | reverse complement strand
GGCCGCCCGAAGATGTTCATCGTCCGGATGTACCACTTGGCGAACGTCGCCTGGGCCTCGTCGTGGGTTCCGGGGTCTTCGGCAAGCTTCTTCACCCAGTACTCGCCGTGGCGAATGTGGAACTTCTCCTCCTTGAAGATGCCGTCGATGGCCCGCACCCACGGGCCGTACGAGCAGCCGCGGACGTCTTCGAGCTGATGCCCGGCGCCGCGGTCCATGCAGAAGTTGAAGAAGACGAAGTCGGCCCACGTGTCGATCGGGTAATAGAAGATGTTGACGCGCTTGTCGGCGGTGATGCGCGCCGTGCCGATGTCGGCACTCGCGTCGATTCGCATCGTGAAAGTGTCGTCGTGCTGCCGGACGTGGCGCTCCACGTCGAAGCCCAGGTCGCCGAGGAGGCCGTACATGACCGCCGCGTGGCGGAGCTCGTCCTTCACGATCTGGGCGACGACGTGCTTCTCCTCGACCGTTGGTGCCTTGGTAATCCACGGCACGTAACCGTAGCCGCCCGCCAGCTCGGAATCCGCCTGCATGGTCAGCAGATGGACGAGGTTCTCCCGGTACTCGGCGGTCATCTCGTCCGCCGATTCGAGCCGGACGCCCCGCTCGATCTTCGCCATCATCGTCTTCGCCAGATCGCTCATGGGCTCCTCCACCTTCAGCATACTCTACCCGCGCTCGACGACGCGCACGGCCTTGCCCTCGGCACGCGGGATCGTCCGTGGCGCCACGATCGTCAGCTCGACCGAGAGGCCGATCGCGCGCTGGAGCCGCTCGGTGGCGCGACGTCGCAGCGCCACGATCTCCGGGTGCTCGGCGCTGAAGCCGCCGCAGCGCGCGACCAGCTCTGTCGACGGCTCCACCTGGACCTCGAGCCGGGCGAGCGTCGCCCCGCGGTCGACGACCAGCTGGTAGTGCGGCACCAGCTCCTCGACGCCCAGCAGCGTGCTCTCCACCTCGGACGGATAGAGGTTCACGCCGCGGACGATCAGCATGTCGTCGGCGCGGCCTTTGATGCGCGCGATCCGCGCCGAGGTGCGACCGCAGGGGCACGGCTCGAGCGTCAGGGTCGTGATGTCGCCGGTCCGGTAGCGGAGCAGCGGCATGGCGCGCTTGGTGAGCGTGGTCAGGACGAGCTCGCCCTCACGCCCCGGGGGCAACGGAGCCCCGGAAACGGGATCGACGATCTCGGGCAGGAAATGATCGTCGGCGATGTGGAGCCCGGCGCGGGCCTCGCATTCGCCCGCGACGCCCGGGCCGATGATCTCGGAGAGCCCGTAGATGTCGGACGCCCGAAAGCCGAACGCACGCTCGAGCGCTGCGCGGACGCCCTCCGTCCACGGCTCGGCGCCGAACATACCGTAGCGGAGGCCGAGCTCGCAGGGGTTACTCCCCTGCTCGGCCAGCGTCTCGGCCAGATGCAGCGCGAACGACGGGGTGGCGGCGATCGCGGCGGGCCGGAAATCTTGAAGCAGGAGCTGGTGACGGGCGGTGTTGCCGGACGAGACCGGGACGACGGTCATGCCGATCCGCTCGGCGCCGTCGTGAAAGCCGAGCCCGCCCGTGAACAGTCCGTATCCGAAGGCGATGTGCAGGAGATCGCCGCGGCGCGCGCCGGCCGCCGTCATCATGCGCGCCATCACCTCGCGCCACACGTCCAGGTCCTCGGCCGTGTAGGCGACGACCGTGGGCTTGCCCTTGGTGCCGGACGAGGCGTGAACACGGGCTAGCTGATCTCGCGGAACGGCCAGGAGCCCGAACGGATACTGCTCGCGCAGATCAGTCTTGCGGACGAACGGAAGGCCGGCGAGGTCGCCGAGCGCGCGCGGCGCGGCCGCCCCAAGCCGCTCGCGGTGAAACGGCACGCGCGCCGCAGCCCAGCGGACGACCGCCTGGAGCCGTTCCAGCTGCAGCCGCTCTCGCGCCTCGCGCGACATCGTCTCGGCCTCGCGGTTCCAGATCGCTCTGGAGCCGTCGGGCCGGGCGTCGCTCGGAGCCGCTGCGCTCAAGGCGGCCGTCGGCTCGGGGCGCGTCGCGGTGGCTCGGGAAACTGCTGGTCCACGATCCGGTGCTGGCGAAGGCCGAGCGCCTCGCGCTGGATCAGGAGGGCCAGCCGCGCTTGGTGCGCGCGGACGCGCGCGGCCTCATACTCGCCGAGGAGCCGCGCTTCAGCGTCACCATCTGGCGCCGCGTCGAGCCGACGGCCGACCGCCGCGACGTGGGCCAGGGCCTCCTCGAGCCGCTCGCCGGCCCGTCCGAGCGCCACCGCCTTTTCCTGCGCGATCTCCTCGTTGATTCGCCGGTGGGTCTCGTGGGCGCGGGTCATCGGCGCGCGATCGCGTCGAGATATACCGCCAGCGTTCGGTCGATCTGCAGACGTACGTCGAACTCGCGCTGGGCGACTTCGCGGGCCCGGCGCGCCATGGCGCGCCGCCGCTCGGGATCGAGCAGGAGCCCGATCGCCGCCTCCGCGAGCGCGGCCGGATCGCTCTTGGTCAGGATGCCCGTATCACCGTCGCGCACGACCTCGTCGCAGCCGGGCGCGTCGGCGGCGACCGCCGGCAGCCCGCAGGCTGCCGCCTCGGCGAGCACGAGACCCTGGGTCTCGGTCTCGGAGGCGAACAGAAAGACGTCGGCCGCCTGGTAGCACTCTGCCAGCTCGTGGTGCGGGCGCACGCCCAGGAAGCGGATCCGCGGAGCAACCGACAGGCCGCTCGCCATGCGCCGCAGCCGTTCGGCCTCAGTGCCGTGTCCGACCAGCAGCAGGCGTGCTGAGGCGACGATGGACGCGATGCGCTCGAACGCGACGAGAACGCGATCGACGCTCTTCTCCCGGTCGAGGCGGCCGACGTAGAGCACGAGCGCGTCGTCCTCGCCGACACCGAGCCGCCGCCGCGCGGCCGCCCGGTCGCCTGGCCGGAATCGGACGAGATCGATCCCCGTGGGAACGACCGCGATCGGCGTCCGGACACCTCGCGCATGGAGCTCATCGCGGACCACCGTGGAGGGCGCCAGCACCGCGTCGGCGCGGGCGGCGAAGCCCGCGCTCAGCCGGATCGCGGCCGCCTCTACCAGGCCCAGCGGCAGCGGGACGTAGTGCGCGTACTTCTCGTAGCGCGTGTGATAGGTGAAGACGAGCGGCCGCCGAGTCCGCCGGGCCAGGCGGCGCGCGGCCGGGCCGAGGAGGAACGGATGGTGCGCGTGGACGACGTCGAAGTCGAGCCCGGTGAACGTCCGGGCGATTCGCCGCGAGTATGGGACCGCTAGCGCGAACTTCGGGTAGGTCGTGGCCGGGATCGAGGGATAGCGGACGATGCGAGTCGAGGGATCTTGCGCGCCGGCCAGGCGTGGTCCGAACACCCACGCCTCGTGCCCAGCGGCCTCGAGACCCTGCCGGAGCGTCTCGACCGAGATCGTGACGCCCCCGCAAAACGGCAAATAGTTGTTCGTGAAGAGCGCGATCCGCACCGGCTGACGCTCGTCAGGCTTTGTTGAACTTCTCGAAATCCTCCGGCTTGATGTTCTGCAGCCACTCCCGCAGCTGATCCGGGTCGTCCGCCTTCACCGGCTGCTCCGTCTCCTTCGTCACGTCGAGGCTCTTGGCCTTGCGGATGACCTCCTCGTCGACATAGATCGGCGCCGCCACC
>JBKOWS010000020.1:0-9851 GCA_046724565.1 Actinomycetota bacterium | reverse complement strand
GACTCGCTGTTGCTCGTCCCCGAGGCCGCGCGCGCGACAGCGGTCTCGGTCGGCCGCGAGCCCGAGGGCGTTCCGGAGGGCGTGATCCCGCTCGGCGGCGGGCCTGCGATGTTCGTCGCCCTCCTCGACGATCAGATTGGCAGGCGCGAGCAGGGCGCCGTGCCCCGCATCGACGAAGACGCGGCGTGGACCATGACCATCGCCGGGCTCGATCCCGAGCACGAACGCGCCCACGAGGCCCTGCTCGGGCTCGCCGACGGCCGCATCGGCTCGAATGCGCCGCCCCTCTGGAGCCACCCGGCTGCCGAGCCCCGCCTGCTGGCAGCGGGCGTCTACACGGGCAGCGGCCCCGAGAGCACGCTGGTCGAAGCTCCGATCTGGCAGCAGGTCGAAGGTCGAGAGCTGCCACCTGGGCAGCTCGAGCGCACACTCGACCTACACACCGGCGTGCTCCGCCATCTGCTCGTTTCGGACGACGGCAGCCCCGAGGCAGCCCTCTTCTCGGCCCTCGCGCACCCGGGAACCGTGGCGCTGCGGCTCGCGGGCCCGGACGCGGTCCTGCCCGCGGAGGCGCCGCCGACCGCGCTCTCCGTTGAGGGAACGCACGGCGGCGTGGCCGCGGCCAGCGCGACCCGTCGATGGGACAACGGCCTTCCTCGCATCGAGCGCCTCGGCGCCTATGTGACCGACGCGGAGCGCGTCCCGTCTCGCGAGGAGGCGATTGCCGCACTCGACGCAGCCGACAACGCGGGATTCGAGACGCTGCTTGCCGAGCACCGTGCCGCCTGGGCCGGCCGCTGGGAGGCCGCCGACGTCGTCGTCGACGGCGACGAGGAACTGACTCGCGCGGTGCGCTTCGCGCTCTTCCACCTGATGGCCAGCGTTCGCGACGACGGCGAGGCCGCCGTCGGCCCGCGCGGGCTTACGGGGCCAGGCTATCGCGGCCACGTCTTTTGGGACGCCGACGTGTTCGTGCTCCCCTTCCTCGCCGCAACCCATCCCTCCGCGGCGCGGGCGATGCTCGAGTACCGACTGCGGCGGCTTCCGGCGGCCCAGGCTGCCGCGCGCGCGTTGAAGCGCGCCGGTGCGCGCTTTCCGTGGGAGTCGGCGGCGACCGGCGAGGACGTCACGCCGCGGCTCGCGTCGCTCCCCGACGGCTTCGTCGTCCCCATTCGCACCGGCGAGCTCGAGGAGCACGTCACCGCCGATGTCGCCTGGGCGGCCGCGTGCTACCTCGACTGGACCGCCGACACCTCGTTCGCGCCGAGAGCGCGCGAGCTTCTGCTCGAGACGGCGCGCTACTGGGCTTCGCGCATCCGAATGGACGGAGAAGGCCGGGCGCACATCCATGGCGTCATCGGGCCGGACGAGTACCACGAGCCGGTCGACGACAACGCATTCACGAACGTGATGGCGCGCTGGAACCTCCGCCGGGCTGCCCCGCTGGCGGCGGACCCCGAGCGCGGGCGCTGGGTGCAGCTCGCCGACGCACTGGTCGACGGCTACGACGCCGACACCGGCTTGTACGAGGAGTTCGCGGGCTTCTTCGATCTAGAGCCGCTCATCATCGCCGAGGTGGCGCCGCGGCGCCCGATCGTCGCCGACCTGCTGCTCGGACCCGAGCGAGTTGCCGGCGCGCAGGTCGTGAAGCAGGCAGACGTACTGATGATGCACCACCTCGTCCCCGGCGAGGTGGCACCCGGCTCGCTCGGGCCCAACCTCGACTTCTACGAGCCGCGCACAGCCCACGGCAGCTCGCTGTCGCCTCCGGTCCACGCAGCCTTGTTCCCGCGGGCAGGACGTCCCGAGGACGCCCTGACTTTGTTTCAACTGGCCGCGCGGCTCGATCTCGACGACGTGACGGCTACGACCGGCGGCGGGCTTCACCTGGCGACCATGGGTGGGGTCTGGCAAGCGCTCGTGATGGGTTTCGCCGGCGTGCGTCCAGAAGTCGGGGCGCTTGCCGTCGACCCGCAGCTGCCGAAGAGCTGGAATGGACTTGACCTGCGCCTGCGCTTCCGTGGAGTACCGCTGCGCCTCCGTGCCGAGCACGAACTCGTGGCGGTCGACGCCGGCGCGCCGGTGCGCATCCGCGTCGGCGACGCGCAGGTCACAAGAGGGCGGCGGCTCCGCTGGACCAGGGTGGGCGGCTCCTGGAAGGTCTCCTCGTGAAAGTCCTGGCGGCACTCGACCAGACCGCGGCGGCGCGCTCGGTGCTCGCGGCCGGCCACGAGATTGCACGCGTGTTCGGTGCGGACATCGCGGCCGTGCACGTACTCCAGGACGGCGCCCAGGACGTGCGGGAGCTCGCGGCCGAAGACGGCGTGCCGTTGGCGGAGCTCGACGGGCAGGCCGGAGCGCGGCTCGCGCAGACGCTGGAGGACGACGACGACGCCCTCGCGCTCGTCGTCGGCACGAGGGTGCGCCCGCGGGGCGGGCGGGAGATCGGCTCCACGGCCCTGCAGGTGGTCACGACAGCTCACAAGCCGGTGTTCGCCATCCCGCCGGAGCTTCCGGCAGGCTTCGCCGTCCGCCGCGTGCTGCTGCCGCTCGAGGGCTCCCTAGCGACCTCGTATGCGCCCTACGCGGTGTTCGACGTGCCTGGTGCGGAACACGTCGACATCGTGATCCTCTACGTCCTCGAGGAGCACGCACTGCCGGCGTTCAGCGACCAGCCCCAGCACGAGTGGGAAGCGTTCGGCCGCGAGTTCCTCGCCCGCTACTCCCCCTGGCCGGTCGAGCACGTGCGCTTGGAGACCCGAGTTGGCCGACCCGACCAGCACATCCTCACGGTTGCGCGTGAAATGGATTGCGATCTCATCGCGCTCGCATGGGCGCAGGAGCTGGCGCCGGGTCGAGCGAGGATCGTGCGCGACACGCTTCGGCGCGGAACGATTCCCGTCCTGCTCGTGCCCGTGAAGGCGGCCGTCGCCGGCGGTGTCTGACACCTTGCGAAATCCGGCGCCGGTTGATATTCGCGCGCGCGCGAAACACTGACGAGAGGCCCCGGAAACGCCTGGCGTCCAGCTTCTCGGCGAGCTTTCGTCGCCCCAACCACATAGGCGTTTGTCTCTCGGCCAGCAGGCAAATTCGCCCCGGCTCGAGGACCGCTAACCGTGCTGCCGGATCGATGCCAGATTTGCCCGGCGAAGTCGGTTGGAGAGGGCGGCACCAAGGCCGCCCTCTCCAACTGTGTGCAGAGATGTTCTACGGGTCGAGCAGGTACGCAACGGACGGTCCGCAGATGTCGACGCCCTCGCGAAGGAGGTGCGGGCCGTCGAACGTCTCGTTTGTGGTGATGTAGTCGCCGGTTGCCGCATCGAAAACGTCCTCGATGATCAAAACGCCGGCGCTGCGAATCGGCTCCCCATTGTCCGCCTTGAGCACGGGACCGCCCGGGATCTGGAACTTCAGCGACAGTCCGGTGATCTGCGTGACGAAGCTGATGGTGCCGTCGCCGTTGTCGATCGGCCCTGCCGATCTCTCCGTAGTCGACGCCGTCGAGAGAATCGACTTTCCGGTCGCCGTTGCCGTAAAGAGGCGAGTGAAGCGGACGTTATCGATGATGTTTCCGTTTGCATCCTGCATGTAGTGCTCCACTACAGTGTCGACGGCCGTCCCCTCGACCTGTCCACACCACGTTTGGGGGTGGACGTCCGGCGGGGGGCGAAACTGGTCGTTCACGACCGGCGGCCCTGAAAAGCCAAGCGCGGTCGCCGCCGTGACGAGCGCGCCCGCCAAGACCACCAGGATCGCGAAAGTGTGCTTGACCTTGTACATGTCGATGTCACCTCCTTTCTGTTCGGCCTTGAGCTGCTGGTGACTCACAGGGCGATCGTCGAGAGGGCCGCTATCGGGCCGCTATCAAGCGGCTACGGTCCGTCGCATGCTCGCTTTCCCTCACTTGAGTGTGTTCCTCACACGCCCGCTGGAGCGCCCGGACTACGTCCCCGACACGCCCACTCGCGCCACTCACGCGGACCGTAAGCGCCTCCCTCGTTGCGAGCGGCTTCCGTCGCCGTCTGCGCGTCGCTTGTTGATTACGCGAGGGCAGCGCCGGGGAAGAAGGGAAAGCCACATGGAAGCACGCGTCGCGGTCATCTACTACAGCGCCACCGGTAACGTGCACGGGCTCGCAGAGGGTGTTGCGGAGGGAGCCGAGCAGGCAGGTGCGGAGGTCCGGTTGCGGCACGTCGAGGAGTTGGCCTCCGAGCTGATGATTTCTCAGAACCAGTACTGGGGCCGACACCGCTCACAGGTCGCCGACGCCCCCGTGGCGACACTCGATGACCTCGAGTGGGCCGACGGCGTCGCCTTTGGCAGCCCGACCCGGTTCGGCAACGTTGCCGCGCAGCTGAAGCAATTCATCGACGAGGCGGGGCGGTTGTGGCAGGAGGGCAAGCTCGCAGACAAGGTCGCGACAGCCTTCACCTCCTCGCAGACGACCCACGGCGGCCAGGAATCGACGATCCTCGCCCTCAACAACACGCTCTACCACTGGGGCATGGTGATCCTCCCGCTCGGCTACACGGTCCACGAGGTGTTTGCCGCCGGCGGCAACCCGTACGGCACCTCGTTCACGAGCGGGCACACGGTCACCGGGCCCGACGAGCTCGCGCTCGCGCTCGCCCGCTACCAGGGACAGAGGCTCGCGCGGTACGCGGCGGTGATCGGCGAAGCCCGTCACGGTGGCCGGTTCGACTTCAAGAGGCCGAGCGCGCAAAACTTCCCCAACGTCCAAGCCTGAGCGCAACAGCAGCCATCAAGCCTGTCGCGATTCCGCCAAACTGCGACAGTTCCTCGCCTGTGGCAGAGCCGCGGGGCTTCGGGTGGGTCGTGCTGGGAAGCCGTCGGCTGTGAGCCTCGGACCCCGAACTCGCCCTGATACAAGGCGGGACTCCTCGCTGTGCGCGTTCGACTCCAAGATCCAGCCCTCCGGGTCGACCTACAAGACTTTCTCCAGCGCTGCAAGCGGGCTGAGAAAGGCCCGACCGAAGGGGCGCGTCGCCAGCCTCGAATTCTGGCTGCGATTACGCTTGTTCAAGGATGGACGGACCTATCCTTGAGCTGCTTGAGGAGTACGGGTCGCTTGGCTACGAGCGGATCACGGCACTCGTTGGAGCGCCGCCTCAAGTAGTCCGGAGCGCCCTCGCCGAGCTGCTCGAAAGCGGAATGGTTGATGTCGTCAGCGTCGGCGACGTGCAGGGACACAAGACGGAACCCGCGGTCTACTGGCGGTTGACTGAAGAAGGACGGCAGGAGATAGTCCGTCGCCACTCGGAATAGGCTTCGAATCTAGGCAGCTCGACGTGTGCGGCTAATAGATGTGCAGCTTTTCCAGGAGCGCGAGCGGATCGTCGAGCGACTCGAACAAATCCTTGTTGTGCTTGATCATCTTGCTGCGCATGTAGACGCGAAGCCACTGCTTGTAGATGTACAGCTCGTAGCGATCGAGCATGTCTCTGAGTGGTACGTCACGCTGCGCGATCAGTCCCGCTAGGTTCATCGCACACTCGAAGCCAAGCGAAATCGACTGAAAGTACGGAGAGCCAACGGCCGAGTCGCCGGCGAGGAAGGCTGGTGAGCTGGCGAAGGGGTGGCCGCTTGGACCTGCTTCAAGGAACTGCCGACTGGTGGCATTGCGCGCGCGGTACAGATCCAGCGGTATCCGGACAATCTCCAGGTCGCCCAGTATCTCCCCTTGCGTTTCCTCCTTGATCTTGTCGATGAATCGGTCCATGGACTGTGCTACGCCGGGAAAGTTGCTGCGAAGCCACTCACCGTCGAATCGGGACGGCATCGCCTCATAGTCCTCGGCACTGATATTGACGATGCCCGTGACGTGGCTCACGCTTCCGTCGTAGTGCGTGCGGTGCACCATCGGGATGAACTTGTAGTGCGCGTTCTCAATGTTCTTGTAGTACTTGCAGGACTCGTTGCAGTCGTAGGCCTGCCCATACAGGAAGGTGATGACGAGCGCATATTCCAGCCGGACCTTGACCGTGTTCGCGCCTTCATCCACCTCGCCAGAGCGCGGAACCAGGTGATCTCGAAGCAGCGACCTGCTGCCCGTGGAGTCGACGAGGACGTCTCCCGGTTCGAGCATCGCCATCGCGTCCTCCGCCGTCACGACGGCCGTGGTGCGCTGCACCCCATTCAGCCCGCGCGCATCGATCAGATCGCTGATAGAGCGCTCGATGGAGTTGAGCGGGCAGAACCCCAGAACCCAGTTCTTCAGGAGTGCACTTAGGTCCGAAGGAATGGACTGTCTGAACGCGAGGCCCTGGTCGAGCTCTGGTGGATCGAAGATCGCCTCGACGCTGTCTCCGTCGATGGAATCGGCGCGGTAGCTCTCGACTGAATCCGCCACGAGGTACGGTGCAAGCTGGACCATGCGCGTGCGCGTGTACTCGCGCCGCTTCTCATAGAGCCGCACAGAGAACCCCTCCATCGACTGGAGCAGTGCCGTGAGCAGAAGACCCACGGGTCCTGCGCCGACCACATGCACTCGCATGCCGAGGGCAGTTTCTCAGAGCCGTGGAGTCAGATGTGAGGCGGCATTTGCCTCGCTCGACGGTTGTGTTTCCGCCCCCAGATGCGAGGGTGAGGCACGATGGCGAAGAGCAAGATCCCCAGGCCGGGAGCTGGTGCAGCGGTACATCGAACTGCATGACGCGCAGGCGGACCGGCGAGACGGTGACGATGGTTCGGCCACAGCCGGCCGCCCCGTCACTCGACGGGGCAGCCGGCGGCCTGAAGAGACCTACGAAGCGGGCTCGGGCCTGATGATCCCGAACACCGCGCCCTGCGGATCGCGCAGGACGGCGATGCGCCCGATCGTCGGCACATCCATCGGCTCCATCAGTGTGGAGCCCCCGAGCTTCTTTACCTTCGCGGCCGTCGCATCCGGATCGTCGACGGCGACGTACGGCTGCCAGTGCGCCGGCGTCGAGGTGTCCTGCAGCGCCATCAGTCCGGCGATGCCCGTCCCTCCGACCTCGAAGATCCTGTAGCTGCCGAAGTCGGGCCCCATGTCCTTCGTTGTCCAGCCAAAGACCTCGACGTAGAAGCGCTGCGCGTCCTCGACGTCGGTCGTTGCGAGCTCGTCCCAGACGAAGACGCCCTCCGGGACGGTCGCGCTGCTGTCTTCTGGCTGGTACAGGCTGACGTAGGCGCCGCTCGGGTCGGTGATGATGGCCATGCGTCCGACCCCGCCCATCTCGAACGGACCGGCCGCGAGCTTGCCGCCCGCGCCCTCGACCTTCAGGAGCGAGTCGTCGACGTTCGCGACTCGGACGTGACTGAGCCAGTGCGGCGGCGGTGCTCCCTCCATTGCCTTCCCGAAGCCGCCGTGGTTCTGCCGGCCCGACGAGATCATCGTGTAGTCGACCTCACCGGCCTTGAAGACTTCCGTTCCCCAGCCGAACAGCTGCGTGTAGAACTCCTGCGCTTGCTTGGGGTCGGAGGAGACCTGCTCGTGCCAGACGAATCTTCCGACCTTTGTTTCGACCGTGCTCACTTTTCCGCACCTCCCGCGTCTCTTGCGCGGCGAGCCTAGCTCATGCGCCCTTCTCCCGCGGACTGGTCCCTGTTCCCTGGCGACTGAACCGGAATGGAAGCGCTTCGAGCGCACCGTGCCAGTGCCATCGCTGGGCGTCGTTGATCGAAATCTTGCGCGGGTTCGAGTCCCCTCGCTCCCCGAACCTCACCAGCCGGACGATCGCGAGTACAGGGCCACCGGGCCTAGGTCCAGCGCCTCGAACAGCGAGACCGACCCGGGCGGTCAGCAGGGCAGTGTCAGGAGGAGGTACGCGTCGACCAGCTCGCCCTTACCTTTGATCCGCAAGCCAGACCGCTTCTCGACAACGGTCCCCTCGGGTAGTTGCCGGTACGTCTGCGCACCGATCAGCACGCCGCCTGCGGGCGCGAGGCTCTCGAGACGCGCGCCCGTGTTGACTGCGTCGCCAACAAGGGGATAGGCGACATGGCCTTCCCCGCCGATCTCGCGGACGAACGCCTCGCCGCTGTTCACGCCGACACGCATGGGTGGCCAGTCCGGATGTCTCTCGGCGAGCGTCGCGAACCTCTGCTGGAGCGCAAGACCCGCACGTGCAGCGCGCAAGGCGTGATCAGGCTGGTCGCCGCGGCTATTGAAGAGAACCACGATGCCGTCGCCGATGAACTTTTCCACCTCGCCGCCGAACTCCTTCGTCACCAGTGGCGCAGCGACTCCCCAGTACGCGTTGAGGACTGCCGCAGCCTCGGCCGACGTGGAGCGCTCGGAGAAGGTCGTGAACCCAACGAGATCGCCGAACAGGACGCTGATGTCTTGCCGGCGCTCCCGGGTCGTCGGCAGGTAGAGGTGGCGGAAGCGCTCCTCGCGCCACTCGCGGCGGGCGGCCAGGCCGACGACGAGGTACGCCGTGACGATGAGGCCGTGCCACTCCCACCAGCTCGCGTGCCACCTGCGCTCACCCGTGATCGCGACGCCGATCATCGCCTCCGAGAGGAGCACAAAGCACGCTATGGTCGCTGCCGGCAGCAACGTCCAGCGATGGCGGAAGATCGTCCAGTACCGAGCAGCACTCACCGCGTACACGACCGTCCCGACGACCGCGATCACGGCGACGAGCGTGTCGGTCGCAGCCTCACCGCTCTGCCCGCGCAACGGTGGCAGCTCGGCAACCGTCCAGATGAACCACCCTCCCATAACCGCAAGAACGCCCATTCGCAAAAGCGTCCGACGACGAATCAACTCCGCCCCGATCCCGGGACGGATGTTGACGAACGCCGACGCACCGGCGAAGACGGCGCTCACGAGCAACCCGACGGGAATGGCGACCTGAAAGCCGGCATATTCCTTCGAGAAGAGAACCCCGCGCGTTCCGATGGCGTGAAGACCGAGGAAGCCGCCCGTGGCCATGAAGGCCAGCGAGAGCAACAGGACGCGTGCGTCGCCACGCCGATTTGCCGCCTCGCCAGCCGTGTAGCCGAGTAGGAAAGCGACGCCGCCGACGATCCCGAAGACGACGAAGTGCGCCCGATAGTTCTCGAAGTGCGGGTCAAGCTCGGACCGCAACAGCAGCGAGACGAACCCGACGAGCGGGAGCGCGGCAATCAGGAGCGCGACGATGACACGCCCAATCAACCGGGCGTGCGGGCCACGATGACCGCTGAGACGGTCTGAGGGTACAACTGAGCTCGCCCGTCCTTTCGTCACTCGAGAGACGCTCCTCCCATGCTTCGCCCACCCGAAAACGGGGCTGATAGGAGCAGGACGCGCGAGCCGGCTCGGATCTTCCCCGCTCCACGAGGCCCCTATGTCTCGAAGGCCGGCTTAGGACGTGGTGGAGGCGCCGGAAGGCCGGCGGTCAGCAGGGTTAGCGCCAGAGCGTCCGCGAGACTTCTTCCCAACGCTCCCGGCAGCAAGCTTTGCCGGCTCGCCTGCTGTCTTGCAGGCCCCGAAATGGTAATCACTCTGAAGTCTCAACCGATTTGTGGCGCCGTCTCGTGCACCAGCGGATCCGCGGGACCCGACGGATCTGTGTCGGGGCGATGGCGGAGTCGCAGCCTCGCTCAATCGTTGGGGCTTCCGTCAGTCTTCGATCTCGATCGTCACGCCCGGCCGTTCGCTCTGCCAACGGTCGACGCGCGCTCGTATCGTCGCTGCCTCATCTTTGCCGAACAGGTGCGGCGCGATCGCAACCACTGCTTACTTGAACGTTAGAGGCGAGCGCGCGGCCGTCGCGTTTTGGCGGAAACGCGACGACGATTTTGGGGCCGTGGCGGGCCGGTTTGCGAGCCCCGTCGAGCAGGCGGAGCCCGCGCAGAGTCAGATGCTCGGCGACGCT
>JBKOWS010000152.1:0-12923 GCA_046724565.1 Actinomycetota bacterium | reverse complement strand
GGCGTCTACGAACGGCTCGGGATGACCGTCGGCTTCATCGAGAACATGATGCCGTTCGCCGAGCGCAAGGCGGCCTACGACTGCGACATGACCTACGGAACGAACTCGGAGTTCGGGTTCGACTACCTGCGCGACAACATGGCAGTCAGCCTCGACGGGGTCGTGCAGCGCAGTCACGCGTACGCGATCGTCGACGAGGTCGACTCGATCCTCATCGACGAGGCGCGCACGCCGCTGATCATCTCCGGCGAGCCAGAGACCGCGGCGCAGATCTACTACGACTTCGCGCGCATCGCGCGCGGCCTCACCGGCATTCCGCACGACCCGCTGCTCAAGGGCGGAAATCCCGATGCGGACTACGAGTTCGACGAGAAGCACAAGACGGTCGCGCCAGGCCAGGCGTCGATCGACGCGGTCGAGCGTGCGCTCCGGATCGACAGCCTCTACGACCCGCGCAACTCGCAGCTGGTCAACCACCTGATCCAGTCGTTGAAGGCCGAGTCGCTCTACAAGCGCGATGTCGACTACGTCATCCAGGACGGCGAGGTGAAGATCGTCGACGAGTTCACCGGCCGGATCATGGAAGGCCGCCGCTGGTCTGAAGGGCTCCACCAGGCGATTGAGGCCAAGGAGGGCGTGAAGATCCAGGAGGAGAACGTCACGCTCGCGACGATCACCCTCCAGAACTACTTCCGCCTCTACGAGAAGCTCGCCGGGATGACCGGTACCGCAAAGACCGAGGAGAAGGAGTTCGTCGAGATCTACAACCTCCACGTGGTCGAGATTCCAACGAACGTCCCCGTGGCGCGCGACGACAACAACGACCTCATCTTCAAGTCGACTGAGGGGAAGTTCCAGGCGGTCATGCGCGACATCAAGGAGCGGCACGAGAACGGCCAGCCGGTGCTCGTCGGCACGATCGCGGTCGAGACGTCGGAGTATCTGTCTGAGCTGCTGAAGCGGCAGGGCATCCCGCACAACGTGCTGAACGCCAAGGAGCACGCGCGCGAGGCGGAGATCATCAAGGACGCCGGCCAGCCCGGCGCGGTCACGATCGCGACGAACATGGCGGGCCGCGGCGTCGACATCAAGCTCGGCGAAGGCGTCGTCGATCGCGGCGGCCTGTACGTGCTCGGCACGGAGCGCCACGAGGCACGGCGCATCGACAACCAGCTGCGCGGACGCTCAGGCCGCCAGGGCGACCCGGGCGAGTCGCGCTTCTACCTGTCGGGCGAGGACGACCTCGTCCGCTTGTTCGCCGGCGACCGGATCAAGCGGATCATGGAGCGTTTCAAGATCCCGGAGGACCAGCCCATGGAGGCGAAGATCCTCTCCAACCAGATCGAGGGCGCCCAGAAGAAGGTCGAAGAACAGAACTTCGTCGCACGCAAGAACGTCCTCAAATACGACAACGTCATGAACACGCAGCGCGAGGTCATCTACCAGCAGCGGCGCCAGGTGCTCGAGGGCGAGGACATGTCCGGAGAGATCCTGGCGTGGATTGACGAAGTGGTCGAGGCGACGGTCAACGAGTTCACGCAGGAGGAGTACTCCGAGGAATGGGATCTCGAAGGGGTCGTCAAACAGATGGCGACGCTCTACGAGACGGAGATCACCGTCGACGAGCTGCGGGAAGAACTGGCGGAGATCTCCCGCGAGTCGCTGGTCGAGGAGTTCCAGCTCGACGCGCACGACGAGTACAAGGCGAAGGAAGAGGAGATGGGGCCGGAGCTGATGCGCGAGCTCGAGCGCTTCGTCATCCTGCAGGTCGTCGACCAGCGCTGGCGCGAGCATCTCGACGCGATGGACTACATGCGCGAGGGTGTCCACCTCCGCGCGATGGCGCAGAAGGATCCGCTCGTGGAGTACCAGCACGAGGGTCACCTCATGTTCCAGGCGCTCGGTCTGGCGATCCACGAAGAGGTCGTCCTCACGCTCTTCCACGCGCAGCTCGCGCCCGAGGAGGCGGACGAGCTGCAGCGCGCGCAGCAGGCTCAGGCCGTAAACGGCGGGGGGCTCCAGTACGAGCATCAGGCTCTCGCCGGGTCGGAGGCGATCGCCGCCGCGGGTGGCGGCGGCGGAGCAGGTGCGACGGCGACGCTCGCGATGACCGGCGGCGGAACAACGTCGACCACCGGCGCGCCACGCCCGATCGTGAAGTCCGATCGGGAGAACATCGGCCGCAACGATCCGTGCTGGTGCGGCAGCGGTAAGAAGTTCAAGAAGTGCCACGGCGCTTAGCCGCGCGAAGTCCGGCCCCGGCTCCGCCGGGGCCATGATGACTTCGCGCGGGTGCTCTGCACCCCGACGGGTTCTCCGCTAATGGAGAGCCGTTGCGGCGAACGCCGGCATAGCCGGCATTCGCGGCGAAAGGCTGGGGTCAGACCCCTTCGGGGTCAGACCCCTTGGGGTCTGACCCCAGCAGTTCGAAGTGGCGGCGAGGGGGCATCGCAAGCTTGCTATCGCATAGCTAGTTTGCTATAGAGTGGCCAATGACCATTCGGCGGCCTGGGCCCGTCTGGCGGGAGGCGATGCTCGCCGGCGCGGTGGCGGCCTCGGTTGCCGCGGCGCTGCTCTGGCTCGGGCCGCCGGGGAACGATCTGGCCGCGCACGTCTACCAGCGGGCTCTCTTTCTCAAGCACGGCTTCGTGCTCTGGAACAACTTCTGGTACGCCGGCCGCTACTCCTTCGTCACCTACAGCGTCCTCTACTACCCGCTGGCGGCGCTGCTCGGGATCAAGGTCCTCGCGCTGGCCACGATCGCGCTCGCTGCATTTGCCTTTGCGGTAGTCGTCGGTTGGGAGTGGGGTCCGGTCGCGCGCTGGTCGAGCCGGACCTTCGCCGTCATCTGGGCGGGCACCGTCCTCTCGGCTGCGTTCCCCTTCGCGCTCGGCGCTGCGCTTGCCCTGCTGGCCGTGTGGGCGCTCCAGCAAGGACACCGCCGGCGGTTCGTCCTCCTCGTCGTCCTCACCCTCGCGGCGAGCCCGCTGGCCTTTGCGTTCCTCGCGATCCTGCTCGTTGGGGTCTACGTCGCCCGCAGGCCGTCGCTCAAAGTCGTCGCGCCGCCTCTGTGCGTGGTCGGAGTGGCGGCGTTTGCGGAGTTGATCGTCGTGCGCCTCTTCCCGGACGGAGGGCGGTTCCCGTTCCGCTCGATGGAGCTGATCCCCGTCGTTGCGTTCTGCGCGCTCGGCGCGCTCGTGAGCTTCCGTCGTGGTTGCGCGCTCGCCGGGATCTACGTTGTCTACCTCGTTGCGTGCGTGCTCGCGTTCGCCATTCCGACTGCGCTCGGCTCGAACATCGAGCGCCTTCGCTACGCGGCGATCCCGTTGGCCGTGCTCTCGGTGTCGCTCGCCGCCTGGCGTCCGCTCAGGCTGGCCGTGCCGTTGCTCGTTGTCGCCGGGTTCTGGAACGTAACTCCCCTCGTTGCGAACTTTCGGCACGCCGCCTCCGACCAGGCCGCCGCGGCCCCCGCGTACTGGCGACCGGCGATCCGGTTTCTGAGCAAAGAGCTCGAGCCTTCGTACCGGGTCGAGGCGGTCGACACGGTCGAGCACTGGCCCGCCGTCTTCCTTCCCGACGCGGCCATCCAGATCGTGCGCGGCTGGTACCGGCAGAACGACTTCCCGACCAACGCGATCCTCTACAGGCGCTTTGGGCCTGACGCCTATCGGCGCTGGCTGCGCAGCGTCGGCGTGAAGTACGTCCTCCTCAGCGACGCGCCCGCCGACTACAGCTCGCGGGCGGAGGCCGCGCTCGTTCGCCGCGGAGCGGATTGGCTGCCGCCCGTCTTTCGCACGCGGCACATCACGATCTACGAGGTGCAGAACGCAAGCCCCATCGTGACCGGGCCGGCGCGTGCATCGGTCCGAAGGATCCTCCCTACGCGGATCTTCCTCGACGTCGGCGCGCCCGGCGACTACCGGCTCGCGGTGCGCTTCTCTCCGTACTGGCGGACGTTTCAGGGATGCGTCGCGCCGACAGCGGACGGCATGACGCGCGTGACCGCGTTCCGCGCCGGCCTCGTCGACCTGGACTTCAAGCTCAACGTGCACCGCAGCCTCGAAGTCCTGACGGGACTCGAGCCAACGCGGTTCTGCCGGGCCTGACCCAGTCGCTACCATCGACCCGTGGCCGATGAGAGTGCACAGCCGCTGAGCGAGCAGCTCGAGGAAATCAGGACCCAGCTGGCCTGGGTCCGTGATTACCTTTGACCCGGACGCGCTTGCGGCCCGCCGCACCGAGCTAGAGAAGCAGATGGGTGAGCCCGGCTTCTGGGACGACCAGGAGCGCGCGGCGAAGATCTCCACGGAACATGCACGCGTCACGCGCAAGCTCGAGCGCTACGAGCAGCTGACGAGTGACTACGAAGACGCCCAGGAGCTCTTCTCCATGGACGGCGGGATGGAACAGGAGATCGCGGACTCGATCGCACCGCTACGTGAGGAGCTCGAGCGCCTGCAGGAGGAGGCGCTATTCAGCGGCGAGTACGACCAGGGCGACGCGGTCGTCACGCTCCAGTCCGACGTCGGCGGCACCGACGCGCAGGACTTCACCGAGATGCTGCTCCGGATGTACGAGCGCTGGGCGGACCACCGCGGCTTCAAGACCGAGGTGATCGAGGCGAGCCCGGGCGAGGAGGCGGGCCTCAAGTCCGCAACGTTCACAATCGAGGGCGAGAACGCGTACGGAATCCTTCGTGCCGAACGCGGCAAGCATCGCCTCGTCAGGCTGAGCCCGTTCGACCAGGCTCACCGGCGCCACACGTCCTTCGCGCAGGTCATTCCCGCGCCGCTGCTCTCGCAGGACGGGGACCTCGAGATCGACGAGAACGATCTCCGCATCGATACCTACCGCGCGCAGGGTGCCGGCGGCCAACACGTGAACAAGACCGACTCGGCTGTGCGGATCACCCATCTGCCGACCGGGGTGGTCGTCCAGTGCCAGAACGAGCGCTCGCAGACCGCTAACAAGCAGACCGCGATGCGGATCCTTAAGTCACGTTTGGCCGAGTTGGCCGAGGAGGAGCGCGAGGAGCAGCTGGCGAAGGAGCGAGGGGTCGTGAGTATGGGCTTCGGGGGGAACCCGATCCGCAGCTACGTCCTGCACCCGTACCAACTCGTAAAGGATCACCGCACCGATTACGAGGTGGGTAACGCCCAGGGAGTGCTCGACGGCAATCTGGATCCCTTCATCCATGCCTATTTGTTGGCGAGAGCAGCGGGAAAGGTCGTCTGAGCGTTCCGCTAGACTGGCCGGAATTCCCAGGCCGGTGCGCGCCCAGGACCCTGCGCCCCCTCGACTGACCCGGTGTCGGACGTAACCCTTCAGACAGAAGACCTTCCCGCGGCGCCGCTGCCCGAGCCGCAACTGAGTCCGGCTCCGGTTGCAGGCCCGAGCTCGATGATCGTCTTCGAGTCGGTGACGAAGATCTACGAGCCGGATGTCACGGCCCTGCGCGACGTCACCTTCGTGATCGAGAAAGGCGAGTTCGTCTTCGTCGTCGGCGCTTCCGGCTCTGGCAAGTCGACGATCATCCGCCTGCTCCTGAAGGAGCTCGAGCCGACCCGGGGCCGGATCATCGTGGGCGGCCGCGACCTGACGCGCCTGCGGCGCTCGCACGTGCCGAATCTGCGCCGGAACGTCGGCTGCGTCTTCCAGGACTTCAAGCTCCTGCCGACGCGGACCGCTGCCGAGAACGTGGCCTACGCGCTCAAGGTGCAGGGCGAGACCGCGAACAACATCCGTCGCAAGGTGCCCGAGGTAATGAACATGGTCGGCCTCTCGCACAAGATGAACTCGCTGCCCGACGAGCTGTCGGGCGGTGAGCAGCAGCGCGTCTCGATCGCGCGGGCGTTCGTCAACCATCCGCCGCTCCTGGTCTGCGACGAGCCGACCGGAAACCTCGACCCCGACACGTCGGTCGGGATCATGCAACTGCTCTACCGCATCAACCGCGCGGGTACCACGATCCTGATGGTGACGCACGACCGCGAGATGGTCGACAAGATGCGGCGTCGCGTAATCGCGCTCGAGGAGGGCCGCCTCGCCCGCGACGAGCGCCGCGGAGGCTACGAGTCATAGAACGCGTCAAGCTGATCTTCACGGAGTCGTTGCGCTCGCTCGGCGCCAATCTCTCCACGACCCTCGCCGCGACCGTGACCGTGTTGATCGGGATGTTCCTGCTCGGCCTCTTCATCGCCTTCGGAACCTGGGTCGTCTCGTGGAGCGACCATGTCAAGCGCGAGCTCGTCGTGCACGTCTACTACTGCACGCCGGACACCTGCGCCAAGGAGGCGACGCAGCCACAGATGGACGCGGTTGCGCGCATCGCGACGTCCAGCCCGCTGGTCAAAGACGTCGTCTTCGTCTCGAAGGCGAGGGCGCTCCAGCTGATGAAGCAGAAGCATCCTGAAGAGGTCAGCCAGCTACCGACCAACCCCTTCCCGAACGCACTCACAGTTGTGCCGAAGCGCGGCGACGACATCGAGAAGGTGGCCGCGCTGTTCAAGGCGAGCCCGACGGTCGGCATCGACAAGGTGGACTACGGGAAGAAGACGACACACCGCGTGCTCAAGTTGGCTCACGTGATCGAGATCTTCTTCGTCATCGCGGTCATCCTCCTGTTACTCGCATCCACGCTTCTGATCGCGAACACGATCCGGCTCTCGATCTTCTCGCGCCGCCGCGAGATCGAGGTGATGAAGCTGGTCGGCGCGACCAACTGGTTCGTGCGCGGCCCCTTCATGCTGGAGGGCTTGATCTGTGGCGTCGCCGGTGCGATCGGAGCGGTCGTCCTCTTGATCCTCGGCAAGGAGATCGCGCTGCCGTCGCTTCTCCACACGGGACCGCTGAATGCGGGTAGCGACGTCAACGCGCTCTCGTTTTCCCTGAACGCGCTGATCCTGATCGCCACGGGCCTCCTGCTCGGCGCCGCCGGGTCGGGTCTGACGATCCGCCGCTTCCTCCGGGTGTAGTAGTGCCGCGTCCAGCAATTCTGGCCGGCCTCTGGCACGCGATCACGCGGCGCCAGAGCCCACCCTCGTCCTGACCCAGGCTTTCCAGCCTTGGCTGCGGACGAGTGCGGCCTCTGGCTTGGTGCTCGCGACCCAGAGACTCGGCAGCATTACTGGAAGGGGCACTTGACCGACCTCTCCGTCGTCGAGGTCGACAAGCGCGGCAAGCAGTTCGTCGGCGAGCCGTTCTTCGTCCCGAATGTTCCTGTTCCGATCGACCGGAAGGGAAGCGGCGACATCCGTCCCGGCGATCTCGTCGTCGTTCGAAAGGGTCGCGGTCGGGCGCGCGTGGTGCGCGAGCTCGGCCGGGCGAGTGACATCGAGACCGTGCTCGAAGGTCTGCTCATCCATGCGGGTGCGCGCACCGAGTTCGAGCCGCACGAGGCGCCCGAGCCGGACCTGTCCGGCCGGGTCGATCTGCGCGACCAGCTCTGTTTCACGATCGACCCCGAGACGGCCAAGGACTTCGATGATGCGATCGCGGTGCAGCAGGAGGACGGAGGTTTCCGCGCCTGGGTGCACATCGCGGACGTGTCCGCGTACCTGCCGCCCGGCGTGCCCCTCGATGCCGGAGCTGCCGAGCGGGCGTTCTCGACCTACGTCCCCGGCCGCGTCGCACCGATGCTGCCGCCCGAGTTGTCGGAGGATCGCTGTAGCCTGCGGCCCCACCAGGATCGCCTCTGTGTCACGGTTGAGCTGCCTCCGAGCGGACCGCCGCGGTTCTATCGCTCCGTTATCCGCAGCAAGGCCAGGCTGACCTACGGGCAGGCCGAGCGGCGCGATACGGAGCCGGAGATCGCGGCCGCGCTCGACCTCACCGACCGGCTGACGGCGGGGATGCGCGATCGCCGCTTCGCCCGGGGAGCCCTCCGGATCGAGAGCTCCGAGGTCAACTTCGAGTTCGACGGGAAGGGAGGCGTCGCCCGCGCGTGGCTGGAATCGGAGCCGACCTCCCACCGGCTCGTCGAGGAGCTGATGATCGCCGCGAACGAGGCTGTGGCCCAGCTGCTGTCGAGCCGCCGGCGCGAGACGCTCTACCGGGTTCACGAGCGGCCCGATCCGCAGGCGATCGAGCTTCTGCTGCACAAGCTCGCCGACCTCGACGTGCCGACGCCGCCGGCGCCGAAGGTGGAGCAGCTGTCCTCGGCGGCCGCGGCGGAGCTGGCCGGCGAGATCAGCGAGCGCGTCACGGACTACGTCTTGCGTGCCGGCCGGGGCCGAGAGGCGTTCCCCGCGCTTGTCTTGCGATCCCTCAAGCAGGCCCGCTACGACCCGGCGAACCTCGGCCACTCGGGCCTCGCGAGCCCGGCCTATTGCCACTTCACGTCCCCGATCCGCCGCTACCCCGATCTCGTCGTCCACCGCAGCCTGCTTCGGGAGCTCGGCCTCGGCGACGATGCCCAGCCCGGTGACCTGGACAGCCTGGCCGAGAGCACGTCCGGCCGCGAGCGCGAGGCGGCCCAGGTCGAGTACCTGGCCGACGAGCTTTGCCTCGCCTGGCTCCTGGAGTCGACGCTCTTCGAGCGGGGGTGGGACGACCCCTTCGAAGGGGAGATCACGGGTGCGATCGGCTCGGGGGTCTTCGTCCGCTTCGGAAAGGTCTTCGAGGGCTACCTGCCGGCCCGCAGGCTCGGGGGCGACTACTTCGAGCTCAACGAGCTGGGGACGGCGCTCGTGGGAAGGCGCGGAGGGGCCTCGTTTCGGCTCGGCGACCCGATCGAGGTGCTGGTGGAGAGGATCGAGAAGCCCGAAGGCAAGGTCGAGCTTTCACATGCAGCCCGCACGTCGAAGTACGGAAGACCGTAACGACTTCGTCCGTCCTGTGACTGAGGATAAGCGCCATGAAGAAGCGAATGTTCATAGCACTGGCGGTCATAGCCCTTCTGGTTCTTGCCGGGCTCGGCCTGATCCTCAACGGGAGCAGGTAGATGCTCTCCTTGACGTTCGCCGTCCCGCTCTCCATCCTGCCGATCGTGAGCCTCGCGGGAGCGCTCCGCTGGATGGCGGTCTCGGGCCGCTAGCCGCTCAGCCGACGATTCGGAAGCTTCTCGAGCCGAGCATCTGGCCGTAGACGACCTGGGAGCGCGGGCCGTAGCCGGGCCAGACATACCACTGGTAAACCCCCGGCTTGAGCCTGTACGTGCGGCCGCGGTACTTCCAGCTCTTCTTGAGCTTGTAAGACGGCACGCTCGGCCAGACGCTCAGGATCTTGACGCCGTTTCGGAGTACCTGGGCGTTGTAGTAGCCGGCCTCGCCATCGCGAGCCCAGGCCAGCTTCGGTGCTTTTCGTAGGCGCGCTCCGTCCTTCGGCGACCGGAGGAGGTTCCGCCGGGGTACAAGCTCGACCGCCACCCCCGCCGATTCGTTACCGGCCTTGTTGACGCAGGTCACGACGTACCGGTATTGGACGCCGTTCGAGAGCCCTCGATCGGTGAATGTCTCCTGGTTCCCGCTATAGACAACTTCTTCGGCGCCATCGCCGGCCCGGCGCTTGATGACCACGCGGTCCACGCCAGCCGGGATGTCGTACGTCAGTTTCACGGAGCCGTCACCTACGACCGCTTTGAGATTCCGAACGCTCGGCGGAATCACAGAAGCCGGTGAAGCGGTGGTCGTTGGAGCGACCGTTGTGGTGCGTGGAGGTGGTGGGGGAACCGGCTCGGGGGAAGGCACCGTCGTCGAGGTACTCGAGGAGCTCGATGTGCTGGGAGTCGTCGTCGACGTGGTGCTGCTCGTCGTGGAGGTGTCCGTCGACGAGGTAATGGTCGTGGTGTCAGTCGAGGTGGTGTCGGTCGAGGTGGAATCCGTGGTTGTCGTTGTAGTATCGGTCGATGTGGTGCTGGTGTCGGTCGATGTGGTGTCGGTTGTCGTCGTGTCGGTCGATGTTGTGTCCGTCGAGGTGGTGTCGGTCGTTGTGGTGTCCGTCTCTGTCTCTGTAGTTGTGTCTGCCGAAGGGCTACCGAGCAACGAGAACGGCGCGGTCAACGCAGGGGCGCTCGCGGCGTAGCCGATAAGGCCGAGCGCGCAAAACAAGAGGCAGTAGAGCAGTAGGCGAATCACAGCCCGTGCCCCGTGAGGATGTAGACGAACACGGTGACGAGGAAGGCTGCCAGGCCGACGAGGACGAGATCCTGCTGGTGCTCGAAGACGATCCGGCCGACCGGGGTAAAGCGGGCGGGCGTTCCGGGCACGGCCGCCGCGAGGAGGAACAAGAGCCCGGCGAACGTCACGCCGGCGATGAAGAGCACGCTCGTGATTGCGTGGTCGCCGCCCGACGACCGAGTCTGCTTTGCACCGACCGGTAGGAGAAGTGCCGGTTCGGGCGTCGTCTCAACCGGGGTCGACGTCGGCACGGCGGGCCTCGTGGCCGCCGCCTTTTTCTTCTTGTGAATGACGGCCTTGTGCTTCTTGGCGACGTGCCCCGTGCTCGAGTGCGTCACCGTGGCGCGCGGCGCCGTGTAGCTCGGGGCGGTGTAGGTCTGCTTCGGCGTGGTGTTCGTTCGAGGCGCGGTGTAGGTCCGGTGGGTGGGCGTGGGGGTTGGTTTCGGCTTGGGCTTTGGCGCGGGGGCGGGATCGGGGGAGGGGCCAGTGTCGGTCGGCGACGGAACCGTCGTCTCCTGGAGCGCGCTCTGCGGCGCCGCGCCCGCCGTGACGGCGAATGCGAGCGCTCCTCCGGCCGCGAGCAGCGCCAATACAACCGCAGCCGCGGCGAGACTATCCCGTTTGACCCCCAATCTCTTCATCTGGAAACCGCGTCCCTCTCCCCAGTGACCGCGGCCCCAATTCTAGCGGCACCGCCCGCGGCTCTACACTCGACAGAAGCGTGGCGAAACCCAGCGAAAAGCTCATCGTCGACAACCGGCGCGCCCGGCACGACTACCACCTCCTCGAGCGGATCGAGGCCGGCATCGTGCTCACAGGGACCGAGGTCAAGTCGCTTCGGGACGGCCGGGCGTCGCTCCAGCAGGCGTACGCCGACCTGCGCGACGGGGAGGCCTGGCTCGTGGGAGCGCACATCTCCGTCTACGAGCAGGGGAACATCGCGAACCACGATCCGGATCGAGACCGGAAGCTGCTGCTCCACAAGAAGGAAGCGGCCTCGCTCGCGGGCAAGGTCGCCCAGCGCGGACTGACGCTCGTCCCGACAAAGCTCTACTTCAAGAACGGCCGGGCGAAGGTCGAGCTTGCGCTGGCGCGGGGCAAGGAAATCCGTGACAAGCGTCGCGACATCGCCAAGCGCGAGGCGGATCGCGACATGGAGCGCGCACTCAAGTCTCAGCGCTAGTGCGCCCCTGCACGATCCGGCGGGGATTGGCGCGCGTACTCTGGGGAAACGCAGTCTGAAACAGGGGGTTTTCTCATGCTTCGCGCGTTCACGCTGGCCGGCGCGCTCCTCGCGGCGTCTGCGACGTTGGTCGCCGCATCGCCGAGCGCGACCAAACCGTTCCCGCAGGTGATCCAGCTTCCGCAGGGATTTCAGCCTGAGGGCATCGAGGTCGGAAAGGGCACGACGTTCTACGTCGGCTCCCGGGTGACGGGAGCCGTCTACCGGGGGAATCTCCGCACAGGCGCCGGCGCGATCCTCATCCCGGGCGGAAGTGGGCGAACTGCCACCGGCATCGAGCTCGATTCGCAGAACCGCCTCTGGGTCGCGGGCGCCGGGACCGGCGATGGCTATGTATTCAACGCGAAGAGCGGGTCGCTGATCCGCACCTATGACTTCGCAAGCGGGGACACGTTCGTCAACGACGTCGTCGTCACCAAGAACGCGGCCTACTTCACGGACTCGCGCAAGGCGCTCCTCTACAAGGTGCCGATCGGTCCGGGAGGGGCGCTCGGAGCTTTCACGACGGTCACCCTCGGTAGTCCGTTCGTCCTCGGTGCCGGCTTCAACCTGAACGGGATCGACGCGACGCGGAACGGCGAGACCTTGATCGCGGTCCAGTCGAACAACGGCAAGCTCTTCCGTATCAACGCGGCCTCGGGGGCTATCCGAGAGATCACGCTCGCGGGCGGCGAGAGCGTTCCGAACGGCGACGGGATCCTGCTGACCGGGAAGACGCTGTACGTCGTCCAGAACACGGACAACCGGGTGGCCGTGATCGCCCTGGCGCCGAACTTCGCGTCAGGCCGAGTCGCCACGCGGCTCTCGGACCCCGACTTCCGCGTGCCGACGACGATCGACGACCACGGCCGCCGGCTCTATGCGGTGAACGCCAAGTTCGGAGTCGCCAGCCCGGGCACCGCCCCCTACGAGGTCGTCCAGCTGGCGAAGCCGAAAGGGCGCCGATAGCGGCTAAAATCACGGTGTAAACACATACGGGGGCGACCTGGTTTCGACGTGGTCGGTTCTCCGGCAGAGCTGCAAGCCGAGGTCGCCGGTTGGCCTCGTAAATCAACCGGCAACAAAGCAAGTGCGAAGAACGATCTCGCACTCGCCGCCTAACCTAGTTAGGTAGCGACGTCGCTCCGAATTGGGCCCGTGGTTCGGGTAGCGGCGCCAAGAACGGGCTCGGCGTGGAGGGAGAGCCAATCGCCCAAAGCGCGACACTGAAGGATGGCTGGCCCGCCGGTAGGGCGTCCGCCTCCGGCCGTCGGGCGAGATCCAACGGCGGACTACGCTTGTAGAGGTTCTGACCGGTGCGTCCGCGGACGCGGGTTCGATTCCCGCCGCCTCCACTACCGCCCGTTGCGCGAGGCCACTCGCTCGAGCGGCGGGCTAGTGAATGCGAGAGCTGACCCGCCACCTTTGCAGGCCGATGATCGCAGTAGAACGGAGCTGCCGAAGGGCGATGGCGTTGGTCGGGCCGGCCGACGAAGAGATGACGAGCTTCCCGTCGGGTGTCCAGCCCTCAAGCCGTCCGGCACGCGTAACAGTCCGGACGCTGCCGTCGGTAGCGTCGACAAGGC
>JBKOWS010000121.1:0-4158 GCA_046724565.1 Actinomycetota bacterium | reverse complement strand
TCTCCTTCGCGGTCATCGGCGACCAGCAATACGCGGCGTTGCGGATGAGATCGTCGTTGGTGCAGGCCCGCTCGCCGCGGTAGACGGCGAGCGCCTCCAGGCGCGGCATCACCGAGAACCGCGCGCGCACGTCGATCGGCGGGTACGGCCGCGCCGGCGGGCGCGACTCGAGCGGCGCCGGGCGGCGGGGCCGCGAGCGCTGCCCGCCCTTCACGCGCCGGATGAACTGCAGCACGTCGGTGCTGCGCGGCTGGAAGACGACCACGTAGTCGTCGTCGTGCAGCTTGCCGACCTCGATCACGCGCGTCTTCGACCGGTCCCACCGGTACTGGTTGTGGAGCACCATCGCCTGGCGCATGAGCGCCTCGACCTCGGGCACCCGATGCGTGTACTCGATGATGTCGTCCCAGCCGTAGCCCGGATAGTCCGGGTTGTACGCGAGCAGGTGATAGGTGAGGTTCTTCGGGTTCGAGAGAATCTCGCCGACCGTCGGCTTGATCGGCGGCAGCTCGGCGCCGGCGCCTTTCTTGTGGCGGAAGATGTCGAGCAGGATGCGCGAGATCTTGTCCTCGGTGCCCTCATCGAAGCTCGGTGTCAGCGCCCGATAGCCGGCCTCGATCGCCGCGGTCAGCTCGGTCCCCTCCCAGCCCTTGAAGACCGGCAGGAACACGTCGTCGCGGGTCTTGGGCACGTCACGCCACCGGGTCGGGCGCTTCTCGTACATCGTCATCGCGTAGCGATTCACCCAGAACAGGTTGAGCGCGAGATCACGCAGGAGGTCGTACCGTCCGGTGTAGGCGTGCGCGTCGACGCCGGCGACGATGTCGGTCTCGGAGGGCGCCTTGGCCTCGAAGTCGCGCTTGATGACCGCGGCGAACTGCTCGAGGGTCTGGAAGATCGAGAAGTCGAGCTCGGGGAAGAAGTTGAAGGGGAACACGATCCGGCCGTAGCGATTGACGACGAACGGCTTCATGGTGTCGCTCCCTCGCGCGCGATTCTAGCAGGTATAATGACGCCATGCCGATCCTGAGCCCGCGCGACCAAGCCGCCGTTCGCAAGGAATTCGAGCGCCTCGCCGGACCCGTGAAGCTCGTCGTCTTCTCGCAGGAGCTCGCGGCGCCGGAGCTCTGCCAACAGAACGAGGCGCTCGTGCGTGAGGTGGCCGAGCTCTCCGATCAGATCACGGTCGAGGTGCTCAACCTCGCCATCGATCGCGAGCGCGCAGAGGCCTACGGCGTCGACCAGGTGCCGGCCATCGTCGTCGAGGGCAGCCGCGACTGGGGCATCCGCTTCTACGGCATTCCGCTCGGCTACGAGTTCAGCAACCTGATCGACTCGATCATCGTGGCGTCCACCGGGGAGCCCACCCTGAGCGAGGAGACGCTCGCCTCGCTACGGGCGCTCGCGTCCGACGTCGACATCAAGGTCTTCTCGACGCCTACCTGACCCCACTGCCCCCGGGCCGTGCGCCTGGCGCAGCACATGTCGGTGGCATCGGACCGGGTGCGATCCACCGTGATCGAGGCGACCGAGTTCCCCGAGCTCTCGCGGGCCTACCAGGTGATGGGCGTGCCCAAGGTCGTGATCAACAATCGCGTCCAGTTCGAGGGCGCCGTGCCCGAGCACGATTTCCTGGGCGCGGTGCTCCAGGCGGTCGAGACGCCCTGAGCGGCGTCGTCGCGGACCGCACCCTCACGGCCCTTCAGCAGCTTGCCAGGAGCGGTAGCACCCGGCCTCCGGGCCGCGCCTCGCTCCTGTTCGCGTACGGAACCCTGATGCGCGGCTACGCGCTTCATCGGGTGCTCGGCCGGGGCGCGACGTTTCTCGGCGAAGGCGCTGCGCGCGGCCGACTGCTGGACCTCGGCCGCTATCCGGGCCTGGTCGATGGCGCCGGCCGCGTCCGCGGTGAAATCTACCGCCTCGACGACTCCGAACTTCTCCCGGTGCTCGACCGGGAGGAGGGGTACAATTTCGAGCGTCGCCGTGCAATCGTCACGTTCGCGAACGGCCGGCGCGCGCGAGCGTGGGTCTACCGATATCGCGGGCCGCAGAATCAGGCGGTCCCCATTCCGGACGGGGATTACCGGCGGGCGCACCCGCGCCCCGCGACGTAGTGCGCGCTGCAGGCCGTCGCGGGGCTGGGGCCCCGCCGGCTGAGGCGCGCCTAAGAATTGGAGAACGTCAATGGCGATGACCGCCGCTGAGCTCGTCAAGGCCGATCAGGACCATCTGATCCATCCGCTGCACCACCCCATCGACAACGCCGAGCCGATGATCTACGTCCGCGGCCGCGGCGCAATGATCCAGGAGATCGGCGGCCACGAGTACATCGACGGCCTCTCCGGGCTCTGGAACGTGAACGTGGGCCACGGGCGCACGGAGCTGGCCGACGCGGCCGCAGCCCAGATGAAAGACCTCGCCTACTTCTCGGGCTACGTCGGCTCGTCGAACATTCCGGCCATCACCCAGGCCAACAAGCTCATCGAGCTTGCCTACGACAACATGCAGGCGGTGTTCTTCACCTGCGGTGGCGCCGAGTCGAACGAGTCGGCGTTCAAGACCGCGCGCTTCTACTGGAAGACGCAGGGCAAGCCCGACAAGGTCAAGATCATCTCGCGCCAGCAGGGCTATCACGGCGTCACCTTGCAGGCGATGAGCGCCACCGGAATGGGCGCCTACTGGAAGATGTTCGAGCCGCGGGTGCCGGGCTTCGTCCACATCCAGACCTGTTATCCGTACCGATTCCAGGGTGCCAAGCCCGGCGAGACCGTGGGTCAGGCGGCCGCGCGCGAGCTCGAGGAAGCGATCCTGCGCGAGGGGCCGGACACCGTCGCGGGATTCATCGGCGAGCCCATTCACGGCGGCGGCGGCGTCATCTATCCGACCGACGACTACTGGCCGCTGGTGCGCGAGGTCTGCACGCGCTACAAGGTGCTCCTGATCGGCGACGAGGTGATCACCGGTTTCTGCCGAACGGGCCGCTGGTTCGCGCTCTCGCACTGGGACGTGAAGCCCGACATCATGTCGTTCGCGAAGGGCGTGACCTCGGGCTATCTGCCGCTCGGCGGCATCATGGTGACCAAGGCGATCAAGGAGGCGATGGACTCGGTCAAGCCCGAGGATCGCTGGATGCACGCCTACACCTATTCGAGCCATCCCACGTGCTGCGCCGTCGGCGTCAAGAACGTCGAGATCATGGAGCGCGAGCGGCTCTGGGAGAACGCGGCCAAGATGGGCACGCGGCTGCACAAGGGCCTGCAGCAGGCGTTCGGCGATCATTCCCACGCGGGCGACATCCGCGGTGGGAAAGGGCTGCTCGCCGCGGTTGAGCTCGTGGAAGACCGCGCGACGAAGAAGAACTTCGCGGGCGACAAGCAGGTCGCGCAGCGCATCCAGGCCGAGATGATGAAGCGCGGAGTCGTGACGCGCACGCGGCCCTCGCCGGGCCCGCATCCGGCACCGGGCGACTCGGTCTACTTCGCGCCGCCGCTGGTCGTCACCGAGGCCGAGATCGACCGGCTGATCGGCGTGACTCGAGACGCCGTCAAAGTCGTCCTCGGCGTCTGACCCCGGGGCCGCCGTGAAGCTGATCACCGCCCACCGGATCCTGATCGGTGCCGGGATCGCGTTCTTCGTCTTCTACGCGGCGATCACCCTCGCGCGGGAGCACACCACGAGGGGGCTCGTGCAGGCGGTCGCCTCGCTGGCCGTGGCCGTCGGGCTCGTCGTCTACTACCGGACGCTCAAGGGATGGGGATCTCGCCCGCCGTCCTGATCTACGACGGAGAGTGCGCGATGTGCCGGGCGAGCGCGCTCTGGCTCATGCGGCTGGCGCTCTCCGGCGGCGCGCTCGAGATCCTCCCGTGCCGGTCGGCGCCCCGGCGTCTACGCTACCCCCACATCACCGACGAGGCGTGCATGACCGCGATGCAGCTCGTGCTGCCCGACGGGCGCACGCTCGCCGGCGCCGACGCAGTGCCCGAGCTCCTGCGCCGCATCCGCGGGCTCGGCTGGCTTGCGACGGCCTTCGCGCTGCCGGGAGCGCGCCCGGTCGCGCGCCGCGTGTACGCGTGGATCGCGAAGAACCGCATGCGCCTGTCCTGCGAGCGCTGATCCGTCGGCTGGCCGGTTGCATTTTTCTTCGGCAGTCCACGCCGC
>JBKOWS010000023.1:0-8227 GCA_046724565.1 Actinomycetota bacterium | reverse complement strand
AGTTCGACGCTGCCGGCATCGCGTTGGATGACGCCGGTGAGGATCTTGACCAGTGTGCTCTTGCCGGCGCCGTTGGCGCCGAGGAGCGCATGGACCTCGCCCGCGTCAACCGAGAGGTTCGCCGACTCGAGCGCGACGACCGGGCCGTACCGCTTTCCGACCTCGTGTGCCTCCAGCAGGCTCACGCCGAACCCCCCAGACATTCGGAAGGGGCGCCGTGGCGACGCCCCTTCCGCTCGTTCTTCCCGCCTACGGCCCCTTGCAGCTGAACAGCTGCTTCGTCGTATAGGTCGTCCACGGCTTCACCTGGAGCCGCGCACTGTACGTCGGCGGACGGCTGGCTGAGTAGTTCGCCTTGATCTGCTTCTTGCCGAACGCCGTCTTGTTGTCCCACACCTGCGGCGTCAGCTTGACCCACTTCGGGACGGACTTTCCCTCCAGCAGCTTGATCGCCATCGCGGTGCCCACACCGCCGATCGTGGCCGGGTTCGTCACGGCAGCGCCGTGGAACCCCTTGATCGTCATCAGCTGCTTGAGGAACTGGTTGTTGTCCGCTCCCACGACCGGGACCAGCTTCTTGTGAGCGGTCCGGAACGCATTCACGATCGTGTAGTCGATCCCTGACGTCCAGACGCCGTCGACCTTCACGCCCGAGTTGAGGATGTCGAGGATCTGCTTACCACCGGTCGCGAACTGCCAGCCGGTGAACGTCTGCTTCACGACCTTGATGCCCGGATACTTCATGAGCGCTTGCTGGAAGCCCGTGTGGCGGTCGGTGTCCGCCGGCACGCCGGCGATACCACGCATCTCGACCACGTTGCCCTTGCCGTGGAGCTGCTTGAACAGCCACGTCGCGCCGAGCCGACCGTACGCGACCTGGTCATTCGTGGCGTTGTAGGCCTGCGGCGCGGTGACACGCTGGTCGACCGACACGACCTTCACCCCGCGCGACGCCGCCTCTGCGATCACCGAGTTGAGCGCGTCCGGGCTGGACGGGTTCACGACGATCGCGTTCGCGCCGGCCGAGATCAGGTTGCGGAGATCCGCGTTCTGCTCTGCCGGCCCCCCGTTCCGGTTCGCGACCTTGACCGAGCTGACCTTGCCGCTCGCGAGCGCCTGCGCCTTCACGGAGCAGATCATCTCCTCGCGCCAACCGTTTCCGACGAGCGTGTTCGAGACGCCGATGACATAGCTCGCCTGCTTCTTTTCCGGTTTCGCCGTGGCGGTCACCGCGGCGACAACGGAGACGGCGCCGAGGGCCAAGAGCAAGACGGCCCACCGTACGCCCCGTGAACGGAACTTCATTCGCTTTCCTCCTCCTCGAGTGAATCCCCGGCGTTGCCGGCTCAAGCCTAAGCCACTGGAGGCGTTTCTCCTAGACCGACAAAATGTGCTACTCGCGACGAAGTGCGCGCCGCGCCCGACGCGCGTGCTCCGCATACGCCGCGTCGAAGAGCTCGGCCGAGCGCTCGGGGCCGACGAGAGCCGCACTGGTGATGACAGGCGGGAGGTGCCCTCGCTCGGCAAGGGTGGCGGCCGTGCGCGCCTTGATTTCGTTCGCGATTGCCACCGCAGCCACGGTCGACCCGGGCGCGACGGGCGTATCCAGGCCGTCAAGCTGAATCAGTGCGTCGCCGGGCGGCGTGCAAAGGTCGACGACGACATCCGCATGGTCGAGGAGCCGAGTTCCGGAGGAATGAGAGGGCGTCCCGGCCCACGCGTTCGCCACCGAGGTGACCGCCACGACGCGAAGTCCGCGTTCATGCGCCCCCATAGCCATCTCGATCGGAACGGCAGTCAAGCCGCCCGCGCTGAAGACGAGCATCGCGTCCGGCGGGCCGAGGTCGTAGCTCGCGAGAATCTGCTCGGCCAGGCCTTCCACGCGCTCGATGAACATAGCCTGCCGCTGGCCGTTCGCGCCGACGACCTGCGTGTGGAAGGTCATCGAGAGCTCGACGATCGGGTTGAAGCCGGGGAAGGAGCCGTAGCGAGGAAAGAGCTCCTCGACCGGAACACGCGAGTGGCCCGTGCCGAAGGCATGCGCCAGACCGCCCGCCGCGATCGCCTCGGAGCAGATGCGGCTCGCCTGTTCGAGCGCCTCGTCCTGCGTCGCGGCGATCCGCTCGAGGAGCTCACGAGCCGCTGCGAGAAAGGTGCCTTTGGCCGCGCCTTGCACTCCAAGTAGTCTCGCATCCGTGAGCGGCCATCGCGTGACGATGCTCGGAACGGGGCTGATCGGCCTCTTCTACACGACGACACTGCACGGCCAGCGAAACCGCGACCGCGTCACCGTCGTCTACTCGCGCTCCCAGGAGCGCGTCGACGCGTTTGCTGCCGAGCATCGGATCCCACATCGCTCGACCGAACTCGAGGAGGCGATTGCGCATCCGGAGACCGACACGGTCGTGATCGGCCTGCCCAACGATCAGCACGAGGAGGCTGCGGAGCTGGCAGCACGACACGGCAAGGCGATTCTCTGCACGAAGCCGCTTGCACGGAATGCCGACGAGGCGAAGCGGATGCTCGACACCGTCGAGCGCGCAGGCGTTTTCGCGGGGTATCTCGAGGACCTCTGTTACACGCCGAAGACGCTGAAGGCCCTCCGCATGGTGCAGGCGGGCCAGCTCGGCGACGTTACCTGGGCGCGGTCACGGGAGACGCATCCGGGCCCACACAGCGCGTGGTTCTGGGACGGCAAGCGGGCGGGAGGCGGCGCAATCGTCGACCTCGGCTGCCACTGCATCGAGATCGTCCGGAACTTCGTCGGCAAGGACAACCGGCCGCTCGAGGTCATGTGCTGGGCGGATACGCTCGTCCACCCGATCGAGGCCGAGGACAACGGGATCGCACTGATCAAGTTCGAGAGCGGCGCGATCGGCCAGTTCGAGGTCAGCTGGACGTTCCGTGGCGGCATGGATCTTCGCGACGAAGTGGCGGGCACCGAGGGCACGCTCTGGCTGAACCACTTCCTCCGGACCGGCTTCGAAGCATTCACGTCGGGCGCGGGCGGTGACTATGTCGCCGAGAAGGCCGAGACCGTCAGCGGCTGGCTCTTTCCCGTGGGCGACGAGTTCGCCGAGCTCGGCTACGTCGACATGTTCACCGACATGTTCGAGGCGATGGACGAGGGCAGGCAGCCGATGGAGACGTTCTACGACGGCTACGTCGTCAACGCGATCATCGACGCCTGCTACCGATCGACCGAGAGCGGGGTGTGGGAGCCGGTGCGCCTCGACGACTGGCGTGGGACCGGTGTGCCGCGGATCGCGCGCACCGCGCGGTCACATAACGGCAAGACGGTGATCAAAGAGGAGAAGATGCCGGACGGCCGGCTGAAGCTCATCCTCAAAGACGAAGAGAGCGGCGAGTTCAGCGACGTCGTCGCCTGATCAAACGATGTGGGGACGCAGCGCGTTCCGCGCGATCATGAATCCACGCTTGACGAGGTCGACGTCTCCCTCGAACGCCCGATCCTCGTGCTCGATCGAGACGAACGAGTCGTAGCCGACCGCATAGAGAGCTGCGATGAACCGGTCCCAGCGCACCTCGCCGAGGCCCGGCAGCCGCGGGATCTGCCAGCCCATCCCGAGTGACGTGACGCCGTAGCGGTAGAGCCCGTCGCGCCGGATCTCCATGTCCTTGGCATGCACGTGGAAGATTCGGTCGGCGTAGTCGTACACGACGCGCTCGTAGTCGATCATCTGCCACACCAGGTGCGACGGGTCGAGGTTGAGGCCGAAGCTCGTGCTCGGGATCGCCTCGAACATGTCGTCCCACGCCACCGGCGTGGCGGCCAGGTTGGTGCCGCCCGGCCACTCGTCCCAGCTGAAGATCATCGGACAGTTTTCGATCGCGATGCGGACTCCGCGCTCCTCCGCATGGGCGACGAGCGGCGGCCAGATCTGCTTGAAGCGTTGGAGGTTCTCCGGGTAGGGGCGGCCCTTGTCGTTCCCCACGAACGTGCCGACCGTCTGCACGCCGAGGGCCCTCGCGGCGTCGACTACCTTGAGCAGGTGCGCGTTTGCGGCCTCGCGCTGCTCGTCGTCCGGGTGCAGGTTGTTCGGGTAGTACGCGAGAGATGAGATCTCGAGCCCGTGACTCGAAAGCAACTCGCTGACCGCTTCCGGGTCGAACGACTCGACGTCGATGTGGGAGACGCCGGCATAGCGCCGCTGTTCGCCTCCGGCGGACGGCCAGCACGCGATCTCGAGCGTCTCGAAGCCCTCCGAGGCCGCCCACGTGGCGATCTCCTCCAGCGACAGCTCCGGGAACGCGGCCGTCAGCAGGCCGAGCTTCACGACGGCACCTCGACCCATCGTTGGTCGCGCGCGCTCGCCGCGACGGCGTCGCCGAGCACGTTCGCTCGATGTCCGTCCGCGAACGTCGGAAAGTCCGGTTCGTCGGGCATCGTCCCAGCGGCAATCGCGGTGTAGACCGCGCGATAGAGCTCCTTGAAGGTGTCCGCGAAGCCCTCGGCGTGCCCAGCCGGAAGGCCCGTGCGCTTCGCGGCGTCCGGCTCGAGCAGTGCCGGGTCTCGCGTCAGCGTCTCGTTCGGTCGGTCGCGGTGCCCGAGCCAAAGCTCTTCGTGCCGCTCGGCATCCCAGAAGAGGGAGCCGGCCGAGCCGTCGACCTCGAAGCGCAGGGAGTTCCGCCGTCCGGCGCTCACCTGCGAGATCACGGCTGAGCCTCGCGCGCCGCCCTCGAAGCCGACGAGGAGGTGCGCCAGGTCCTCGGTCGTCATTGGTGCATCGACGCGGTCGACCTCGTCGGTCGCCGCAAACGTCTCGACCTCACCGGTCGGGCGGCGCCTCACCGGAAGCGTCGTGGCGAGGTCCGCGAAGACCTGCGTGACGCGTCGGCCCGTCACGAACTGGACGAGGTCGAGCCAGTGCGAGCCGATGTCGGCCACGGCACGAAGAGGACCCCCTTTGTCGGGCTCGAGCCGCCAGTTCCAATCGGTAGGGAAGAGCAGCCAGTCCTGGAGGTAGCCGCCGTGGACGTTCCAGACGTCGCCGACGTGTCCATTCGCGACCAGGGCGCGGGCCTCCTGGCACTGAGGGTAAAACCGGATGTTGAAGTTCGTGCAATGGACGAGGCCGCTTCGCTGCGCGAGCTGGACGAGGTCCGCCGACTGCTCCGAGTTGATCGCAAGCGGCTTCTCACAGACGACGTGCTTGCCGGACTTGATCGCCGCGTGCGCCTGTGCGTAGTGGAGGTGGTTCGGCGTCGTCAGATGGACGGCGTCGATGCGATCGTCCGCGAGCATCTCTTCAAAGCTCTCGTACGGCTGCGGTAGCGGGATGGGACCGCTCTTGGCGCGAGCACGTTCCGGCGAGGAGCCCACAACCCCAAGAATCTGGACCCCGAGGCGGCGGAGAGCGTCGACGTGCACGACGCCGACGAAGCCGGTGCCGACCACCGACGCACGCAGATCCGTGACCTCAGGCATCGAGCGCTGATCGTATGAGCTTCCTTGCCGCTTCCCTAACGTCTGCCGCACCGACCAGCGCCGACCCGACGCCCACCGCCGCCGCGCCGGCGCGGAGAAAGGCGGCCGCGTTCGAGGTGTCGACGCCGCCGGTGGCGAGGAGCGGGATGTCGTCGAGCGGACCGCGGAGGTCGCGGATGAACTCCGGGCCGAGCCGTGCGGCCGGGAACACCTTGACCATCTCCGCTCCCAGCCGCCAGGCGGTCTCGATCTCCGTCGGCGTCATAGCACCGGGGATCGCCGGCACGGCCGCCGCCTCGCAGGCTTCGACCATCTCGGGCACGAGCGACGGGCTGACGCATGCCTGCGCACCCGCGCCGGCGGCAGCGCGGACCTCGTCGGCGGTGCGAACCGTGCCCGCGAGGACCACAAGGTCGCGGTCCTCGCGCAAACTCGTGATCGTCTGGAGCGCGTCCGGCGAGTCGAGCGTGATCTCGAAGACCCGGATCCCTTCTTCGCGCAGCGTGTGCAGGACGCCGGCCGGCGCGGCGACGCGCCGCAGGACCGCGACGATCCGCCGGCTCCGGATCGCCTCGATCGCCGCGCTCACGGTGTGAGACTCTACGGCCCGATGGGGCCGGTGCTCGAAGGCAAAGCTGCGCTCGTGACAGGTGCGGCGGGCGCGATTGGCGGCGCAGTCGCGCGCTCGTTCGACGATGCTGGCGCCCGCGTCTTCGGCGTCGACCGCGTGGACGTCGACTTCGTGTGCGATCTCACGCGTGCCGATGAAGTCGAGCGCGCCGTCGCGACGGCCGAGGACCGACTGGGCCGGATGGATGTCCTCTTCAACGGCGCCGGGATCAGCGGCCGCAGCCTCGGCGACGGCCCGGTCGATACGTGCACCGAAGAGGCGTGGAACGGGGTGCTCGACGCGAACCTGAAGAGCGTCTTCCTCTGCTCGAAGTACGCGATCCCCGCACTTCGCCGCGCCGGTGGTGGTGCCGTCGTCAATCTGAGCTCCGTGCTCGGCCTGGTTGGAAGCGACGTCTTCGAGACGCATGCCTACGCGGCGAGCAAGGGTGCGATCGTGGCGTTGACCCGCGCAATGGCCGTTGCGTATGCCGGCGACGGGATCCGCGTGAATGCGATCTGCCCAGGCTTGATCGACACGCCCATGAGCGAGCGCGCTCGCGGCGACGCCGAGACGATGGCCCGGCTGCGCGAGCTGCAGCCGCTCACCGGTGGGCCCGGTCGTCCGGAGGACGTCGCCGCAGCGGCGCTCTACCTCGCGAGCGCGTCCTTCGTGACGGGCGCGGTCATCACCGTCGACGGCGGCTGGACAGCTCAGTGATCCGTCGCTCAGCCGACCGCGGCGTGCTCGAGTGCTGCCTTGCGAGCCTTGAAGTCCTCGAGGATGGTCTCCGTCGCCGTCGCGCCTACGCGCGTGACGCCGAGGGCCATGACCTCGAGGAGGGCGTCGAGCGTGCGCACGCCGCCCGCGGCCTTTACCTGCACGCTCGGGCCGACGCAGCGGCGCATCAGCCGCAGGTCCTCGATCGTCGAGCCGCCTGGTGCGAACCCCGTCGACGTCTTCACGAAGGCCGCCCCTGCCTCCTCGGAGAGGCGACAGGCGAGCTTCTTCTGCTCGTCGTCGAGGTACGCGTTTTCCAAGATCACCTTGACGATCGTGCCCTTCGCCTCGGCTATGGCCACGACGGCGGCGATGTCCGCTCGAACCTCGTCCTCTCGACCCGATCGCAGCCGGCCGATGTTGAGCACCATGTCGATCTCGCGAGCGCCGAGCTCCACAGCGCGCGCAGCCTCGAAGGCCTTCGTCTCGGTCGCCGAGCTCCCGTGCGGGAAGCCGACTACAGTCGACACGAAAACGTCGGAACCGTCCAGGAGCTCGACCCCGAGCGCCACGTCTGCCGGTCGGACGGTCGCGGAGGCCACTCCGTACCGACGCGCGAGCTCGACGCCTTCCCGGACGAAGTCGAGGTCGAGCTCCGGTCGAAGGAGCGAGTGGTCGATCGTCTTCGCGACCTGCTCGTAGGTGAGGCTAGCAACCGTCGGCTCGGCCACTTGGCGAGGATAGCCGCGTGAAGGAGCGCCCGCTTCGTACGACCGTAGTCGGCAGCTACCCGTTCCCCGGCTGGCTCGAGCATGCGAGCTCGCACCTCGACGACTTCGGTCCGGCCGACATTGCCGAACTGGTCGACGACGCAGTCCTCTCTGCGATTCATGACCAGGTCGAGGCCGGCCTCGACGTCATCACGGACGGCGAGCAGACGCGGCTCGACTTCAACCTCTCGTTCTACGGCTACCTCGACGGGATCGAGCGCGAGTCGGCGCCTGCCCGACGGCTCGGTCCTCCGGCCCACGACCAACGAGGGCGCCATGCGATCGTCGCCGAGCTGGCAGCTCCCCGCGGCCTCGGCGTGGTCGAGGAGTGGGAGCGCCTTCGCCGACTCGCGCCTGCAGGTCCGGTTCTCAAGGCGAGCGTGCCCGGCCCTTACACGCTGAGCGGACGCCTGGTTCCGAACGACCGCTACCCGGATCGTTACGCGGTGGCGGAGGCGCTGCAGCCGATCGTCCGCGCCGAGCTCGAAGCGCTCGTCGCCGCCGGCTGCGACGAGATCACGATCGACGAGCCGTCCATGAGCTGCTACGCGCACCGTGAGGACACGTCTCGCCTGGTGGACCTCTTCAACAGAACGATCGCGCCCGTGCGAGGCCGTGCGCGGCTCTCGACGCATCTCTGCTTCGGGAACTACAAGGGACGCGCAGTGGGTCCCCGGC
>JBKOWS010000166.1:0-7059 GCA_046724565.1 Actinomycetota bacterium | reverse complement strand
CAGCTCGTCGATCTGCGCCTTCGGGGGGTCGGCCCACTCCGGCTCAGGGATGAGGTCGATCTTCCGCCGGTTCAGTCGCTGGGAGACGATCTCCGCGCGAAGGCCCTTCTCGGCCAGGCGGGCGACCACCTCGGCCGCCGCGGCGTCGAGGGCGGCGTCCTCCGCTGGAGTAGCCTGGCGCCGCTCGACGAGGTGCGGACCCTCCGCATCGACGCGGAAAACCTCGGAGCCGCGGTTCAGGCAGAGGAAGAGCCGGCCCGGGCCGGCGGGCCGCGCCCCGAGCTGCGGGTCGACGTTGCCGAGATGGGTGCCAGTGATCACGGCCGCGTCCGCGCCGAGCGCGCACAGACGCTCGACCGCTGTTCGAACGCTGGACGCGTCAGCGCGCCGATCGGGAACGGCGGTGCCGTCCCAGTCGAAGACGAACGCATCGAAACGCTGATCGAGCTCGGCGGGAAGCTCGGGGCCGACTCGCTGCCGGCGGTGCTCGTTGGTCTTTGTGGCCATTCCTCAGCGAAGCCTGCCGGTCCGGCTGCTGGTTGCGTCAGTGATCGGTCGAGCTTTCCCAGAGGAAGATCGGGTGTGCCGGCCATGTCTGTACGTCTGCGAGCTTCCGCCATTCATCGAGCCTGTCGCGAAGCGCCGGCTGGAGGAAGTCGTCCACGAGGTCGTCCTCGCGCCACTCCGGCTCGTCGCCCTCGAGCACGAAGATCGCTTCGCGGTGAGTGACGTAGACGGCGAGCCGCGTGAATCCGGCGTCCTCCGGATCGAAGGGCGGATCGGCCGCGGCAAGCTTCTCCGCCTCGGGCTCGGATCCCTTGCGTAGGTGGAAGACGACCACAACCTGCGTCATCGCTCAGATCCCCCTCTGTGGACGGCGGCGTCGGGTCCAGTTTGGCTGCGGGAGCAGCCTGTCGCCTCCGCGACCGAATGACCGTCGCTCTAGGCGGGGCTTCCTGCCTCGATCCAGGCTTGAAAGACGGCGATCTGATCTTCTGGCCAGGCGCCGTCGCAGGGCATCGTGCCGTCGCGGAGGCGCTCCACGATGGCACTGCTGTTGCCGGCGACGTCATCGTACGACCAGAGGTCGAACGCCCATTTCATCGACTGACGGTCGCCCTCCCGAAACAGCGGCTTGATGTCGCGCTCGAAGCTGATCGGCTCATCGGTTGCGGACAAAATTGACCTCCTCTCCGAGTGGACCGGTTGAGACTACGGGCGAGTGCGGCGCGACCGGCTCGTCCGTTCGGCGAGTCGCTCCTCGAATTGGGCTTTCAAACGCTCGGTCGTGACGTGATGTGCTGTCTCGACCTCGGCCGGGAGCTCGACCCTGATCCCTGCGGGCTCGAGGGGCACGACCTCCACGTGGTCGGACACGTGCTCTCCGTAGGAGTGGTCATAGCACTCGCCTTCTTCAAGAGAACCTTCACGCGGTCGCTCCCTGCGAATCAGGCGCATGGCCTGATTATCGCTCCGAACAGTCGGTTGACGTCTGCGTGTCTCCGTGGGAGAGTCGTCGGGGTCACCGACGGGAGGGAAGAACCATGGCCTACTCGATCAGATGTGCCGACGCGGGAACGGACTGCCCCGCCTCGTTCACGACGGAGACGAAGGAAGAGCTCATGAAGCACGTCGAGTTGCACGCGAACGAGGCGCATCCCGACCTCGATCTTCAGCCTGAGCAGATCGAGCCGCTCGTTCAGAGCTCAGCCTAGGCGCCGCTCCGGGCCGAACGGACGAGGACGCGTCGGAGACGGTCGTGATCTTCGCGCCATAGGCCATCTCCAAGTACGAACGCCTCGTCCTCGTCAACGCCCTCTACGCCACCGACCGCGTCCTCGGGGGATCGTGATGGCGTCCTGACGCGGCGTTTGAAGTGCGGGCTGTCGCGCCTTGTCGACCGGCCGTTTACGCAGCGTGTCATCGACCAGATCGCTTCTTAGGTCGGAAGCGTCCGACAGGTCGAAGCGGCGGCGGATTCGGCTGCGCTCGCGGCGGAAGTCGCTGGATCAGCCCGTCCAATTCGTGAGCTGCCGAGGCCCATCTAGCACTCCACAGATTCAGTAGCGTCGGTCTTCGCGGCGCGCCTTGCGGCGCCGATGACGGCGAATCACGCCCAATCCCAACCACGCCAGTGCCCCGACCAGCGCAATCACGAACGTATACAGCCAAAGCGGCCAGGTGAAGTCCCAGAACAGGAAGTCGATCCTCACATCCTTGGTGTTCTGGATCATGAAGAGAAGCAGCACTCCGACTCCTGTAAGCCCGGCGATCGCCCCACCGCCGAGCCGACGCCCCCGTCGTTGCGCCGCGCTCCGGCTTTCACCAGGACTCTGCTGGACCATGAGAGCTTCCCCTGTCGTAGATTCGGCGGCCGGCGAAAGGCTGCTCGGGATTCGCCGAATGGTGCCACACTCCGGAACTCCCGGACGCAATCTCAGAAGCGGTTTCGCGACACCAAGAAGAGGGCGCGTGAAGCGACCCCAGCCGGATATCTGCTCGCCGTAAGCCGAGCCGCTGCACTCTGCGGACGAGAAACGTTCGGCTCACGGCCGAACGGGAACCGTGTCGCGCTCGTCATGGTCAACGTCGACACGACGGACGTCTCCTGGGGCGAGCAGGACGTGGCGGCCCAACAGGCTCTCTGCAGCGGCTGAGACAACAGCGCGGCGCGGATCAAGAGCCCTTAAGCGGGAGCGACGGCACACAAATCCGCGACGTCAGGTCGTGATCAGCGCCGGATTAGCGGCCGGTTAGCGGCCTCCCGTGTAGTGGGCGAAACGAAGCGAGACGAGCATGACGAAGGGAGAAGACATGAAGGGCATTACGAAGAGCTTTTGGTGGGCGATCGCCAGCATCGCGTTGATGCTGGTCGGAGCGTTCGGGCCGTGGGCCAAGGTGCTTTTCATCACGATCAACGGCACGGATGGCGCCAGGGACGGGTGGGTCGTCGTCGGAGCCGCAGGTGTTGCGGCGGTCATCTTGCTCGTGTACCTCCGTGCACGCAAGCGCTGGCTGCCTGCGATCCCATTTCTGGCGGGCTGCCTGGGTGCCGTAACAGCGGGTTACGACATCAGCGACATCAACCGGACATTCGGCGGTGACGTCGCGAGCGCCGAGTGGGGCATCTACCTGGCGCTCATCGCCTCGGTTAGCCTCATGCTTGCGTCGCTCGCGCTTATCTTCACGAGGCGACCGAAGCCGCAGGTCACAGAACCCGGGGCTCCCACGGAAGCGGTCGCCTGACAAGGCGCTATCACCTCGGCTGATGGCGGAGGATGGACACCCACCGTGACGGAACTCCATCCCCTCAGAATGACTCCGTGCGTTTGCTGGATTCGGGTCGTGCGGCGGGTTGCTGCGAGTGAGATTCAGCCTGCGTTGAGAACACGGAAGCGGTGTTGGAGCTTCATCGCAGCGCCCTCTGATTGATAACGGTAGGTGCCGGGGCGCAGGTTGAGACGCCATGTGCCTGATCCGTGGAACCGGCGCCCTGTCTTCCTGTTTACGCCGGGCCCGGTGAGCTGGAAACCCGTTCGCAGAGATTTGTCGTTGACGATGATCTGGTACTGGCCGGCCTCGAGCGCCGTGACAGGCTGGTGATATGGCGTCCGGAGCGTGATCGCGTCCGGTGTGACCCTGGCGGTGAGTGCTGTTGAGGGGGGAGTGCCGCTGAGCGCGGTGATGTAGGCGTCGACGCGGTACGGCGGCGAGACGGACATGTCTTTACACCGCCGATCTGCGCCCAGCGGCCATTCCATCACTTCGAGCACGCGCCTCGAGGAGGTGGCAGTGAATTGCGCGATCGCGCGCGCAACCGCGCCGTCGTTGTACGCTTCTTCGCCGATCACGAGCGCCTGCGAAAGGCCGTCCCTCGTCAGCAGTTGGTCGACGCCCTCGAGCGTGGAAAGCGTGCCGTCATAGGTGTACGCCGGGTGAATATCGAACCAGCTCGGGATTGGCCGGCCGCTGGCACGGAGCGCGTCGATCAGGTTCTTGATTCGATCGGCGGTGTCGTACGGCCCGTCGGCACCTACACTGGAAAGGGACGCGTCGGCGCTGCCGAAGGTGTCGACGTAGTTCGACCACATTCTCCTGATCCAATCCTCGTCCTGGGCGAGCGCTTCCGGTGCGAGCCAGGAGGGCGGCGCACCCTCGCTCATCAAGTCGACACGCGTCGACGGTGGACCGTAGCGCTTGAGCAGCGGCCGTACGTCACGGACGAAGGCCCAGTCTTCTTCGAACATCGCCGGGTCGTAGTTGGTGCCGAGTGGATCGTTCGTCCAGGTGGGGCCGAAGGCGAGCGTCAGCTGCTCGATCCCGGATTGCCTCACGTCGCTCAGGTAATGGATCAGGTTCGACCGGTAGGGCTCCGCGAGGCGTCCGCCGGCGGACGAGACGATGCCCCAGTTCTGTCCCGTCGCGTCGCTCATGTACCAGAGCAACAGCCGCAGTGACTGGATGCCGGCTGCGCGCATGGCGGCGAGCTGCGCGCGAACGCGCCGCCTGACGCCGGGCCAGTCGTAGTGGGTGACGATGCCGTAGTCAAGGCTGCAGTTCGGGTTGACGTAGTGGGTGTAGTTGGCGCCGATCAGCGGCACCGGTGCCGACGCTTTGACCGCGGCCGCTGTTGATCCGCCGGAGATCGAGGCGACGAGCGCGACCGCAAAGGAAGTTCCGAGGACGCCGATCAGTCGCGTCATCGATCTGGACCTAAGCGAGCTTTCACGGGTCGGCTGGCGAGCGCGACGACGGGTCCAGTAGCGATCAAGCAGCAACCACCGCTGCCATTGCCGCTGAGAGAGGGAAAGTCTTCCGGCGAGCATCAGCAACTCCTCCCGCACCGTCACGTCACCCCGCGAGCGTGCCGCGAACCGCTAACCCCGCGCTAACCGCGCCTTTCGGTCGTACGCTCCTTCGTCACCGTACGACGCGGTTGTTACAAGAACGTCAACCTGCAGTAACGATCGCATGGTCTAAGGCGCCGTGTTGGACGGTGCGATGAGCGCCGGTTCGGATAACCGAGACTCGGCCGGAGGTACTGCATTCGGCAGGTGTGCGCCACTTGGGCGCCAGTCGCGGGACGTGGCGCGGCACCAAATCGATCCCCCTTGACCAACGAACGTCTCATACGACCGGTCGCAGCCCACGGCGATGATTTGGCTTATTTCTTTTCGCCGTTTCAACGCTCACGATGCCGCCGGTTGCTACCAATCGAGGAGCGGCGATGATCGGGTGACCTCGGGCGCCTGGTGCGGCGGGATCCCGATCAGCGAGCTGCGTCCGACTACGCCGTCGCGCATACGACCCTCGCCCGCTTTTTTCGCCCAACCCGAGATCACACACCAGCTCCGCCAGACCTCCCAACAGCTCCGGGCCGAACGGCGAGCGCGCACCTCCCGCCGCCGCACCGCTCAGCGGCAGAATCAGTAGCCACGAAGAAACTATGTTGGGCGGCGGGCCGGCCAAAGTGCCGTGGCCTGCCCCGCCGCGGCCTGGCCCGAACGCTGTGGAGACACCCGCGAGAAAGGCCGCAGACAGCGACGCGGGCGACAGTGGCGGCGGAGAGCTGTGGAGGCTGCCGCTTGGCCCCGAATCAGAAGGTAGTTGCACCGTATAAGGGACCAACGCGAAGGAGCAACATGCGTCCGCTAGTTCTCGTCGCCTCGTAGAGCACCAGGTCTTGTCAGTGTTCGTGTGGATCGAGTATTTGTTCGAGGTCGTTTAGTGCATGTTTTTGGGTCTCGACGCTGTGCTCGAGGCGGGTGAGGTGTTTCTGGTGTCGTTGCCGGCTGGCGCTAAGCGCGTCTAGCGCTGCTTGGTGACCGTCTTCGAGCGCGGCTACGCGGCGCTCGAGGTCGATCTGCTTGGCGCGGTGTTTGTCGAGCGTCTGAGCGAGTTCGGCAATGGTCTTTTCCTGGGTTGTCAGCTCTGCCAGGGCCTCGTCGAGGTGGGTTTGCAGAACTGCGAGCAATCGGCCCCTACGGGTTCGCGGGCGGGATCGCCGCCGCTGCGATTGTTGCGGTTCAGGCTTGCTGCTGCCGCCCGTCCCGCTAGAGGTGCTCGGCTGTGTCGTTGTCACTCCGCTTCAAGGGCGCGTGCGGCCTCGGTCAACTTCGCCTTGACAGCGCTCGCCAACTCACGTTGGTGAGCGAGCTCTTTCTCCAGCCGCTCGACCCTCGCGCGCTCGCTCTCAACCTCATCGCGCAGCGCGACCATCTGCTCTTGGCAGGCCGAGAGCTCGTGCTCGGTCCGCTGCTGGAGCTCGACGACGCGCCTGAGTCGCTGCGCCCACTCAACCAACGTGCTCGCCGCCGTATCGAGCTCACCTAACAGCCGTTCAGCTCGATCGTCCTCCGCCGCTTGTGCCCTCGCCGCACGCGCCCGCGCGGCCTGCGCCTCCGCGTCCTCCGATGCACGCTGCCTAAGCAGCCGCTGGAGTGTGCGCTCGCTGACGACGGCAAACTCGCATTCTCGGCCCAGAGCAGAGCGGACGCGCGCAAAGCGCTCCTCGGCAGGTTCGGCGGCCGCGACCAGTGGCACGCCCTCGACAAAACCAATCACGCACACCCCCAAACGCTCTGCTTCCTGGGCCGAAAGGAGCGCGCTCGCGCCTTGCTCAAGAACCGCAGCTTCGTCATCGAGATAGACGAGACCCCACTGACGAGCGAGTAGCCGCGCGAGTCCCGCCTCGTCGATCCAGCCGCGACGAAGCACGATTTCGCCCAGCCGCTCACCACTCCCCATCCCCTCGGCAACCGCCAGCCTGAGCTGTTCCTCCGATGCTACCCCCGCCTCCGCGAGCAAACTCGCCAGCGGCCGGCGCGCCCCCGTTGACCGCCCCGACTCAGCTTCCACCCCACGCGGACTGCCCACGGTAGAACCGTCCGCGCTCCGGTCCTCCTCACTCATCACCGCTCCTTCCGACCCCTCGAAGGAGATGGGCGCAGATGCTTGCAGCCGTCATACCCTTCACGCCCCGCTATTCGCCGATTGTGCCGCGGCCGCGTGCTGCACGCGTACCGCAGAAGGGGGAGAATAGTACGCGCAGGCGGATCT
>JBKOWS010000181.1:0-16674 GCA_046724565.1 Actinomycetota bacterium | reverse complement strand
TTGCTGCGGGGCGTGACAGGAACCTCGGAAACGGCCTCCAGCGAGCAAATCTTCTGGGCGGTGCGCCGCGCGTTCGAGGCTGTCGCCCGCCGACGGCCGTTCGTTGTCTGCTTCGAGGACCTACACTGGGCCGAGCCGACGCTGCTGGATCTCGTCGAGTACATCGTCGGCTGGATCCGTGATGCGCCGATCCTCGTCGTGGCTCTCGGACGGCCGGAGCTCATCGAAGACCGGCCGCACTGGATCGGGCGACAGCCGGGCTACGAAGCGCTCGCTCTCGGGCCGCTCTCGAGAGCCTCGACGGACTCACTGCTGACCGGCCTCTCAGCCGAGGCCCCGCTGTCAGCCGAGGTTCGAGAGCGCATCGCGGCCGCTGCGGAAGGAAACCCACTCTTCGTCGAGCAGATGAGCGCCATGGCCGCCGAAGAAGGCGGCGAGCTCACCATCCCGCCCTCGATCCAGGCACTGCTGGCCGAGAGGCTCGACCGGCTGAACGAAGAAGAGCGACAGGTCATCGAGCGTGCGTCTGTCGTGGGCAGGGATTTCCCGGTTGCGGCCGTCGCAAGTCTCCTCCCGGATGAACAGCGTGGGCACCTCACGCCGCAGCTGTTCGCGCTCGTCCGTAAGGAGTTCATTCGCCCCGATCCGACTCCGTCGGCCGGTGGAGATCGGTTCAGCTTCCAGCACGTCCTCGTCCGGGACGCAGCCTACGAGGCGATACCCAAGGAGCTTCGGGCGGCATTACACGAACAGCTGGCGGACTGGATGGACGACTCCGGCTCCGGGCGCGAGCCCGACGAACTGCTCGGCTACCACCTTGAGCAGGCCTATCTCTACCGGCACGAGGTGGGCCTGTTCGACGAGCACACGACCCGCCTCCGTGCGCGCGCCAGCGAGTTCCTCGCCGCGGCCGGGAGCCGAGCGCTTGGACGAAACGACGTCCATGCCGCGCTGAAGCTCCTCGAGCGAGCAGTCACGCTTCGGCCCGAGGAAGACCCAGCAGTCGGGCTGCGGCTGGATCTCGCCCAGGCGCTCTTGTTATCGGGGCAGCTCGCCGCCGCCTACGAGGCGTCAGCCGAGACCGAAGGGCGTGCTTCCACGTCGGGGGACGAAGCGGGCGCGTTGCGCGGGCGTCTACTGGGCGCGCGGATCGCGGCGCACATGCAGCGCGAGGGCGTCGAAGGTGAAAGTCCAAGTGCCGCTCTGCTCGCCGTCGCCGAGCAGGCGCGACCTGTCTTCGCGCGCGCAGGCGACGAGCTTGCGCTCGTTGAGGCGTGGGTCGCGACTGCCTGGGCACAGCTGATCCGTTGCCGCTGGGCGGCGATGCTCGAGGCTGTCCAGCGCGCCCTCGAGCATGCGCGTCGCGCCGGTTCTGCACGCTGGGAGGGGGAGCTCCCTGCCTGGCAAGGGACGGCCATGTTCTACGGGCCTACTCCGGTCGAGGAGGCGCTGCGCTGGTACGAGGAGCAGCAGGCCCAGCATCCGATCGCCCTGACGCAGCAGGCGATGCTCGAAGCGATGCGCGGCAACTTCGATCAAGCGCGCGCACTGGCGGGCTCAGCGGATGCCGTAGCAGAGGAGTTCGGCCAGAAGCTCTGGCTCGCCGCCGGCGGTATGGCGATCTGGGAGATCGAGATGCTCGCGGGTGACGCATCTGCCGCCGAGCGCGCGGTCCGGCGAAGCTGCGAGCTACTGGAGGAGCTCGGCGAGGTCGGGTACCGCTTCCTGGCGGTGGGCCAGCTGGCCGCATCGCTCCTCGCCCTCGAGCGACTCGAGGAGGCGGACAAGTGGACGCGGACCGCCGAGGAGCTCACACCCAACGATGACGTCGCCTCCCAGATGTTCTGGAGGCAGGTGCGCGCCCAGGTTCTTGGGCGTCGAGGCGAGCACGAGCCGGCCGAGAAGCTTGGGCGCGAGGCCGTCTCAATCGCGGAAGAGACGGACATGCTCAACTTCCACGGGAACGCGCTCGCCGATCTGGCCGAGGTCAGCATCCTTACTGGACACGTTGACGATGCGCGCGAGCAGCTCGAGCGGGCGCTCGCCCTCTACGAGCGCAAGGGCAATGTCGTAGCTGGTGAGAAAGCGCGCCGCAGGCTTGCGGAGATACAGGCGGGCACCCCTGCGGCTTCCTAGTAATGCGGGATCGATGGCGTTAGCATCGAGCCCCGGCGAGCGACGCGAGGGGAGGGCGCATGACGGAGGAGAAGCCAAATAACGTTGAAGCTCTCAAGGATGCAGGAGTCATCCACGAGAGCGTAAGAGTGGAGGACTTGCCCGAGGACTTAAAATCCTTCATCGAGAGCCTCAGCGACGAGCAACTCGCCTTGATCATGCTGGTCAACGCCCGTCTGTAGGCCGTCCGGAGGGAAGTGGGCGAGGACCTCAGCGCCTACCTCGTGCCGCTTTAGCATTCGAAGCAGGCGGTGACCCTGAAGGCCAGCGAACGCCTCGCCCGAAAGGTGGGGCTGGTCTGTCGCGGTTATGGACTACCTGGGCGATTGTTGCTCGAGCACCCTCGAGCAGGCCAGCTCTTCCCTCGGTATCTGGCGACCGCCTACCACGTCACCCAAGCAGCAGTGCCCCTGATGGAGACGGCGCTTGCACGCGCGCGAGAGCTTGCCCCACACGATCCGGTCGCCCGGGGTCTGGCTGTCTACCTGGAGCGTCACATAACGGAGGAGACCCACGGGGACGAGCCCGGAGGCGCACTGCTCGACGACCTCGAGGCGGTCGGCCTCGAGCGGGTGGCACTTCAGACGCAACCGCCGCCCCCAAAGATCGCCGCTCTCATCGGAGCACAGTACGACTGGGTACTCCATCATCACCCCGTCGCGCTGCTCGGCTTCCTTGAGCTCGAGGCGTACCACCCGGACCGGTCGGCGATCGAGCGGTTAATCGAGAAGACGGGTTTGCCGCGTGACGGGTTTCGGCAACTTCTTCTGCATTCGAAGCTCGACGTTGCGCATGCTCGAGAGCTACGCCGTGTACTCGACTCCTTGCCGCTCGAGCCGCAGCACGAGCAACTGATCGGGGTGAGCGCGCTTCACACGATGTCGCTGTTAACCGACGCGTTGCTCGATGTCGTCGAGGAGAGGGTGGCCGGCCCAGCCATGCGGCAAGGCGACGGAGCTAGAGCTCTCAACTCAGAGGCGACCTCGAGCAAGGTCAATTAGGCGATCGAGGATGCGCTCGCCGTCGGTGCGCAAACCGTCGTGCTCGTACTCGCTCGTGAGCCAGACGCGCAGACCGCGGATTCGTGTCGCCGTCGCTTCAGAAAGCTCGCGATCGACGTACATGTCGTCGGCGTAGATCGCGGCCGCGACCGGAACGTCGTTCCGCGCGAACTGCTCCGGGTCGTAGAGCTGCGGCCACTCACGCTCTGCCAGGAGCTGCGACGCCTCCCGCAACGGCCGGAGCGCGCCGTAGTCCTCGAGCATCCAAGGGAAGATGTGCTCGCCTGTGAACAACTCCGGCGCGTCGAACTCAGACGGACGCAGGCGCTCGGCCGACCAGCGTGTCGAGCAGCCGTCCGCATAACACGACTCGTGTAGAACGCAGAAGATCGGGTTCCGGGGAAACGGAAGCGCGGCCTCGACATCGTGTAGGAACGCAGGCGAGTCCGGCGCAAGCTCGATGAGGTAGTGGAGCTTCTCGGCGCCGTCGCTCATTCCCAGCAGAAGCCCGAGCTGCTGGAAGCGGCGTGAAGTGAGCCGGTCGCCTGACGGGAGCGTAAGCCCATCCTGCTCGATCAGCCGATGCACCTCGAGTACGCGCGAGCGATCCTCTGGATAGCGATCGTAGTAGCGGCGATTCCGCTCGAGCACTCTCGGGTACGTGCGCTTGTAGACCTCGTCCGTGTGGAGTCCAATCGGAGGAAGGCCGCCCGTGATGAATGCCTCTCGCAGCGCTTGCGGGGCACGCGAGAGGTATGCCGTAACGCAGAACCCGCCGAAGCTCTGTCCGAGCACGCTCCACTCCTCGACGCCGAACTCGCGGCGGACCAACTCTGCGTCGTCGACGATCGAGTCGGCTCGAAAGTGGCTGAGGTATGTCGCTTGCTGCGCGGGCGTCAGACCGACCAGTGCGCCGACCGGAGTCGAGCGCCCGGTCCCCCGCTGATCGAGCATCAGCACGCGGTAGTCCTTCAGCGCACGTGCGAGCCAGCGCGGCTCGGGGGGCGGTCCCGTCGGCCTCGCCGCTTCCACTCCAGGACCTCCCTGGAAGAAGACGAGCAGCGGACGATCGGGGCCGTCCGGATCCGCAACCTCCCGGGCGAAGACCGTCAAGCGCTCGCCGTCAGGAACATCGTGGTCGAGTGGAACCGAGAACTCGTGCTCAGCGAGGACGTAACCAGCAGCGCGGTAGACATCGCGGCTTGCCATCAGTGCACTCGCACACGGGGGTCCAGAAGCGCGTAGCAGATGTCGACGAGGATGTTGGCGGTAACGATGAAGGCCGAGGCCAGAACGACCGTACCGATGATCACCGGCAGATCCTGCGTCGTCACCGACTGCACGGCGAGCGAACCTAGTCCGGGAAGCCCGAAGACATTCTCGACGATGATCACACCGCCAAGTAGCGTCCCCAGATCGATACCGAACTGCGTGACCACCGGCGTGATGGCGCTCCGCAATCCGTGTCGGTAGACAACGCGGCGCTCCGACAGCCCCTTCGCTCGCGCGGTCCGGATGTAGTCCTCGCCCATCACGTCCAGCATGGAGGCGCGCGTCAGTCGCGAGTACAGGGCGGCCGTCACGAGGGCGATCGTGAACCACGGCAGGAGGAGGTGCTGGGCCCACTGCAAAGGGTCTTCAGTCAGCGGAACGTAGCCGCTCCCGGGGAAGATCGTGATTCCGACAAGGTGCAGCCTGAAGAAGAGGAAGTAGAGGAAGATCAGCCCGAGAAGGAAGGCGGGCATCGAATAGAAGAAGAGCGCGGCGACGGTAACGACCCGGTCGGCCAGGGACCGGGGTCGGATCGCGGCGAGCACGCCGGTTGACACGCCAATGAAGAGCCAGAGGATGGCGGCCCCGACCGCGAGCGAGAAGGTCACCGGCACGCGGTCCCATATCAGGCTTCTGACCGAGGTCGAGTTGTAGAAGGAGTAGCCGACGTCTCCATGCAGCATGTTCCACATGTAGGACCCGTACTGGTCGAGCACGGGACGGTCGAGGCCAAGACGATGCTTTACGAGCGCGACCGTCTCGGGTGTCGCCTGCCGACCTGCGATGAGACGAGCGACGTTGCTCGGTGCGACGAAAAACATAACGAAGACGATCGCAGTGATGGCCCAGAGGACGACGAGCCCAAGCAGGATCCGGTGAACCAGGAAGCGCACCATCGCTCTACTTGAACAGCCGCTCGCCGCGCGGGTCGAAGGCGTCGCGGACACTGTCGCCGAGGAGATTGAACGCGAGCGTGGTGATCAGGAGGCCGAGGCCGGGCAGGAGCACGAACCACCAAGCCACGCGGTAGTAACTGAGCGACTCCGCCAGCATGTTGCCCCACGAGGGTGTCGGCGGGACGACGCCCAGCCCAAGGAACGACAACGTCGCCTCGAACACGATCGCTGCAGGGATGAGCAGCGTCAGGTAGACGAGGACCGGCGCCAGCAGGTTGGGGAAGATGTCCACGAACATGATCCGCACGTCGCTCGCGCCCAGCGAGCGCGCGGCCTCGATGTACTCCTTCTCCTTGATCGACAGCGTCTGTCCCCGGACGATCCTGCCGACCGCCGCCCAGCTGAAGAAAGCAATGATGGCTATCTCTACGCGCAGGCTGGGCCCGACGATGGAGACGAGTGCGATCGCGAAGAGTAGGAACGGGAACGAAAGCACGACGTCCATGAAGCGAGCGAAGAAGGTGTCGATTGCTCCGCCGAAGTAGCCGGCGATGAGCCCGATGACAACGCCGATTAGGACGGCGACGCAGCTTGCCGCCACACCCACGAGCAGGGAGATCTGAGCCCCGTAGGCGACCCGAACAAGCACGTCTCGGCCGAGGTCGTCCGTGCCGAAGAGAAAGTGCGCGCTTGGGGCCCGGGGCAGTCCCTCGGGCGTCAGGCCGGTGTCGAGATATTGGGCATCCGGCCCGTGTCCGACGAGCAGCGATATGAGCGGCGCGAGAATCGCGATCAGCGCAATGAGCGCAATCACGACGACACAGGCAATCGCGACGCGATCGCGGCGAAGCCTTGCCCAGGCAAGCTGCCAGGGGCTCCGTCCTTCGATGGCGCCGGGCGGGCCCTGGGCAGGCTCGGTGGCCACCTGCTCGAGCTGTGCGAGGACCTCGCTCACGGAAGGATGTCCGGCGACGATGTGCGCCCGAGCTTCTCGCCGACCTCGACTGGATAGTGGCACGCCACCCAGTGATCGGCTCGGTCGCCCGGCTTCACCTCCAGCGGCGGCTCTTCCTCGCTGCAGCGGCGCCGAGCCTTCGGACAGCGGGGATGGAAGCGGCAGCCCGGTGGTGGGTCGATCGGCGAGGGGACGTCACCGCGGAGGAGAATCCGCTGCCGCCCAGCGCCACCGTTTTCCTCGATCACCGGGATTGCCGAGAGGAGCGCGTTCGTGTACGGGTGGCGGGGACGGGCGAAGAGCTCCCCGGTCTCGGCGATTTCGACAATCTTCCCGAGGTACATCACAGCGATCCGGTCGCTCACCTGACGGACGACCGATAGGTCGTGCGCGATGAAGATGTACGTGAGCCCGAAGTCGTGCTGGAGGTCGTGGAGCAGGTTGATGATCTGCGCCTGGATCGAGACGTCGAGAGCCGAGACGGGCTCGTCGCAGACGATGAGCTTCGGGCGCAGGGCGAGTGCCCTCGCGACGCCGATGCGCTGACGTTGACCACCGGAGAACTCAGCAGGGAAACGGTTGTAATGCTCGGGATTGAGGCCGACGAGCTCCATCAGCTCTTGGACACGGCGCTTGCGCTTCTCCCCTGCCGCGATTCCGTGGATCGCGAACGGATCTCCGATGATCGAGCCGACGCGACGCCGTGGATTGAGGGAGCCGTACGGATCCTGAAAGATCATCTGCATCTGGAGCCGATACGGGCGGAGGCGCCGCCGCGACAAAATTGAGATGTCGTCGCCGTCGAAGACGACGCGACCGGACGTCGGGTCGTAGAGCCTCGTGATGCAGCGGGCCAGCGTCGACTTGCCGCAACCGGTCTCCCCTACCAGGCCGAGCGTCTCTCCGCGTCGCACGGTGAGGTTGACGCCGTCTACCGCCTGTACCTCGTCCCGACCGGGTCGGAGCCGCCCAGCGGACGAGACCCGGAAGCGCTTGACGAGGTCCTTGACGCCGACGAGCACGTCGGCCTCGTACTCCACGGGGCGAACCGCAGCTCGCATGCCTACGAGGCCGCCACGGTCCGTTCGTGGAGGCCAACGCGGTCGATTGGGAGCCAGCACGCCGACACGTGTCCGCTGGCGGCTTCCACCTTCCGCAGCGGTGGCGCCTCTTTCCTGCAGCGGTCCATTACATAACGGCAGCGCGGGTGGAACGGGCAACCCGGCGGGAGGTGGATGAGGCTCGGTGGAAGCCCAGGGATCGGAATGAGCCGGTCCTTGGCCCCACTCCGGCTTGGCAGCGCCTGGATCAGCCCCTCGGTATAGGGGTGATGTGGACGGCGGTAGACGCTGTGCCGGTCGCCGTGCTCCATCGCCCTGCCCGCATACATGACGAGGACCTCGTCCGCGATGCCCGCGACAACGCTCAAGTCGTGCGTGATCAAGATGATCGCCATGCCAAGCTCGGCTTGTAGGGCCTGCATCAGCTCGATGATCTGCGCCTGAACGGTGACGTCGAGCGCTGTTGTCGGCTCGTCCGCGATGAGCAGTTTGGGATCGAGGGCGAGAGCCATCGCGATCATCGCCCGCTGACGCATCCCGCCTGAGAACTGATGCGGATAGTCGTCGATCCGGCGGTGGGGCTGCGGGATCCCGACCCGACCGAGGAGCTCGATCGCGCGTCGCTTTGCAACGAGCTTGGGGATCGACTCGTGAGCACGAATTGCCTCGACGATCTGCCACCCGATGCGGTAGAGGGGGTGGAGGCTGGAGAGCGGATCCTGGAAAATCAACCCGATCTCGGCGCCGCGAACGTCGCGGAGCCTTTCTGCGTCCATGCGCAGCAGGTCGCGGCCCTCGAAGTACGCGTGCCCGGAGATCCGGGCTCCTTGCGTGAGCCCGACGATCGTCTGGGTGGCGACGCTCTTGCCCGCGCCCGACTCGCCGACGATGCCGAGAGTCTGGCCACGCTCGACCGAGAACGACAAGCCGCCGACCGCTCGGACGACGCCGTCGGCGGTCGCGAAGGAGACCGCGAGGTCACGAACCTCAAGGAGGGCCATGTCGCAGGCTAGTCGTTGCGAAGGGTCGCCAGGTACATCGGTTCGTGACCGCCTGAGGCCCGCAGATCCTGACCTGCGATGTCGAGCGGCTCCCGGGTTGGCGACGCGAGCGGCTTCTTCTGCCCCTGAGCCCTATCCCTTCAGCCACACCTGCGTGACATCGCAGTTGAGCGAGAGGAACATGAAGGTGCAGTTCTGAACCTTCGTCGAGTGGAACACGGTCCACTTCTGGATCTCCACCGGTACGGTCGCGGCGTCCTTCATGACCTGGGCGTTCGCCCGGCGCCAGTACGTTGCTGCCTGCGCCCGCGACTTCGCGGTCAGCGCGTTGTTGACGAAGCGGTTGGCGACGGGGCTGTTGTAGCCGCCGTAATTGCTCGATCCTGGACCGGGCTTCGTGAACAGGGGCTGGATGACTGAGCGTCCGTTGTTGCCGAACCAGTCGGGAATCCACCCCGGCGGTGCAATGTCCCAGACACGGCGCTTGGCCGTGCTGGTAACGAGCATGTACTTTCCGTAGAAGTCCGTCGCGGTCGCCGGTATGAGCTTCACCCGGAAGCCCGCCCGTTTGAGGCTTGCCTGCAGCGACTGGGCCACCCGGGGGCCGGGCTCGAGCGTGTTGTAGAGGAGCTTGATGTCGAGACCGTTCGGGTGTCCCGCCTGCGCCAAGAGCTTGCGCGCCTTGGCGGGGTCGCCGTTTCCGTTCTTGTTCGGGTAGGGATTGAAGTTCGGGATGTAGCCGACGCTGCCGGGCAAGATCACCTGATTCGTGGCCGCCGCGATGCGCCTGCCGCCGTAGATCTGCGCGACCGCGATCTTGTCGACCGCGTAGTTGACCGCCTGCCGGACGAGCTTATTCTTCATCGGGCCCGCATACTGGTTGAGAGCGAGGTAGACGTTGAGAGCGACGTAGTACGGGCCGGCCGGCGCGATCAGCAGGCGCCGGTCATTCGAGCTGATCAGGCGCGGTAGGTCCTGCGCCGGCGGGGTCGCGTCCCACTCCATCTCGGCGGTCCCGGCCTCGAGCTGTTGTTGGACATTGTCCGCCGTCAAGCCCTCGGTGATGGTGATGCGATCGACGTAGGCCTTGCGGAGCTTGTCGGTCTTCGGGTCCCAGGCTGGATTGCGCTGAAGCTGGAACTCTTTCGTCGGTACGTACTTGACGATCTTGTAGGGACCGTCCGAGATCGTGTTCTGGCGGAGGTCGGCGCTGTCCGGCACGTACTTCATGTACTCGACTGGTCGAGCGGAAGAGAACGGCAGGGCGAGGATGTTCAGGAAGTCGGGCGCCGGCTTGACCAGGCGGAGGACGAACGTCAGCGGGCCTTTGGCGACCGCACCAGGCAGCGGGCGGGAGCTCGCGTACTTGGCGATCGCGGGCGCCGTTCCCTTCACCTTGGCAAAGCCGTCGCAGTACTTCTTCATGCCGACGATCGTGCTCGTGAAGTACCCCGGCGCGCCGGTCGGGGCTGCAGGGTTGCAGAGCAGCTTGAACTCCCGCACGAAGTCCGCGGCGGTCACCTGGCGCGGCGGCGTCGTGTCCCACTTGACGCCGCGCTTGATGTGGAACGTGTAGGTCTTGCCTTCGGCACTGATGCCGCCGTTTGCGCGCGTCGGGACTGCGGTGGCGACATCGGGCGCAAGCTGGAGCTCTTTGCGGAAGTCGGGTGAGGCCGGGTACGAGACGAGCTGCCGCGTGAATGCGCGCGAGATGATGTAGAGCACCGTGTAGTAACCGCTGGTGGTGTCGAGATTGAAGATGTCGCTCGTGCCGAGCAGCCTCAATGTTCCGCCACGCTGCGGCCCCGCGCGTTCCGTCGCCCAACTGCTTGACACTAGCGCGGTCGACAGCACGAGCACGCCGAGCACAAGGATCGCGACTAACCGTATGCGGCCTCCCGCAGACCGGGCTGCACGTCCGGCAAAGGGCCCTTCCGTCATCACCGCTCCTCCCGCTTCAGGCACCATCCGACCAGCCAGGATGATGCGCCGAGTAGCGTACCCCCCAAATAAGGGGTCTGGCTACCGTCAGCGGTCGATTCGGTCGCCGTCTCGGTTCGCGGCTACACCTGGATCCAGCCGCCGGGCGGGCGTGTCGCCGTTCGAAGTCCGGCTCGGCTACGCCGAGCCATGATGACTTCGAACCGCTCTCGTGTCGATCCGGTGCCGCTCCCGCCGACGCCGGCTCAGCCGGCACCGGCGGCGATCGTGAGTCGAAATTGCCGCGGCCCGACTGCGGCGTTGGCTAGCCGATGGCCGCTTCTATCCGTCGCGGCAGAACCCAGTTCGGCCGTGGGAAGTGGCAGGTGTAACCGTAGGGATACCGCTCGAGGTAGTCCCGATGCTCGGCTCCGCCTCCCAGAACGGCCCCGGCAGGCGCCACCTCGGTCACAACCTTTCCGGGCCAGAGGCCCGACGCTTCGACGTCCGCGATCGTCTCTCCGGCGACGCGGCGCTGTTCCTCGCATCGACCGCCATGAGCAACACCTACGAGATGGAGTGGCCACATTTGCCGTCCAGAACCTGGCGATCGCAGTCTCCTCCGGGGTGCGAGCCGCACTCGTTGCCCCGCCGTAGGTCTTGACCTCATTGAACGCCCGAACCCACTCTTGACCTCGAGCTGCTCCCGCCTTGACACCTAACGGCGACGCCCAATCTACGCCCAAACCCCTCGAGCTCGATCCCGGTACGCTCCATAGAGAAGCCGCTGCTCACGAAGCTTGCTGGTGCGTATTGCGCTTGTTCAAGCGTTTTGACGCCCTGCCACTTCTGCGAGATTTTCTCAGTTTGGTAGCACGATCGGTAGAACGACTCGTTCCTCGATTCGCCACTCAAGGCCACCGCGATCCGAAGGCGGTTTACACCCGCCCAGTCAGGCCATGAAGGGCATGAGGTCCGGCGGCATCGTGACGAAGGGTCGCATCATGTCGCGGTCTTCGTGCTCGAGGATGTGGCAGTGGTACATGTACCGGCCGCTGTAGGTGGTAAAGCGGACGGCGATCTCGACGATCTCGTTGGGATTGACGCGCACGGTGTCCTTGAGCCCGCGTTCGTTTTCGTCGATCGCGTGTTCGAGTCCGTCGTCTGGGTCGCGCTCGAGCGTGACAGTCGCGTCGAGATCGCGCTCGCCGATGCCGCCGTCCGGGATCTCGTAGCGGATCGGCCGCCGCGCCAAGATCTGGAACGGGTCGAGGTGGAGGTGGATCGGGTGGGTGTCGCCGGTCAGGTTGATCAGCCGCCAGACCTCGTACTCGCCGAGCATCGGAAAGAACGTGGTCGTGTCCTCGAAGTGGGCGGCGACGACACGGTAGTGCGTGGTTTCGCCCCGGTCGATGACTGTTACCTGCGGCCCGCCGTCGGCGTCGGCGGCAACGGCGAGCTCCCGCATCGTCAGCATGTTCGGCTCGTCCTCCATCTCTCGTTCGACGAGCGCGATCGCGCGCCGGCGCGCGCCGGCGAGCGTCTCCGCCATCGGAAGCTCATAGTCGGTGGCAAGCTCGCGCGCGATCGAGATCCGGGTCGCCGCCTCGACTACGACACGGAAGCGCATCACCTGTGGGTAGGGCAGGAGGCCCTCGAGATCGGCCGCCTTTTCGGCGTCGACGGCCGGGAACGGGGCGCCGTCGAACGGAGCGCGGGCGGTGTTGAGCAGTGTGAGCTCGGTGCCAACGTCGAGATCGGAGAAGTCGACCAGTAGGTCCGCACGTTCGGCCGATGCGAGCACGAGCCCGTCCGGAGGCACGACCGCGGGAGCACGGAGCAGCCCGTGGTCGGTGCCGATCTGCGCGATGCGATCGAGCGCCGGCTCCCCATCGTGCATCAGGACGAGCCGGTAGGTGCGAGCGTTCGAACCGTTTAACACTCGGAAGCGATAGGTCGTCGGCTGCACGTCGAGCACCGGCCAGACCTTGCCGTTCACGACGGTGAACGGCGGAAAGGCCTCCATGACGTCCGGGTCCGTCTTGTGGACGAGCCGGCCGGTCAGCATCCCCTGCTCGCCGACGTCGAAGTTTCGGTCCTGAATTAGCAGGGGCACCTCGAACGGTGGTCCTTCCGGCAGCCCGAGGTCGCGCTCCCGGCCGTCACGCACGATCCAGAGTCCCGCGAGCCCCGCGTAGACGTCGAACTTCGTGATGCCCATGACGTGGTCGTGGTACCAGAGCAGCGCCGCGCGCTGGTCCATCGGGTAGTGGTAGACGGCCGGCTGGCCCGGGGCGAAGAGGTTCTCGGCCCAGCCGTCGTAGGAGGCGGGTGTGAGGCCGCCGTGCAGGTGGACGACCGTGTGGCCGATCAATCTCGATGCGTGGCGGTCCGGCTCGCCCCCGCTCAGGCCGGGGAGGCACTGCACCGGCACACCGTCGGCGTCGGTCGGCTGCGGGGCGACGGTGACGGAGACCGGGAACGCGCCCTCCAACTCGTTCCGCCACTCGACCGCGATCGGCTGTCCGCGTTCGGCCTCGATCGTCGGGCCGAGAATCATCCCTTCGAAGCCCCAGATGCTCGACACGGGAAGGTCGCGGTGGAAGCGGTGCGCCGCGGCGCGGATGCGGACCGTCAGTCGGCCGTCATGCTCCGACGCGATCAGGCGTGACGGCAACGGAAGGGCATCGACGAACGGAGCCAGCGGTGCAGCCAACACGCGAGTCACTGGCGCTCCCGTAAGACGCGAGTGTCGACCTTGAACTGCAGGAAACGGTAGCTGCCAGCGGTCGGAAACGACGCCATCCCGGACCGTCAATCAGTCGGCGTTCGGGCCGATTACTCCGTTTGCGAGTGCGAACATCACGAGCTCGGCTCGGGTTTCGAGCTTCAGCTTGCGCATGATGTGCGCGCGATGCGTGTCGACTGTGCGAACGGAGATGAAGAGCTTCTTGCCGATCTCCTGATTCGTATAACCGAGGGCCAACAGGTGCAAGATGTCTCGCTCTCGGTCGGACAGCGGCTCGAGAGCTGGCGAGCCGTTCGGAACGACGAGCTGTGCGCCGAGATCGGGCTCCACGTAGCCGGCGCCGCTTGCTACAAGCCGGATCGCGGCCACGAGCTCACGATCGGATGAGCGCTTCGGAAGGTAACCCGCAGCGCCGGCGGAGAGGGCCCGGCGTACCGAGCTCGGCGCCGCTTGCGACGACACGACGAGGACCTTTGCCTGCGGTGCGACTGCCGCCAGCTCCGGAATGGCATCGTAGCCGCTCTTCCGCGGCAGGAGAAGATCGAGCAGGATCAGATCCGGCTGCATTGCACGCGCCACAACGACTGCCCGCTCTGCCGAGTCGGCTTCACCGACGACCGCGATATCGGACTCGCCCTCGAGCCGGCTGCGCAGTCCTGACCGCAGCAGCTCGTGATCGTCGACGATCAGGACGCTAATCATGGCAGCGCCTCTCCGAACTCGAGAGTCGCGCGCGTGCCGCCGGAGGGCGGCGCAGCCAACTCAAGTGCGCCGCCAAAGCGGGCGGCGATGCGGCGGCAGAGCGACAGACCGAGCCCGCTGCCGGCGTCGTAGCGGTCGACGGCCGCAAGACCGACGCCGTCATCCTCGACGAGCAAACGCCACGAGAACGACGAACGCACCGCGGTCACGTGAACGTGGGCGGCGCCGGCAGCGACGGCGTTCGAGAGCAGGTTGCGCAGGATCACACGGAGCGCGTCTCGGGGCAGCGGCAACGTCGTGGCCAGGTCGGCCGTGATCTCGATCTCGACGCGGAGATCCTCGACGGCCTGCTCGAGGCATTCCGCCACAGAGGCGAACGTCTTCTCGCTCGGTCCGCCCCGCGACGCCTGGAGCAGCGCATCGACGAGAAGGATCGCGTCCTCGACGGACCTGGACGGGTCGTCGGCGACGAGCGCGATTTCGAGCGGGGTCTTCAACTCGTGCGCGACGAGCGCCGCGAAATCCTCGAGCGCCTCGTTGCGCTGGGCAAGCTGGAGCGTCGTTCGCGCCAGGCGCTCTTCGGCCGCACGCCGCCTGATGATCGGCGCCAGAGAAATCAGCGCCGACTCGACCTGCCCGTCTAGACGGCCACCGTGGAGAACGAACACACCGGCAGGCCCGAGCGGCAAGCTGTCGCATCCACCGCGAGCAATCCCATCGACAGCAACGAGCTCGAGCGCGCCGTGCTCGTCCTTGGCCCACCACTCGGCCCTCGCGGCCCCGGAGTCGCGGCGAATCAGTCCGACCACGGCGTCCATGCCCGACGCGAGGTCATCGGCCGTCGCGAGCGCCACAACCAGGTCGTGCTCGAATGAGTCACGCTCCTCGAACTCCTGGCGAACAGGAAGTTCGATGACGTTGGCAAGCGCTGCCATGACTACGCAGCTTCTAGCAGGAGCTCTGGCCCACCCGTGCGGAACTCGATCCCTCGGGCGGCTGCGTGCGCAAACGGATGGTGGAACACATCCAGAGCCCGATCGTGTTCGTCGAGGAGGAGCTCGAAGTAGTCGTCGTTTGGAGCGTCGTCGACAGCGACGGTCACCAGATTCGTCGATCGACTCCAGAGCAGTCTCACCGTGATGCCGTTCGTCTCGCGCGACGCCAGTTCCGTCCGCGAAATATCGTCTGTAGGTTCGAACATCGCGAGATCCCTTCGCAGTGTGGGAGGCGTTGTTACCCGATGAAGATTGCGTCAACGGGCCTCGCGCCGACAGCCGACCAGTGCGCCTCTTCGCATCCAGAGGGCGGGGGTCTTCCCGTACCCGCTACCGGGCAACGGCGTAAGGTTGAGACGATCGTGGAAGCGCAGGCGACCACCCGCAGTCGCGTCGTCGTGGCCGACGACGACGTCCTTCTCCGCGAAGGGCTCGCCAGCCTGCTCGAGCGATCCGACTTCCAGGTCGTCGGCCAGGCGGGCAACGCGGACGAGCTGGTCGAGCTCGTGCGCGAGCACGAGCCGGACCTGGTGATCGTGGACATCCGGATGCCCCCGACGCACTCCACCGAAGGACTCGAGGCCGCGCACACGATCCGCGAAGAGTTCCCGGAGATAGGCATCCTCGTCCTCTCAGGACACGTCGAGATCGAGCATGCGACGGAGCTCCTCGCGGCCGGCCAGCGGATCGGCTACCTGCTCAAGGGCCGGGTCGTCGACGTGGATGAGTTCATCGAGTCGCTGCGGCGGATCGCGGCGGGCGGATCGGTCGTCGACCCAGGGCTCGTCCAGACCCTGGTCAGGGTTCGGCGCGGTGAAGACCCGCTGTCGGATCTCACGGCGCGCGAACGCGAGGTGCTTGCGCTGATGGCCGAAGGTCGCTCGAACGCCGGGATCGCCGGTCAGCTCTGGCTCGCCGAGGGAACGGTGGAGAAGCACGTCCGGCACATCCTCGCCAAGCTCAATCTGCCCGAGGGGAAAGACGACCACCGCCGCGTCCTCGCGGTCGTCACGTTCCTCAAGAGCAGCAAGGAAAAGGTCTAGGCCGCGCGCTCGAGCGTGTCGCGGATCGCCTCCGCCGAGAGGCGCGCCTTGGCGATGAAACCGAGTGCAGGGCTTCCTTTGATTAGGTGCCCGAGATCCTCTTCCGCGTGCGTGGAAACGAGGATGACCTTCGAGTCGGAGATGGCATGCAGCCGCTGCGCCAGCTCGAAGCCGTCCTCGTCGCCCAGGTCGATGTCGACGAGGGTCACGTCAGGCCGGAGCTCCCTCACGAGTCGAATCGCCTCCGCGCTATTTGAGGCAACTCCGACGACGTCCAACCCTTCACGTCCGAGCAGCTGAGCGGCGCTCTCGAGAAAGAGGGAGTTGTCGTCGACGATGACGCATTTCACAGGCATGCTCTAAGGATCCACAAATCAGGCGCGCGTCCGCGACCCCGCTAACGGGAATCTTCGGGCCGGCAGCTTGCTACGCGGCCGGCTGCGGCAGCTCGAGCTCGACCGGCATCTCGACCGCGATCTGCGTTCCCTTGCGCGGGCGACTGGAGACGCGAATCGAGCCGCCGAGCGCCTCGACGCGGTCGGTGAGACCGACGAGCCCCGAGCCGCGCGCCGCATCCGCTCCGCCTATGCCGTCGTCACGAACGGACAGCAACAGTCGGCCGTCGCGCTGCTCGAGCGAGACGTCGATCCGCGACGCGTCTGAATGCTTCGCCGCGTTCGCAAGAGCCTCAGACGCGACGAAGTACGCGGCCACCTCGATCGGCTCCCCGAGACGCATGTCCGTCGCGATGTCGAGGTCGACAGGAATCGCGGAACGGTGAGCGAGAGCGCGCAACGCCGGGCCGAGACCTCCCTTGGACAGGATCGCCGGATGGATCCCACGCGAGATCTCCTGCAGTTCCTCGACCGCAGCGACGAGCCCTGTGGCGACGCCGGACAGCTGG
>JBKOWS010000082.1:0-8242 GCA_046724565.1 Actinomycetota bacterium | reverse complement strand
CAGAGCAGGGTCGTATCGAGCAGGCCCAGCACCCGGAGGCGCTCCGGTACCGGCTCGATTCCCCACTGAGGCGTCTGCTGCAGATTCGCTCCCTTCGCTGGTTCTAACCAGATCAGGTTCGACGGGTGTGATCTCAGCGCTGTCCGGCAGCGCACCCCGGCTCGCGATAGCGTAACCGCGACTGCTTGCCTAGGTAGCGCCTATGCAGTAGCGTGCAGGCGCGATGGCCCGCACCTACACCGCAAGCGAAGCAGCGCGTGCACTCGGGATCAGCCTCGACACGCTCCGACGGTGGGATCGGCAAGGACGGATCCGCGTGCAGCGCGACGGTGCAAACCGGCGCGTCGTCGCCGCGAGGGAGGTCGAACGACTGCGTGGGGAAGAGGCGCAGACGCTCAGCGCTCGCAACCGGCTGGAAGGCGTCGTGCGCGAGGTCAAGGTCGACGGCCTCCTCGCCCAGGTCGAGCTGGACGTGACGAAGGGCGCTCGACTCGTGGCCGTCATCACGAGCGAGTCAGCCGAGGCGCTCGGACTCGAGCCGGGCGTGCCGGTGACCGGAGTCGTGAAGGCCACGTCCGTCATGGTCGAGCGATGAAGCGCCTGCTCGCAGTCGCGTTCGCCGCGCTCGTCCTTCCGTCGCCCGTGTCAGGCGGGACGCCGATCACGGTGTTCGCGGCGGCGTCGCTGACCGAGGTGCTGCCACGGATCGACAAGGCGCCGCGCTACAGCTTCGCCGGCTCGGACCAGCTGGCGCTCCAGATCCGGCAGGGAGCGCCCGTCGACGTCTTCGCGGCCGCGAGCCCGAAGTACACCCAGCTGCTCTACCGGGACGGCTTGGTGCTGAAGCCGGTGGCCTTCGCCACGAACAAGTTGATCGTGATCGTGCCGCGTTCCAATCCCGCCGGCATCCACTCGGTCTACGACCTGCGGCGCGCCGGAGTGAAAGTGGTGATCGGCGATCGTACCGTCCCGATCGGGACGTACACGCGGCAGATCCTCGACACGCTCGGGATCACCGCCGACGTCACCAAGAACGTCGTCAGCGAGGAGACCGACGTGAAGGGCATCGTCACGAAGGTGGCGCTCGGCGAAGCCGATGCCGGCTTCGTCTACCGCACCGACACGAAGCCCGTGGCGTCTCGCACGACCACGATTGCGCTGCCGAACTGGGCGCAGCCGGCGGTTCGCTACGAGGTGGCCGTCGTCAAGGCCAGCTCCCACCAGGCCTCTGCGCAGGCTTTCGTCAAGAAGATGCTCTCGAAACGCGGGCGGCGGCTCCTCGCCGGGGCCGGCTTCGGGCTTCCGAGGAAACCATGAGTAGGCTCTTCGCGACTCTGCTCGCCGTCGCGACCGCCGTCGCGCTTGCCTTCCTTATCCTGCCCGTCGCCGCCATTTTCCTGCGTGTTCCGCCGAGCGACCTCATCTCCGCGCTCGGGAACGACGTCACTCGCGACGCACTTCTCGTCAGTCTCAAGACGAGCGCCATCGCACACGCCGCGGTGCTCGTCATCGGCACGCCGGCGGCCTACTTCCTGGCCCGGCGACGCTTCCCGGGACGCGGGCTCGTGCTCACGCTCGTCGAGCTGCCGCTCGTGCTTCCGCCTGCGGTCGCGGGCATCGCGTTATTTGCTGCCTTCGGCCGTGCAGGTCTGCTCGGCGACGAGCTCGACGCTCTCGGAATCCAGATTCCGTTCACGCAGGCGGCCGTGGTCCTGGCGGTCGCCTTCGTCGAGAGCCCGTTTTATCTCCGGGGTGCGATTGCGTCATTCGAGGCGTTGGACGGGGCGGTGATGGACGCTGCGCGAACACTCGGAGCCGGACCGGCCCGGGTGTTCGCGCGCGTCGCACTCCCTCTGGCGGCTGGCGGGCTCGGAGCTGCATCCGCGCTCGCGCTTGCACGCGGGCTCGGCGAGTTCGGGGCCACGATCATCTTCGCCGGAAGCCTGCAGGGCGTGACGCAGACCTTGCCGCTCGCGATCTACGCGCAGTTCGATCAGAGCTTCGACACGGCCCTTGCGATCAGCGCACTGTTCATCGTCGTCGGCGCACTGTTGTTGGTGACGCTCAAGCTCTACGGATGGCTTCGCTTCGGCTCGATCTTTCGCTCCCGCTTCGCTCCTTCGCTCTCGAGCTAGGGCTCGAGGTCGGGGCGGAGACGGTTGCGCTCGTCGGCCCGTCAGGGGCCGGCAAGACGTCGCTGCTGCGTACCGTGGCCGGATTGGCCCGGCCTGAGCGGGGAGCAATCAGGTCCGGCTCCGACGTCTGGTTCGACTCGGACCGCGGCATCGACCGACGACCTGAGCAGCGGTCCGTCGGTTTCGTCTTCCAGGAGTACGCGCTCTTTCCGCATCTGACCGTCGCGCAGAACGTCACGTTCGGAGGCGGCAAGGTGGACGGCTTGCTGGAGCGGCTGCGCATCGCCGACCTCGTGCGCGCGAAGCCCGCCGAGCTATCGGGTGGCGAGCGGCAGCGCGTTGCTCTTGCACGTGCGCTTGCGCGCGACCCGCAGGTGCTGCTCCTGGACGAGCCGATGGCTGCGCTCGACCCACACACGCGCGGCTCGGTCCGGGCTGAGCTACACGACCTACTGCGCGAGCTAGGCCTGCCGACGCTGCTGGTAACGCACGACTTCGAGGACGCTGCTCTTCTGGCCGACCGGGTGGGAGTCCTCGTCGACGGCCGTCTTCGGCAGCTCGGCGCTCCGGCAGAGCTCCTCGGTACTCCGGCCGACGCGTTCGTGGCGACCTTCGCCGGGGCCAATGTCCTGTCCGGGGTTGCGGAGCCCGGGGCCGACGCGCTGACGACCGTTCGCCTCGACGACCGGACGACGATCTACTCGACGGACGAGACCTTCGGCGCCGTCGACGTCGTCGTCTATCCCTGGGACGTCTCCCTGGCGCTCGCGGAGCACGCCGACTCGGCGCTCAACCTGATCGCGGGCGACGTCCTCTCGGTCGCCCGGGTCGGGAACCGAGTCCGGATCCGCCTCGAGGCCCTGACCGCGGAGGTGACGGCGAGATCGGCGGAGCGCCTCGAGCTCCGCCCCGGCGCTCATGTTGTCGCCAGCTTCAAGGCGACCGCGACGCGGCTACTTCCGCGTTCCTAACCCGCTCTAGCCTGCGCTGAGAGGGCTCCGCCGCACAGCCAATGGACCACCTCTTAGACCGGGAGCTCAGGCGCGATCCGCTCGGCAAGTGCCTCGGCCACGCCGCGGCTGACCTCGGGCGAGCGCTTCAGCAGCGCGTCGAAGTCACGCTCGTTGATGACGAGGACACGCACGTCCGTGGTCGCCGTGACGCTTGCCGTGCGCGGCATCTTCGTCACGAGTGCGATCTCGCCGAAGAAGTCGCCGTCCCGCATCCTGTTGATACTGCGGTCGCCCTTCGTCACGTCTGCCTCGCCCTGCAGCAGGACGATGAACTCGCGACCGCGGTCTCCTTCCTGGGCCATCACCTTGCCGTTCGGCAGGTCGATCTCGTCCGCGATGTGTGCGACATCCTCGAGCCCCTTCTTCGAGAGCTTCGAGAAGAGCGGAACAGTGCGGATCAACTCGACCTTCGCGTCCTTGCCGAGGCGCATGCGGCGACTGTAACTGCCTTCCGGACGCTTGGCTACGGTGATCCGGTGAACGTCGTGCCGGCCGTTTTCGGGGCGGCGGCCGGGCTTGCCGGTCTGCTGCTGGTCTTCCTCGGAGTGTCGCTCTCTGCTTTCCAGGCGTTCGCCGGCGACACGCCTCCTGCTGCGACCGCGCGGTTTCGCCGCGCTGGGCGCTGGATCCTCGGCGCTTTCCTGCTCGGGCTGGTGGACGTCGCTGTGTCCTTCGGCTGGCTGCTGTCGCCCTCGCGTGCGCTGCGCGACGTCGCAGTCGTGCTCTTTGCGATCGAGCTGGCGGCCACGGCGCTGGCGGCCGTCACGACTTCGCGTGCGGTGCTGTGGCGCTGAGCCTCAACAAGCTGAAGCGGCTCGGCGATGCCGGGCTCACCGACCTGTTCGACGCCGACCGGAAGCTCTGGACCGCGATGGCCAAGGACGCCTACACGTACACGAGCAAGTTCGTCCGCGGCTCCGGAAACGAGGTGCGCCCCGACGACGTCGTCCCGACGCTGACACCTGCGCTCGAAGTCTCGGACCGGCTGCGGACGTATCTCGCCGAACGAAAGCTGAGCCAGCGTTACTGGTACGAGTGGTTCGCGGAGCTCATCGTCGACCAGCTCTGGAGTGACCTACACTGAGGCGGATGGCGAAGCAGCCCGACGCGGACGGGCAGGCGAGGGAGTTCATCGACCGCGTGGTCGAGTCCCATCGCAAGAATGGCTATGGCGTGAAGCTGTCGAAGAAGCGCTACGAGGAGGCCGTCGCGCGCGTCGCGGCCAGCTTCCGTGGGCTGATGGACGCTTCGAAAGGGCGGGCGGCGTAAGTCGAACTGCTGGGGTCAGACCCCAAGTGGTCTGAACCCGGCCTTTCGATTCCGGACAGCACAAATGTCCGATAGGCGCGCGCCGCCGCTTCAGGTTCGAGGCTGAAGAGCTCGTGGACGGCTCGAACGTCGAGGAAGTCGGGCGGACGCTCGAAACCCGCAAGCGCGCGATAGCTACCCCAGCGCCAGTCAGCAGGATCGTTGCAGAGTCCCGCGCGTACTGGGTTGAGCGCAACGTATCGGTGCGCCTCCAAGAGGTAGGCATCGTCGGTGATGTGGCGCGACGAAAACCGGCCGGAGAAGAGATGCCCGCGGCGCTCGTACTTCCAGTTGAACCACTGAGCGTACTCGCCCAGAAGACGCCGCATCCCGATCGAAAGCGTCGCGGTCACCGTGTAGACGATCAAGTGGAAGTGTGTTCCCATCAAGCAGTACGCGTTGCAGCGCCAGTCATGGTCAATCGCCACCCGGCGTAGATGCTGCGTGAACCGCCGTTGGTCCGCCGGTTCGCGGAAGAGCTGGTCATCGCTGGCCGCCAATGCGGTCACGTGATGGATCGAATCCGGAAGGTCAATGCGCGGTTTCCGCGGCACGTTGACACGATACGCAGGAGTTCCCCGGCGGACCGACGTTGTTACAGAGTTGCCACATCGAACTGCTGGGGTCAGACCCCAGGGGTCTGACCCCGGCCTTCGCCCTACGCCAGCAGCCGGCGTAAGACGTACCGGAGGATCCCGCCGTGCTGGAAGTACTCACGCTCGCGCGGAGTGTCGAGGCGGACCCGGGCCCGGAACTCGTTGTCGCCGGCCCGCACGGTGACCTCGCCCGCCTCGCCGTTCTCAATACCGTCGACCGCGAACTCCTCGCGGCCGCTCAGGCCCAGCGAGTCCGGGTTCTCTCCGTCCATGAACTGCAGGGGCAGGATTCCCATCATCAGCAGGTTCGACCGGTGGATGCGCTCGTACGACTCCGCGATCACCGCACGCACACCGAGCAGGTTCGGCCCCTTCGCTGCCCAGTCCCGCGACGAGCCCGAGCCGTACTCCTTCCCCGCGATCACGATCAGCGGCGTCCCTTCCTCCAGGTACCGCAGGGACGCTTCGTAGATCGTCATCTCCTCCCCGCTCGGGAGATGGACGGTCCACGTTCCTTCCGATCCGGGCACGAGCAGGTTGCGCAGGCGAACGTTGGCGAACGTACCGCGGACCATCACCTCGTGGTTGCCGCGGCGCGAGCCGTAGGAGTTGAAGTCCTTGCGCTGCACGCCGTGCTCGACGAGGTACTTGCCCGCCGGCGAATCAGGCTTGATTGCGCCGGCCGGCGAGATGTGGTCGGTCGTGACCGAGTCGCCGACCCTGACGAGGCAGCGGGCGCCGGAGAAGTCTTCCACCGGTTGCGGCTCTCGGGTCATGCCGTCGAAGTACGGCGGGCGGCGCACGTAGGTCGAGTCCGGATCCCACGCGAACAGGTCGCCTTCAGGTACCGGCAGCTCGCGCCAGGCCGGGTCCCCGGTGAACACGTCCGAGTACGTGCGCGTGAACATCTCGCCCTGCACAGCGCGCGAGATCGTCTCCTGGATCTCGTGGGCGCTGGGCCACAGCTCCCGTAGGTAGACGTCGTTGCCGTCGCGGTCCTGCCCGAGCGGCTCCTGGATCAGGTCGACGTCCATGCGCCCGGCAAGTGCGTACGCGACAACGAGGGGCGGCGACGCGAGGTAGTTCGCCTTCACCTCGGGATGGATGCGTGCCTCGAAGTTCCGGTTGCCGGACAGCACGGAGCAGACGACGAGATCGCCGTCGGCGATCGCCTCCGAGATCGGCTCCGGCAGCGGCCCCGAGTTTCCGATGCACGTCGTGCACCCGTAGCCGACCGTCTGGAAGCCGAGCTCGTCAAGGTACTCCGTGAGCCCGGCTTGCTCGTAGTACTCGGTCACCACCTTCGACCCCGGCGCGAGGCTGGACTTCACCCACGGCTTCCGCCGCATTCCTCGCTCGACCGCGTTCTTGGCGAGCAGCCCTGCTCCGATCATCACCTGCGGGTTGGACGTGTTGGTGCAGGACGTGATCGCCGCGATGACGACCGAGCCGTGGTCCAGCTCGAACTCATCGCCGTCGAGCGAAACCGGTTCCGACTCCGCTCGCTCGGCGACGGGCACTGCGCCGACTTCGACGTGGGCAACGGGGCTGAGCGCTCCGTGGCCGGGTCCGGCGGTCGCGGGCGGATCGCTCGCCGGGAAGGACTCGGACACGGCCTCGTCGTGCTCGTTGCCGTAGTCGACGCCGAAAGTGTCCAGCGAGTCGACGAAGGACCGCTTCGCTTCGCGGAGTGGCACGCGATCCTGAGGACGGCGAGGGCCGGCGAGCGACGGCTCGACCGCCGAGAGGTCGAGCTCAACGACTTGAGAGTACTCCGGCTCGTGCGCGGGGTCGTGCCACAGCGCGTTCTCCTTGCAGTACGCCTCGACGAGAGCGATCCGCTCAGGATCGCGGCCGGTGAGCCTCAGGTACTTCAACGTCTCGTCGTCAACCGGGAAGAAGCCGCAGGTCGCCCCGTACTCCGGCGACATGTTCCCGATGGTCGCGCGGTCTGCGACCGGCAGTCCGACCAGCCCGTGTCCGAAGTACTCCACGAACTTGCCGACGACGCCGGTCTGGCGCAACAGCTGTGTCACGGTCAGGACGAGATCGGTCGCGGTCGCGCCCTCGGGGAGCGCGCCTGTGAGCCGGAAGCCCACCACCTGCGGCACGAGCATCGAGATCGCCTCGCCGAGCATGGCTGCTTCCGCCTCGATCCCGCCGACGCCCCAGCCGAGCACGCCGAGCCCGTTGATCATCGTCGTGTGCGAGTCGGTCCCGACGAGCGTGTCCGGGAATGCGCGACCGTCGCGCGCTTCGACCACGCGCGCCAGGAACTCGAGGTTGACCTGGTGGACGATGCCGGTGTTCGGAGGGACGACCTTCAAGCTGTCGAACGCGGTCTGGCCCCAGCGGAGGAAGGCGTAGCGCTCGCGGTTCCGCTCGAACTCCAACTCGGCGTTGCGGAAGATCGCTCGTGCGGACGCGTACTCGTCCACCTGAACCGAGTGGTCGATGACGAGCTCTGACGGCAGCTGCGGGTTGATCTTGGCCGGATCCCCGCCGAAATCCGCCATCGCGTTGCGCATCGCGGCCAGGTCGACGATCGCCGGGACGCCGGTGAAGTCCTGGTGCAAGACGCGGGCCGGCCGGTACGAGATCGGATGTGAGGCCTCCTCGTGCGGCTGCCAGTCCAGGATCGCCTGGGCGCTGTCCTCCTCGCCGTGGCGGAGCGCGTTCTCGAGGAGGATCCGGAGCGCGTACGGCAGGCGCTCGGCGCTTTCGAGCGGGAAGTACTCGTGGCTCCGGCCGTCGACAGTGAGTGTGGTGGCGGCCATGGAACCGATTCTATGGTCGGCCCGATACCCACTTGACGCGGTGCGGCCCTCTCCCTAAAGTCCACCAATTCAGTGGACTAATAAGGAGACGAGATGCGACGAATTAGTCTAGCTTGGCTGTTGATTGCCCTGCTGATGCCGGCGATCGCCGCGGGCGCTTCGAAGGACACGAAGCTGACGCTGGTCGCCTACTCGACTCCGAAGGACGCGTACGGGCAGTTGATCTCCGCCTTCCAGAAGACTTCCGCGGGGAACGGCGTCTCTTTCTCCCAGTCCTACGGAGCGTCGGGCGAACAAAGCCGTGCTGTCGCGGCAGGGCTCGACGCGGACATCGTCGCGTTCTCGCTCGAGCCTGACATCACATCGCTCGTGCAGAAGCATCTCGTCTCCCCGAACTGGAACAAGGACAAGTA
>JBKOWS010000143.1:0-8074 GCA_046724565.1 Actinomycetota bacterium | reverse complement strand
TCGAGGACGACCGACACGATGGACGCAACGAAGGTCGCCAGCAGCGCAGAACCGAAGGAGTCGACGGAGAGCCCCGGGAGTATCCACGCTGCGAGCATGAACATCGCCGCGTCGAGCAGGAGAATGAGCACCAGACCAAGGAGGAGGGTGAACGGCAGCCGGAGCGCCGCGAACACCGGCGGCAGGATCGCGTTGAGCACCGCGATGACGGCCGCGGCGACGAGGGCGCTCCACCAGCCCTGAACGTGCACACCGGGAACCACCCACGCGGCAAACAGCAGGGCGACGGCCGACAAAAACCACGAAACGGCAACCCGTAATGGACGGATGCGCGGGCGCTCTACCTGCACTGTGCTCATGCCCGGGCCCTCGCCTGCGGCTCGGTCACCGCGGACCCCTCGAGCTCGAGACGGCCGCCGATCGGCAGGAAACGGACGTCGACGTCGGGGGCCAGCTCGCCGGCGAGGCGCACGAACGACTCGGCCGGCTCGCGCAGGACTGCGGCGTCTCGCGGCAGGCCGATCCGTCGGTACGTTCCCCAGTGGATCGGAACGGCGATGCGCGGACGCAGCAATGTGAGCGCCTGCGCCGCACGCAGCGGGTCGAGGTGACCCGCCGGGACACGCGTGCCCCATCCGGCGACCGGCAGCAGCGCGACGTCGAGTTCCGCCGCGAGCGCCCTCATGCCGTCGAACAGATCCGTGTCGCCGGCGAAGTACACGCGCGCCGACCCCGTGACGAGGTATCCGACCGAGGCAGCATTGGGCGAGAAGGGCCCTCGGCGTCCCTCGTGCTCGGCGTGCGTAACCCGGATCGTCACCCCACTCACGCCGATCTCGTCGCCGACGTCGACTTCCGTCACGTGACCGAAGCCGCGACGCCGCAGGATGTTGCCTGCTCCGCGCGGCACCACGACGTGCAGCGACCGACCGAGCCGGAGAAGCGAGCGGGTGTCGAGATGGTCGTAGTGAGCGTGCGAGACGAGCGCAGCGTCGAGGCTGTTGAGAGTGTCCGGAGCTTCTCCGGTCACCCGTCGCAAGTGGGCGACCCTGTTTCGCAACACAGGGTCGGTGAGCACCCGCACCCCGTCCAGCTCGAGCAGAACAGTGCTGTGACCGATCCAGGTGATCTGTCGCACATCCCTCTCGCTCGTCGTCACGCGCGCATACTCCTCCCGTTGTCGGGCCCGTCGATCGAACCTCAACAGCGAGTGCGCATCGTCATCCCGATCGAATGAACCGGCAGCGGCTCGAACGGCCGCCCGCTCTCACGAATATCTCTCGGCGGCTGATCGGTCGAGCTCGTCGACGCGCGAGGGAGGTCCGTCCGGCGGCCAGCAATTCGGAACGACAGCATGAACTCTGGTGCCGCTCCCCGGCTGCGACCTCACCTCCACCTCCCCTCCGACCGCGCCGATCCGGTCGCGCATGTTCATGAACCCGACTCCTCCCGAGTGCCCTTCGACGTCGAAACCCCTCCCGTTGTCTTCGACCGTGAACTCGAGATCCATTGACCGACGCTCGAGCGTGGCGGTGACTTGGGCGCCGCGCCCTGCATGCTTGCTCGCGTTCTGGATGGCCTCGCGCGCGCAGTAGTAGACAGCCTCCTCGACGGTCGCCGAGCAACGTCCCACCCCTCGGTCGACGACCCGGACCGGTACCGCCGAGCCGTACGCAATCGAGCGAAGCCCGTCTGCGAGCCCCCGTTCCCGAAGGACCGTGGGATACAAGCCGTGCGCGAGCTCACGGAGCTCCTCGACTGCGGCCGCCGCGTCCGCCGCGATCTCTGCCAGCTCCGTGGCGAGCTCTTCATTCTCCGTCTGCTCGCTCGCGGCATCGAGCTTGATCTGGATGGCGAAGAGCCGCTGCTGCGCTCCGTCGTGCAGGTTGCGCTCCAGGCGCAATCGCTCCCGCTGTGCGGACGAGACGATGCGCGCCCGTGAAGCACGGAGCTCGTCGGCCAGCTGTGTGTTCTCCAGGAGCATGAGCGACGTTGCGGCAAGCCCCTGGGCGACGTTGTCATCCTCGTCGAGGGCGGCGTCGTGAATCACCGCCGCGAAGATGCGGCCCTCTCGCGAAACGGATGTCACCCTGAGGTCTTGCCGATCCGTGGGAACCTCGATCGGCCGCCCGTGGACGTCGACGTACTCTCCGCGTATCGGGTCCCACAGGGCGAGGAGAAGGAGGCGATCGCCAAACGCCTCTCGGAGCAACCTCTCCACGAGAGCCGGCGTGACGGGTTGCCCGCTCGCTCGGGCGACGAGGTGACTCAGGCTGGTGGCCGCGAAGAGACGCCCGCGAATCTGACCGAGAAACATCGCAATCGGGATCGCGAAGGCAACCGCCGCACCGACGATTTGCAGTCCCCTGACCGGCGAGCCCACGTCGGCTTCGCGGAGAACGGTGAACAGCGAGTAGTTCACGGCCAACACGGCCGCGCAGGTCGTCACCGGCAGGACGAGGCTGCGCTCGAGGCTGACGGGTGAACGTACACGGCCGACGAGCACCGCGGTTACGCCAAGCAGCCCGGCGGCCGTGACCGCGGTGACGAGGGCTCCCAACGCCGATGTGAGCGAGTTCGACGTCGAGACGACGCGGAACGCGTTGTCCGGGCACGTGTCGCCACAGTCCGTCAACGGTCCCCCGGGTGGAAGCTTCTCCACCAGCGGGAGCGCGACGAGCCAGACGACCAGAGAAGCCGCGGAAAAGGTCGCCATCACGCGTCGCTCCACCTGGGAGCCGAGATGATCATGCGGGAAGCACAGCAGCACATATGCAAGGCCAAGGGCGAACGCAGCGAGCGCGACTCGTCCGACCGTGTGTACAAGCTCGTCATCCGAGGCCGCGAGTGCCGCGACCGCGTACAGCGGTCCGACCGCGATCATCATGAGCCCGAACCGGCTGCCGGGCCGGCGCCAGGACGTGTACGTCCCCACGCCCGCGTACAACGCGACCACCAAGCCCCTGCTGACGGACAGGGCGTCAGCGCCGTGTTGCTCACCATCCGCCAGGCCGGAGGCCGTCACGGCGGTGGCGGCTGCACCCACGAGAACGCCCAACCCGATCGTGGTAAGTCGCGGGGAGCGGGTCACCTCAAGGCCGGGCGCGGCCATCGTCGCCATGGACATCTCCTGGATCTTGCGTGGATTTCTGCCTCTAGACGGTAACGAGGCGGGCAATGCAGGGCAACAGGCCCGGCCGAGGGCGCCCTCTAGCTGGAGCGCAGTTCGAAAGCGCGAACGATCTCGACGATGCCGTGTGCGAGCGCACTTGCGCCCACCCACACGACGAGGAGGAATGCCTTGTGACCGAAGTTCCCGGCCGCCCAGAATGCGAGCAGGATCTGGGCGATCCCGGCCAGGAGCACGAGCCACCACGAGCTCTGCCGGCCGCGAACGGCGAACGCGGCGATGAGGTCGAAGACGCCGCGTAGGAGGAGGTAGAAGGCGAAGATCGTCGCCAGCGCCCCGAAGCCCTTACCCGGATCGGGAGAGCGGACTCGCTGTCACCACTTGTTCACCCTCCGAGGATGACGTGCGTCGATCGAACACCCGAGACAGTTTGGGCATGAGTGTCGAGACACCAGTCGAGCTCCCCCCGATACGCCCGGCGGACATCGGGACCCGTCGCCCGGCTATCGACCGAGGGGCCGAGGCTTCCGACTTTCTCAACCGCGAGCGGTCCTGGATCGATTTCGACCGGCGCGTCCTGGAGCTCGCTGCTGACGGCTCGCTTCCTCTGCTCGATCGCATCAGGTTCTGCGCGATCGCCTCCTCCAACCTCGACGAGTTCTTCGCCGTGCGCATGGCTTCGCTACAGGAACAGGCAGCGGTGGGTGTTACGCGGACGGCGCCGGACGGACGCGTGCCTGCGGAGACGCTCGCGGACACACGGCGCGCAATCGTCGCGCTTCAGGCGGCACAGGACACGCTCTGGGGAGACGAGCTACGGCCGGCACTTACCGCCGCAGGAATTCGCGTTTGCGGCGCCGAGGAGTGCCGTCCGCGCGAGTTCCGGGCCCTCACCAAACGGTTCGAGCGCGAGCTGCTTCCCCTGCTCACGCCCATCGCCCTTGGACCGGCAGGCCCGTTTCCACACGTGCCGTCGTTGGCGCTCAACGTCGGGGTTGTCGTAGGAGACGAGAACGAGACACGCTTCATCTGCATCAGCGTCCCGCAGGACGTCCCGCGTTTCCTCACTGTCGGCTCTCGGGGTTTGTGCGTGCCGGCCGAGGACGCAACCCTGCACTTCCTGCCATCCGTCGTCGGCGACGGAAAGGCGCAGATGAAGTCCGTCTTTCGGGTCACGCGCGACGCTGACGTCTCTGTGGCCAGCGACGCCGACGACGTGCTCGAGGCCCTGGAGACTGGGCTCCGCCGACGCCGGTTCGGCGACGTGGTCCGGCTGGAGGTCGGCAGCGGCACCCCGCGTCTGATCCGGGAGATCCTGATGCAAGAGCTCGCAATTACCTCGGATCAGGTCTACGAGACCTCGGCGCCGCTTGGGCTCGCCGCGCTGGAACAGCTTCCGGCTGAGGGTCGATCCGACCTCAGGTCCAAACCATGGCGACCGGTCACGGCCCAACAGTTCGCGAACCGCAGCCGCACGTCACTACTGGCCCAGATCAGGCGCCGCGACCTTCTCGCCCACCATCCTTATGACGCCTACGACACGAGCGTGGAGCGCTTTGTCGGCGCGTCGCATGATCCCAAGGTCGCTGCTCTGAAAGCGACCGTCTACCGAACGGGCAATCCCTCACGCACGCTGGCCTCACTCGTGGACGCGGCGGAGCACGGAAAGCACGCCGTCTGCCTCGTCGAGCTCCGGGCGCGGTTCGACGAGAGGCGCAACATCGAATGGTCACGCGCGCTCGAACGAGCCGGCGTCCATGTCGTCTACGGCGCCCCTGACCTCAAGGTCCACGCGAAGCTGTGCCTGCTGGTTCGGCGCGAGCGTGACGGCCTACGCCGCTACGTGCACATTGGCAGCGGCAACTATCACGCGTCGAACGCGTCCGCCTACGAGGATCTCAGCTTGTTCACGGCCGACGAGGAGATCGCCGCCGACGTCGCCGACGTCTTCAACGCCGTCACGGGCCACACGACGCCGACGGTCTTCCGCAAGCTCCTCGTGGCTCCCTGGTTTCTGCGAGAGGGCTTGCTCCACGAGATCGAGCGCGTGGAACAGGCCGCGGCCGCGGGTGAGGTCGCACGGATCTGCCTCAAGGTGAACGCGCTGGTCGACCCGGAAATCGTCGAGGCTCTGTATGCCGCCTCCAGTGCAGGCGCGACGATTCAGGCGATAACGCGCGGGATCTGCGTGCTCCGACCGCAAGTCCCCGGCCTCAGCGAGCACATCACCGTGCGGAGCGTGCTCGGCCCGTTCCTCGAGCACAGCCGGATCCTTTCCTTTCATGCCGGAGACCGACTGTCGACGTGGATCGGCAGCGCCGACCTGATGCCCCGCAACCTCGACCGGCGTGTCGAGGTTCTTGCACCGGTCGAGGACGCGAGGCTGCGCAGGCGCATCGGCGGTGTATTCGACGCCCTGCTCGCCGACACACGCTTTGCGTGGGAGCTCGAGGCGGACGGCGACTGGAGACGCGTCACCGCTGCGGCCGGGACAGCGCCGACCTCTGCACAGGAAGTCCTGATGGCGCAGGCCGTCACGCGTTCGAAGAAGCCGCGCGCTTAGGCGGGACATCAATCATCCGGTTGGGAGGATGGAGCGAAAGGGCTGCGCAGACACAGTCTCATGCAGTAGCCTGCCCGCGCCTGTGATCGGAGGGTTGATGGAAGACGCCCGCATTCAACGGATTCGAGAGTACATCGAGCCGCTCCGAGTTCCCCCCGGATCGGACGTCGTGCTGGGGCGCGACTTCGATCCCGCGTACACGGGCGACTTCTTCAGGGAGGAGGACAGCAAGGATCTGATCCAGCAGGGAGTAGATCTCCTCGCCCACTACCAGGCCCGCCTTGCCGCGCAGGACACCTACGGGGTCCTGGTGGTGCTTCAGGCGCTCGACGCAGGCGGAAAGGACAGCACGATTCGTCACGTCATGAGCGGCGTCAATCCGCAAGGGGTCGTCGTGCACGGCTTCCGCGCACCTTCCGCTGAGGAGCTCGACCACGATTACCTCTGGCGCTACGCGCAGAGGCTGCCGGCTCGGGGTCAGATCGCGATCTTCAACCGATCTCACTACGAGGAGGTCGTGGTTGTCCGGGTCCACCCGAAGATCCTCGAGGGGCAGAAGCTCCCACCTGCCGCTCGGGACGATGGAATCTGGGAACGCAGGTACCGGCACATAAACGACTGGGAGAGGTTCCTCGTCGAAAACGGCTTTCCCGTGGTCAAGCTGTTTCTCAATCTCTCGAAGGAGGAGCAGCGCCACCGCTTCCTGAGGCGCATCAATCATCCCGACGACAACTGGAAGTTCAACGCGAACGACGTCAAGCAGCGCGCGTACTGGGACGACTACCAGGCCGCCTTCTCGGAGATGCTTTCGGCGACCAGCACAGCGCATGCACCCTGGTACGTCATTCCCGCGGACCACAAGTGGGTCATGCGCGTCGCCGTGGCCGCCGTCCTCGTCAACACCCTGTTCGAGCTCGACCCGCAATTCCCGACTGTCAGTGAAGACGCGCGGCGCGCGCTCCTCTCTTCGAAGGCAGAGCTCGAGGCTGAGGCGCCGGAAGGCGCCGCGGCCGATCCAGTCGGGGCCCAGCTCGCAGGCACAACAGGCGCAAAGGAGTGAAGCATCGATGGCACAGCTGACCGCCGTACCCGAAGCACCGCCCGAGGCCGCCGAAGGTCCCTGGTACGAGCTCCCGGGCGACAAGGTCGCCGCATCGATGCAAGTCGACCCCGCGAAGGGGCTGACCTCGGAGGAGGCGGCCGCTCGACTCGAGACGTACGGCCCGAACAAGTTCGCCGAAGGCAAGACCGAACCGCGTTGGCACACCTTCGTGCGCCAGTACTACGACCCCATGCAGATCGTGCTCCTCGTCGCCGGCGTCGGCAGCATCTGGCCGCTCAAGCAGTACGGCACAGGCTTCGTCCTGCTCCTCCTCACCGTCTTCAACGCCATCCTCGGCCTGCAGCAGGAAGGCAAGGCCGCAGCAGCGGTGGCCGCATTGCAGAAGATGATGATCATCAAGGCCAAGGTCCGTCGCGGCGGCACGCTCGTCGAGGTTCCTGCCGAAAAGCTCGTACCTGGCGACATCGTCTCCATCGAGGCCGGCGACCTCGTGCCGGCCGACGGTCGGCTGCTGCACGCGGCAACGCTCGAGGTTGCGGAAGCGGCGCTGACTGGCGAGAGCCTGCCGGTGTCGAAAGGCGTCGACCCTGTCGACGGTGAAGACGTGCCGCTCGGCGACCGCACCGACATGGTCTTCATGAACACGAACACGACGCGCGGGACGGGACAATTCGTCGTCACCGCGACCGGGATGTCGACGGAGGTAGGCCACATCTCCGGGCTGCTCGCAGCGGAGGACGATACGGAGACGCCGCTGACTCGCCAGCTCGCCAAGCTGACGAACCAGATCCTCTTCATCGCCGGTGCCGCGGTCGCGATCTCGATGATCCTCAACCTGTCGCGCGGCGAGACCTTCAATACGGTGTTCACCGCTGCGATCGCCTTCGCGATCTCGGCGATTCCAACCGGTCTCCCCGCGGTCGTGACCACGATCCTTTCGCTCGGAACCCAGATGCTGGCGCGTGCGAACGCGATCGTGAAACGCCTGCGCTCGACGGAAACGCTCGGGTCCACCTCCGCGATCAACTCCGACAAGACCGGCACGTTGACGCTGAACCAGATGACCGCGGTCGAGCTGACGATCCCTGGACGGCGTTACACGATCTCGGGCAGCGGCTACTCGACCGATGGAACGATCAAGCGCGTCGCAGGCCAGCCGGACGTTCCGCTCGAGCAGTTCCTCTTCCCGATGCTGCTCGCATCGGACGCGGTGGTGAACGACGGCCAGATGATCGGCGACCCGACCGAAGGCGCCCTCGTCGTCTTGGCCGAGAAAGGGGGGCTGGACGCCGAGGGGACGCGCGACGCGTACCCGCGC
>JBKOWS010000150.1:0-36802 GCA_046724565.1 Actinomycetota bacterium | reverse complement strand
CACGTCGAGATCCAGCTGATCGCCGACTCGGCCGCGAACGTCCGGACGCTTGGCGAGCGCGACTGCTCCGTCCAGCGGCGACACCAGAAGGTGCTGGAGGAGTCACCGTCGCCTGCGGTCGACGAGGCGCTTCGGAACGAGCTCAGCGCTGCGGCGATCGCCTTCGCGCGCGCCGTCGGCTACGAGAACGCCGGGACGGCTGAGTTCATGGTCGAGGGCCGTGACTTCTGGTTTCTCGAGCTCAACGGGCGGATTCAGGTCGAACATCCGGTGACCGAGCTGGTGTGGGGAGTCGATCTGATCGAAGAGCAGCTCTGGGTCGCGGACGGCGGCGACTACGCGGGACGCGACTGGTTCGTCCCTTCAGGCCATGCGATCGAGGTGCGTCTCTACGCCGAGGATCCCAGGACGTTCTTCCCGCAGACGGGTCGCGTCGAGCGCCTGCGCCTTCCCGAAGCCATTCGCGTCGACGCAGGGATCGAGGAAGGCGACGAGATCGGCCTCGCCTACGACGCGATGATCGCGAAACTGATCGCGCACGGGACCACGCGCGACGAGGCGCTCGCTCGACTGCGCGACGCCCTGCGCGAGACGGAGGTGAGGGGTGTCACGACGAACCTTCCATTCCTGCGCTGGCTCGTGTCGCATCCCGCCATGCGCGCGGGCGGCACGACAACCGCCTTCCTCACCGAGCACCCCCCGCTCTCGGTGGCGTCAACGGCTGTCGCTCCGGCGCCGTGGCGGACCCCCTTCAGACTGAATCTTTTGCCTCCCGCGCCGGCCGCGCCGCCCGACGTAGACGCGCTCGCCGGAGATCATCGAGGTCCGTCCGGCGAGCAGAGCGTCGTCAAGGCGCCCATGCCGGGCACGGTGATCCGCCTGCTGGTCGGAGCAGGCGACTCGGTGCGCGCCCGCCAGCCTCTCGTGGTGCTCGAGGCGATGAAGATGGAGACGCCGTTGACGTCGCCCTACGATGCGGTCGTCCGCGCGGTGCACGTCGCGGAGGGCGACCGCGTCGCAGGTGGAGCCGTGCTGATCGAGCTGGAGGAGTGACTACTGAGTCGTTGCCGCCGCTGGGACCCTCAGTTCGCTGCGGAGGTAGAAGGCGACGACTGCGACGACGCCGAGCACCATCACGGCGAGGATCCCCCAGAACCAGCCGGGCTGGCCGGCGGGCTTGACCACCATGTTCACGATCACGGTCAGGAGGACGACCAGCTCGGCGCGCGAGATCACGAGGATCCTGCGGATCCGCCGCTGGGCCTCGGGCGACTCTGGGCCCTCCTTCTCGATGATCGCGGCAATGCGTCCACCCTCCGGGCCGAGGTAGCCCGCACCGAGGACGAACGAGAGGGCGAACGAGATGAGGCCGAGCACGGTCCAGTTCTGGCCCCAGGGCCAGTTGCCGTTCTCCATCAGCCCGATGGCGGCGAGGAAGAGAACGAGCGCCGAGGGAGTGAAGACGCGCATGCCGACGATTTCCGTGTCCTTGGCGAACTCGGCCTGACGCCTGCCGTCACCGGTCCGAAGGATCCGGAAGGCATACGCCTGGATCGCCACCGCACCTCCGACCCAGATGACGGCGGTGATGACGTGAATCGACTTGAAGAACGTGTACCAGGTCATAGCGCGGATTCAAGCGCGGTGCCCGGACGACTGCATGGGATGGCTCTAGAAGAGCTTCTGCAGCTTCATCGCGGCACCCATGTCGCCTTTGACCTTGAGCTTGCCGGTCATGTAGGCGCTCGTGGGGTTCTGCTCGCCGCTGACGATCTTCTCGAAGGTCGCCTGGGAGGTCGTGATGACGGCGTCGGCCTCCTCGCCGCCCTCGGTCACGCTGATCTTGCCGTCGTTGACGTTCACGGTCCACTTCCCGGCGCCTTCGATGTCGAAGAGATACGAGTTGGTCATGCCGGCGGTCCTGGAAGCGTCGGCGCGGCTCGCGAGACTGTCGAAAAAGTCCTTGGCGGTCACGGGAGCAACCCTATCTCAGCAGCGGGCTCGAGCTTATCCTGCACGCGCCGCGGCGGTAGTTTGGCCGCGAGCGCGATCGCCACGATCGGCGCGGCCGCCGCGACGAGCAACGCCGCGCGCAGGCTCGTCGAGTCCGCAAGACGGCCGAGCACGACCGCGGCGACGCCTCCGAGCCCGACCGAGAGCCCGATGACGAGCCCGGATGCAGTTCCGATGTGGCTCGGCAGGTACTCCTGGCCCATCACCATGGTGACGCCGAAGGTGCCGACCACGCACGCGCCGACCAGCGCCAGCGCGATTGCCCCCGGGATGCCGCCGACCAGGACGAACACGAGCACGAGCGGACCCGTCGCGATCACACTTGCGAGCAGCACGGGCTTGCGGCCGAACCGGTCTGCGAGCGGGCCGAGCAGGAGCGTCCCCACTCCCCCGGAGAAGAGCATCAAGGCCAGGAGATGGTTTCCGTGCGACTTCGTGTGTCCGAGCGACACTTCCCACAGTGGGACGAACGTGATCAACGCGAACCACGCAACGCTACGGAGTGCGATCACTCCAAGGAGGAGCGTCATCGCGCTGCGGTCGTCCGCGCCGGCGCGCACCCGCGTAGCCTTCGGCTCCGGCGCGAAGCTGCGGAGGTACGGCGTCGCTGCAAGGAGTGCCAGCGCGACCGCGAGACACGGAAGCGCAAGCACGAGGCCACCGCGAAGACCGAACGCCGAGACGACTGCCGTCGCCGCGAGCGGGCCGAGCGCGTAACCGAGATTGCCACCGATGGAGAACCAGGCCATCCCGCTCGCGCGTCTGTGGCCGCTCACGAATCCCGCGAACTTCGAGCCCTCCGGGTGGAAAGCGGCAACGCCGACGCCGGACGCGAGCACGAGCAGCAGCACGAGCCAGTAGCTCGGGGCGTCGGCGGCCAGCGCAATTCCGGTCCCGGCCAGGGCGACACCGGAGGGCAGGAGCCACATCGCCCCGCGCCGGTCCGACCACAGCCCGAAGAGCGGCTGAATCAGAGACGACGAAGCCTGCGAGGCGAGGACGACACCCCCGACCGCTGTGTAGGAGAGGGAGAAACGCTCCTTCAGGAACGGCAGGAGCGCGGGCAGCGCGCCGTTGGCGAAGTCGGTGGCGAGATGCCCGCTCGAGAGCAGCGCCATCGCCCGACGGTCGATCTCGGCCCGCACAGGGCCAGACTAGTGACGACAGCCTCGTTGCTAGGCGGCGTGCGAGTGAGGCAGGTGGCGCTCGATCAGCGCGTGCGAGAGCTCCCACTGCTTGCGCGCGAGCTTGACGCGGTTCCGCTCGAGCCGGGCGCTGCTCGCGCCGAGCTCGCGTAGCCGCTGCCGCTCCATGGTGAGATCCGAGATCTCCGCGACCAGCGCCTCGACCGTGGGGCGGGTATGCCCACGCCGGAAGCGTGATGGGACGGCGGGCCGCAGGACCGTTGCGCTCATCTCGTGGTTCACCATCGGCATGCGACGCTCAAACTTGAGCGCAGTTAGGCGAATTTCGTAAAGGCACCGTAAAACCCTGCTCGGATACGATCGCGCGGCCGGATGGACGCCGTCACGATCGAAGTCAGCCCGCCGGGCGAGGCCGAGCCCGACACCCTCGCCCTCCCCTTCTCCAGCGACGACTCCGAGGTTCCCTCGAACGGGGCGAGCGAGCTCGACGACCGGATCGAAGCGCAGCTGCGCCGGCTCGCCACGGGCGGCGAGTTGAAGGGCGAGCTCGGCAAGACTGTCGTCCTCCACGCAGACGGAGAGTCGAGCCTTCGCCGCGTGGTCGTGGCCGGAGTCGGCAAGCGGGCCGAGGTCGACGCAGACGCCATGCGGACGGCAGCATCCGCCGTCGTCCGTGGGATCGCCGACGTCGGTGGGACCGTCGCCTGGCTGCTCGACGACTCGCTCCCGCTCTCCCGGGAGGAGCAGGCCAGGGCAATCGTCGAAGGCACGATGCTCGGCTCCTATAGCCCGGGCCGCTGGAAGACAGAGGAACAGCCCGAGCGGCCTGTCGAGAAGATCGTGCTCTGGACGCAAGACGCAGAAGGCCTGCAGGACACGGTGAGCGACACCGTCGTCGTCGGCAAGTGGGTGAACACGGCGCGCGACCTCGCGAACTCGCCTCCCAACGAGCTCACGCCGGAGGCTCTCGCGGATCGAGCGCGCCAACTCGCCGGACCGAACGTGAGCGTGGAGGCACTCGGCCCCGAGCAGATCGACGAGCTGGGCATGGGCGCTCTCGCTGCGGTGGGACGCGCGAGCTCGAACGGGCCGCGGCTGATCGTCCTGCGTTATGACCCGCCGCGCGCAGCACGGAGCGACCTCGTGCTCGGTCTCGTCGGCAAAGCGATCACGTTCGACGCGGGCGGCATCTCCCTCAAGCCCGCGCTGAAGATGCAGGACATGAAAGGCGACATGGCCGGAGGCGCGGCCGTGATCGCCGGCACGGCCGCAGCGGCGGAGCTCGAGCTGCCGGTGCAGATCGTCGCCGTCGTCGCCGCTGCCGAGAATCTGGTGAGTGGCGACTCGTTCCGCCCGGGAGACATCCTGCGCGCCGCGAACGGGAAGACGATCGAGATCACGAACACGGACGCCGAAGGCCGGCTCGTACTGGCCGACGCGCTCTGGTACGCACGGCGGGAAGGAGCGACACATCTCCTCGACCTCGCGACGCTCACCGGCGCAATGGAGCTTGCGCTCGGCGACCTGTACGCGGGTCTGTTCGCGAACGACGACGACTGGTTGGAAGAGATCCTCGCGGCTGCGAAGGCGAGCGGGGACCACGCTTGGCCGTTTCCGCTTCATCCTCGCTATCGGCGCTACGTCGACTCGACGTTCGCCGACCTCAAGAACTCCTCGGATCTCCGCCAGGGCTCGCCGGTGCTTGCAGCGGAGTTCCTGCGCGAGTTCGCCGGCGAGGGCCCCTGGGCGCACATCGACATGGCCGGTCCGGGGTTTCTCGAACGGTCGCGCGGCGACTACCTGACGCAGCGCGGCGGCACGGGCTACGGCGTGCGGCTGATCGTCGAGCTCGCCCGGCGCCTCGGCACTTGAACTTCGAGCTCGACAGCGAGCACGAGCTCGTTCGGTCGACCGTTCGGGAGTTCGCAAAGGAACGCGTCGCACCGGTCGCCGAAGAGCTCGACCGTGAAGGCCGGTTTCCAACCGAGCTCGTGGCCGGGATGGCGGAGCTCGGCCTGATGGGCATGACGATTCCGGAGGAGTACGACGGGGCAGGTGCGGACACGCTTGCCTACGCGATCGCGGTCGAGGAGCTGACGCGCGTTGACTCGTCGGTGGCGATCACGATGGCCGCGCATCACTCGCTCGGCACGCTCCCGATCTACTACTTCGGGACGGAGGAACAGCGGCGCCGGTGGCTCCCGGACCTCGCCGCGGGAAAGAAGCTGGCGGCGTTCGGACTGACCGAGCCCGAGGCCGGCTCTGATGCGGGCGCAACGCGCACGCGAGCAGACCTCCGCGAAGGCGAGTGGGTCGTCAACGGCTCGAAGATCTTCATCACGAACGCCGGCACCGAGCTGACCGCGTGCGTCACGATCACCGCACGAACGGGCGACGATGAGATCTCGAACATCATCGTCCCGAACGGAACGCCCGGCTACGAGATTTCCAGGCCGATGAAGAAGCTCGGCTGGCGCGCATCCGACACGCGCGAGCTGTCGTTCAAGGACGCGAAGGTTCCGGACGGCAACCTCCTCGGTCCGCGGGGACAGGGATTCCACCAGTTCCTCCAGATCCTCGACGGAGGTCGCATCTCGGTGGCGGCGATGGGTGTCGGCCTGGCGCAGGGCGCCTACGATCTCGCCTTCGCCTACGCGAACGAGCGGAAGCAGTTTGGGCAACCGATCGCCAAGTTCCAGGCCGTCCAGTTCAAGCTGGCCGACATGGCCACAGAGATCGAAGCCGGCCGCAACCTCGTCTACAAGGCGGCGTGGCTGAAGGACCAGAACCGCGACTTCGCCCTTGCCGCGGCGCAGGCCAAGCTCTACACGGGCGAGCTCTCGAACCGCGTCGTCAACGCTGCGCTGCAGATTCACGGTGGCTACGGCTACATGGACGAATACGCGATCTCACGGCTCTACCGGGACCAGAAGGTCCTCGAGATCGGCGAGGGCACAAACGAGGTGCAGCGACTCGTCATCGCGCGACAGCTTGGTCTTTCGTAAGCCGGGGTCAGACCCTCCGGGGTCTGACCCCGGCCTTTCACCCCCGCGGCGCCTTGATTCGCGGGGGCGCGTTGAAGCTCGTGTAGCGGTGCGTCATGAAGTGCGCGGCTGCAGTCATGCGCAACTGCCGCGGGCGCAGTGTGCGGCGGTGGAACCACAACGTGAACCACACCGGGCCGATCGGCTTGAGGAACGACACGACATAGGTCGACGGGGTCTGCTTCAGCAGGTACACGTTGGTCGCGTGTCCCGCCCAGATCGGCTCGGGCTGACGTGTGAGCTCCTGTGCCGATGGAATCCACTTGCCGCCCGGCGATCGATCCCAGCGCCGTGAGCCGATGATGATCCCGGAGGCCCCGCCCTTGATGCGGTACTCGAGCCGGTTCGGCCGCTCGAGCGTGAAGTCCGATACGACCTTGTACTGCGGGCTCGAGGCGAGCCGCTCGACGTAGTCGACGCTCTTCAGCCGACGGAACGTTCGCGTCGCACGGGCGAGGATTGTGTCGGCGGCGCGAGGATGCAGGGGAATCCGGAAGACGAGCTTCGCACGCCCGACGGTGATGCGTGCAATTGGCGTCGCCGGCAGGGTCGCTTCGTAGCATCCCGCCCCACAGGACCTCGTCGGTCTGCCGTTGATCGCGACCGCGAGCCCGTTGACGCCGTTGTCGTCCTGGCCGAGTACAAAGACCCGGGCACTCGGCGGACGGACTCCCAGCGCCACGGCGTAATTCCCCGCCTCCTTGGCCTGCACCACCATGCCCCGGTCCGGAGCCGGTGGCGGTCCCTTCGCCTCCGCGACCGCCGCGCTCGCAACGCGATCGCGTCCCGGACGCAGGTCTGTGAGCAACCCGACGGCCGCGACGAGCCCCGCGAACACGAGAAGTTCGAGCCCAACGTTCCGCCGCAACGCACCAACGGAGAGGCGCGGAACCAACCGGTAGCGATTGAGCCAGCCGAAGACGAGCAGAATGCTGAGGAGCGCGGTCTTCACGATCAGCACTCGACCGTACCCGGTCGACCACAACTGACTCACGGAACGAAGCTCGGAGAGCGCGCGAATCACACCTGTGGCTGCGAGGACGAGCACTGACGCAAGCGCGAGATTCGAGAATCGCCTGAGGAGAAGCTCACGTTCGCCACCTCTCTGCAGGAGTAGCAGCAGAGCGACGAGCCCGCCAAGCCAAACCGATGCTGCGGCGACGTGCATAAGATCGACGGGAACCTCGAGCCACGAGCGGCCGCGGTCGAGCGCGTGGCCGGCGACGGTCGGAATCGGCAACAACGCAAGGGCAGCGATGAACGGCAGCGGCTCCACCCAAGGAAAGACCGGCACGAGCACCGCCAGCAACGCCCCGACCCCGGCGAGACCGGCGCCTACCGCCATCGCCGTGCCGAAGCGGGTGGAAAGAGAGACGTCGTGAAGCTGACCGGAGACGCCGACGAACACGAGCAGGAACGCGGCGAGCATGAGCCGCACGGGGACCGGCGCGACGACGAAACGGAAGAACGCCGCTCCCACGGCGGTGAGGAGGCCGGCGAAGAAGAGTATGCGCGAGATGACGTCCTGCGCGCTCGGACCGTTACTCGCGGACAGCGCCGCCTGGGGCGGTGCGCGCCCGGCACCCACGCCGAAAGCGACCGTGCCCGAGATCTCGTGCCCGTCGTCCGACACGATCCGCCACAGGACGGTGTAGTCGCCGTCGTCCAAGCCCGCACGCAAGGGGATCACGAGCGTCCGGCCGCCGACGACGTGCGGCTTCCCGTCGAGCACCGAGCCGTCTCCGTTTCGGATCGCCTTCATCCCAGAACCGGCCCGCACGGCGTCGTCGAAGAAGAGGCGCACGTTCGTCGGCGCTTTCGTGAGTACAGCCTCGTTCGCAGGACCGGAACGAAGCAGGCGCGCATGGGCCGAAGCCGTAGCAGGCAAAGCCAGAGCGCACAGCGCGACGAGCACGAGTGCGATGCGGGCTGACACTTCGTAGGAACGCTAGCCGCCCACGCCTACAATCCCGCACGTGCAACGGGCCGTGCCGATGCTCTCCTACGAGGACGTGGCCGCCGCGATTGATTGGCTGTCGGAGACGTTCGGCTTCCGCGAGCAAGGTGACCGCTTCACGGACGAGGAGGGTCGCGTCACGCATGCCGAGCTCGAGCTCAAGGGTGCCGAAGTCATGCTCGGTTGGCCCGGCCCCGACTACCGTAGTCCCGCCCACCACGCCGAGGAGTGCGAGCAGGCGCGGCGTTGGCTCGCGACTCCCTGGGTCATCGACGGCGTTCTCGTCTCGGTCGACGACGTCGACGGCCACTTCGAGCACGCAAGGGCCGCGGGGGCCACGATCCTGCGCGAGCTCGAAGACTTGCCGTTCGGTCGGCTCTACAGCGCGGCTGACCTCGAGGGCCACCGCTGGATGTTCCTGCGACCGGCCTAAGAGCGTCTAACACAATGAGCTCTGGAGTTGCCTGAGACAGATGAGGCTGCAGGCGAGGCTGAGGAAGGCTTCGTGGATGTCGGCGCGGCGTTCGTAGCGGGTGCGTAGGCGCCTGTACTGGTGGAGCCAGGAGAGGGTGCGCTCGACGACCCAGCGTTCGCTGCCGAGGTGGGAGCCGTGCGTGGTGTTGCGTTTGGCGATCAGCGGTCTGATCCCACGGGCGCGCAGCGCCTGTCGGTGTGGCTGGGCGTCGTAGCCGCGGTCGGCGAGGAGCGTGTGGGGTCGGCGGCGTGGTCGTCCGCGCTTGCCGCATACGGGTGGGATCGCCTCGACGAGCGGTAATAGCTGGGTGACGTCGGGGCGGTTGGCGCCGGTGAGCAGGCAGGCGAGCGAGACGCCGTTGGCGTCGGTGATCAGGTGATGCTTGCTGCCGGCTCTGCCGCGGTCGACGGGGCTGGGGCCGGTTTTGCTGCCCCCAAAAGCGCGCGCAGCGAGGCGGAGTCGCAGACGGCACGCGAGAGGTCGAGCCGGCCGTTCTCGCGGAGCTTGGCGAGCAGCAGTTCGTGCAGCTGCTGCCAGACGCCAGCCTGCTGCCACTCGCGCAGGCGACGCCAGCAGGTCATGCCGAAGCCGAAGCCGAGCTGTTGCGGCAGCCGTTGCCAGGCGATCCCGGTCGTGAGCACGAACAGGATCCCGCTCAGCACTTCGCGGTCGTTGAGCCGTCTGCGGCCGGGATGGCGGTAGCGCCTTGTCGTTCGCGGCAGCAGTGGCTGGATCAGCTGCCAGAGTTCGTCGTCGACCAGTATTGGCGTCATCACGGACCTCCGATCCTGATCTCTATCTGTCGGTTCGCATGGTCGCGGGTTAGGCTCTTGAGGTGACCGTCTGCTCGAACTGCGGCGCTGAGAATCCTGTCGCGAAGAAGTTCTGTGGTGACTGTGGGAGCACGCTCGCTTCGGTTTGTTCTTCCTGCGGAGGGTCTAATGCGCCTGGCAAGAGGTTCTGCGGTGACTGTGGGGCACCGCTGGAGGTTGAAACGGTTTCGGTGGCCGCCCTTGCTGCAGTCGTCGCGCCGGTGGCTGAGCGTCGTTTGGTGTCGGTGTTGTTCGCGGATCTGGTCGGGTTCACGACCACGTCGGAGGGGCGTGACGCGGAGGAGACGCGTGAGCTCCTAACCCGCTACTTCGACAGCTCACGCCGGATCGTCGAGCGCTACGGCGGCACCGTGGAGAAGTTCATCGGTGACGCGGTGATGGCCGTCTGGGGCGCACCGGTCGCGCAGGAGGATGACGTCGAGCGGGCGGTGCGGGCGGCGCTCGAGCTGGTCGATGCCGTGCCGGGGCTCGATCCGAGCCTGCAGGCGCGCGCCGGCGTGCTCAGCGGCGAGGCGGCTGTGACCGTTGGCGCACAGGGCCAGGGCATGGTCGCGGGCGATCTCGTCAACACCGCTTCGCGGATCCAGGGTGCAGCGGAGCCGGGCGCCGTGCTCGTCGGCGAGTCGACCAAGCGCGCTTCTGAGGCCGCGGTTGCTTACGACGACGCCGGCGAGCACCAGCTCAAGGGAAAGGCCGAGCCCGTACCCCTCTGGCGTGCGCTGCGGGTGGTTGCAGGGGCAAAGGGCGTGCGTCGCTCGGGTGGCCTTGAGGCGCCGTTCGTCGGCCGCGATCGAGAGCTCCGGCTCGTGAAGGAGCTGTTCCACGATTCGGCGGACGAGCAGCGCGCACAGCTTGCGCTCGTCACGGGGATCGCCGGCATCGGCAAGTCGCGGCTTGCCTGGGAGTTCGAGAAGTACGTCGACGGTTTGGCTGGAGACGCGTTCTGGCATCGCGGCCGTTGCCTCTCCTACGGTGAGGGGGTCGCGTATTGGGCGCTCGCCGAGATGGTGCGCATGCGCTGTCGCATCCTGGAGGATGAGGAGCCGGAGTCGGCGCGCGCGAAGCTGCGGTTCGCGCTCGAGGAATACGTCCTCGACGCCGACGAGCGGGCGTGGGTCGAGCCCCGTCTCGCCCATCTCCTCGGCCTCGAGGAGGGCGTGCCCGGAGACCAGGAGAACCTCTTTTCGGCCTGGCGGATTCTGTTCGAGCGTCTGGCGGAGCAGTCGCCGACGATCCTCGTGTTCGAAGATCTGCAGTGGGCGGACGCCGGTCTGCTCGACTTCCTCGAGTATCTGCTGGACTGGTCGCGGGGCCATCCGCTCTTCGTGCTGGCACTGGCCAGACCGGAGTTCGCCGACGAGCGACCGGGCTGGGGCTCCGGTAAGCGGAGCTTCAGCTCGCTCTACCTCGAACCGCTCTCCGCGGCGGCGATGGGTGATCTCCTCGCCGGGCTCGTCCCCGGCCTTCCGGACGACTTGCAGGGTCGGATTCTCGACCGGGCGGAGGGTGTGCCGCTCTACGCGGTCGAGACGGTCCGCATGCTGCTCGATCGTGGCCTCCTGACGCGCGAGGGCAATGTGTACCGGGCGACCGGTGCCGTCGAGGATCTGGAGGTGCCGGAGACCTTGCACGCGCTCGTGGCGGCGCGACTCGACTCACTCCCGCCCGAGGAGCGTCGCCTGGTCGAGTGCGGCGCGGTGCTCGGCAAGACGTTCACGAAGCACGGTCTCACGGCGGTGAGCGGCGTCGTGGAGGCGGAGCTCGAGCCGCTGCTCGGAGGTCTTCTGGGTAAGGAGATCATCTCGGTACAGGCCGATCCGCGGTCGCCCGAGCGCGGGCAGTACTCGTTCCTCCAGGACATCGTGAAGCGGGTCGCCTACGAGACGATCTCCCGACGCGAGCGCAAGGCGAAACACCTCGCGGCCGCGCAGTTCCTCGCTTCGGCCTGGAGCGCCGAGGAGGACGAGATCATCGAGGTCGTCGCGGCTCACTACCTCGACGCCTACCACGCCGCCCCGGATGATCCCGACGCTGCCGAGCTGAGGTCGAAGGCGTTCGAGATGCTCGTTCGCGCCGCTGAACGGGCGGCTTCCCTGGGCGCGAACGCGGAGGCGCAGCGCGCCTTCGCGCGCGCCGGCGAACTCACCGATGACCCGCTCGTGCAGGCGGAGCTCCACGAACGGGCGGGCGTGATGGCCTCGATCGGAGGCCGGCAAGACGACGCTGCCACCAACCTCGAGCGTGCTAACGACCTGTTCGCGTCCGTCGGGGCCACGCATCCGGCGGCACGAGTGTCGGCGCGTATCGCCGAGATCTCCTGGGACCGGGGACGCCTCGAGCAAGGGCTCGAGATCATGGACCGCGCTTTTGCGGTGCTCTCCGAAGAGGAACCCGATGCGGATCTTGCGGTGCTCGCGGCGCAGATTGGCCGATTCATGTTCTTCGCCGGCCAAGGCGATCTGGCACTTGAGCGGTTGGAGCGCGCTCTCGAAATCGCTGAGATGCTGTTGCTACCCGAGACGCTCGCACAGGCGCTGAACACAAAGGGCGTCGTCCTGTTCGCCCGTGGACGCACGACTGAAGGGATCGGCCTGATCCGCAACGCCCTCGAGACCGCGCTTGAGCACGACAAGCCCTCCGCCGCGCTGCGCGCTTACTACAACCTCGCCGACCAGACCGTGCAGATGGATCAAGCCCACAGTTCGGCAGAGTTTGCGCGGGACGGACTCGCACTCGCCCGCCGGGTCGGCAACCGCTACTGGGAATGGGCGCTTCTCGGCTTCGCGTATCCGCTCTTCGCGCTGGGCGAATGGGACGAGGTGGTGGCGCGAGAGAACGACTTGCCCGAGGAGGATTGGGTGCAGGCGAGGATTGCCTTTGCTGCTCTTCTGACGGCGATCGTCCCCGTGCGCCTCCACCGAGGGCAGCTTGAAGAGGCCCAACGAAGCACGCGGCTCTTCGCCGAGCTAGGGGCGTCCGCGGACGTGCAGGAACAGTCGCAACTGCACCTGGCCGAGGCCAACCTGCTGTTGGCCGAAGGAAGGAACGCCGAGGCACTGCGAAGCGCGGAGGCGTCGCTCGAGACCCGGCACGCGATCGGCATTTCCTACGAGGCGGTGAAGGAGTCGTTCGTCGTCGCCGTGGAGGCCGCGCTCGCACTCGACGACGTCTCCCGGGCAGAGGAACTCCTCGCCGTCGTGGACACGCTCCCGCCGGGGCGCTCGCCGCAGTTTCTCCAGGCACACTCCGCGCGCTTCCGTGCTCGACTTGCTGCCCGTCGTGCCGACCCCGAGCAGGCTGACCGTTTGTTCAAGCGCGCGGGCGGCCTCTTCCGGGAACTCGCCTTTCCCTTCTACCTTGCGGTGACACTGCTCGAGCAGGGCGAGTGGCTCATGGCACACGACCGCGGCGAAGAGGCCCAGCCGCTGCTCGCTGAAGCACGCGACACCTTCGAGCGGCTCGAGGCGACGCCGTGGCTCGAGCGAGCAGCGCGAGGCTCGGACGTCAGGCAGCAGGCTGAAGCCGTGACCTAACCCCTCTCAGACGGCTGCTCGAAGGCACCCAGCACCTCATTCTGTCAACACGGCCGACGACATCCATGAGGTGGCGGCTTAGACCTCTTCGGGCTTGCGACCCTCTCCGTTTTCCATCGCCTTCTCGCGCTTCTTGATGTTCTCCTCTTGCAAGCGCTCGACCTCGACGTTGGGATCGCCGATCGTCGCCGCTGGCGGTTCCGGGGATTGCTTGCCGCGCATGTTGTCGAACCATTTGCGTAGCCAGTTCATTGCCCCAGTTTAGGCGCCCAACGCTCGCTTTCGGCCCGAAGAAACAGCAACGTCAACCGCCAGCCCTCGGTTAGCGCAGGACAACGCTGTTTACAGCCAGCCTGGGAGCAGTAACGAAGAGGCCAGCCTTGCCTGCGCTTCCTCAATAGCGAGTCCCCTGTTCGCTAGCGCAAAACCGCCAAGGCCGGCTAACACCTCTTCGCCGCAAGAACCCTACCCGCGAAAAGTTACGAGGATCGAAAAACCGAACCCCGAGAACCCCGAAAACGTGCGCAAACTGCGGACGGCGCCTGTGACGGGGACTGAGTACTAGCGACCTGAGGAGGGCGACCAGGACTCTCAGAGCCGCCGCCCGCCTAACTCACAGTACTCCGATGAATCTCCCCACACAGAAACGGTCCTGAAGAAAGCGCTCGTAGCGGGAAGTGTGAAAGAGGCGAGCGCAAGACGCTCTCTCGGCCGAAAAACCACAGAACGTCGCCCCGCTAGCCGGCGATAAGTGCAGGACACGGCTGTTTGCAGGGCTTTTTGCGGCGAGAGACCGCATGAGACCGCACCTGAACCACACCGAACTCGAACCTCAGCGAAACGAAGGGATGCGATCGCTATGCGGTTCACCCGATGGCTGCGCCGCACACCGCATGAGACCGCATCCGAGGCGCTGACCAGGAGTAGCAAGCCGTACAAGGCGGCACCGCTCTCCAGCACCACCAGATGCTTGGTTCACCCGAAGGAAATGCGCAACGACTGGCGTCGTCGCGCTGGTCGCAGGCTTCAGGAGTCGAGCTCGATCGTGCTCATGTTCTCGATACCGCGAGGCCGCTGCCAGACTCAACTCAATGCTTCAAGAAAGCTAGCGAGGGCGGGTGTTAGCTTCCGAATCGTGCTGTTTCGCCAGTTCGTCGACGACGATCTCGGCTGCGCCTCCTACCTGATCGGCGATCCCGCGAGGGGCGAGGCCTTCGTGGTCGACCCTGCCTACGCGATCGAGCAATACCTCCAGACTGCACAGGAAGAGGCAGTCCGGATCGTGCGCGTACTCGAGACGCACACGCACGCCGACCACGTCTCCGGCCACGGGCGGTTTGCGCTCGAGCACGACGTCCCTGTCGCCATCCATCCCCTGGCTGAGCCGGAGTATCCGTTCGAGCCGTTGACTGACGGAGAGCGGCTCCACGCCGGCTCGGCTGCCGTGCGAGTCGTGCACACGCCTGGCCACCGTCCGGAGCACTGTGCCCTCGTGGTGGGAGAGGAGCTCGTGCTTACCGGCGATTCGCTGTTCATCGGCGACGCCGCGCGGCCGGACCTCGCGATCGACGCACGCGAGGGAGCCGAAGGTCTCTTCCACTCGCTGCACCGGCTGGCGGAGCTCCCGGATTCGTACCGCGTGTACCCGGGCCACGTGGCCGGATCGCTCTGCGGTGCCGCAATGAGCCCCGCCCACTCGTCGACGATGGGCGACGAGAAGCAGACGAACACGGCGCTCGAGTACAGAGACGTGCAGGCATTCGTCAACGCGACAGCGTCCGTGTCCATTCCGCGGCCGCCGACGACCGCTCGCGTCGTCGCGATCAACAAGGGACGCTTCATCGGCGCACCCGCCGCGGTCGAGCTGCTCACAACGCCCGGAGACGCGACGATCCTCGACGTCCGTTCCGAAGATGCGCACGCCGCCGGTCACGTGCAGGGAGCCTTCAACGTGCCGGTGTCGGGTTCGTCATTCGCCACCCGCGCGGGCTTCGTACTCGATCCCGACGAACGAATCGTCATCCACGCCAGCGACAAGAGCGAGGCGGACCGCGCGGCGGCGGGATTGCGGTCGGTCGGGTTCCTCGAGCTCGCCGGATACGTGACCGCCGTGCCCGCAACGGAGCGGCTAGAGCCGATCGAGGTCGACGAGGCGGAGCGACTGCTCGAGAACGGCTCGGTTCAGGTCCTCGACGTTCGGGAGAAGACCGAGCGCCACGAGGGGTACATCCCGGGCTCGGTCCACATTCCGTTCCGCCTCCTGCGCGAATCGGGGCCCGACGGGCTCGACCGAGACAGGCCGGTCGTCACGATCTGCGAGTCGGGAATGCGCGCGAGCATCGCGGCGAGCGTGCTCACGGCAGCCGGAGTCGAGGCTCGACCCGTCTTGCACGGCGGTGTCAACGATTGGCCGGGCGGGACGGTGTCGTTCAGGCGTTGCGGCTCAGGCTGACGCAGCCAGCAGCGCTTCGCCCTCACGCACGTAGCGACTCGCGCCGACGGAACGGAAGAAGGCGAGCGCCCGCCGGAGCTGGTCGTCGGCTTCCGGACGCCTTCCCGCGCCGACCAGCTCTTCTGCCGCGCGAAGTCTCACGTGCGCTTCGTCCACGCGGAAGTCGAGAGCCGACAGGCGATCGGCCAGGTCGAGCAGATTCCCTTCCGAGAGACAGGCTTCGACGAACCGCCACGCCTCGCTCGCAGCCGGGATGTCGAGCTCCGCTTGCTCGGCACCGCGCAGGTACTCGATCCAGCCGGCGTCGACCGCCGCGAAATACGGGAGATATCCGGCCCGAAGCGCCTCGCGGAGCAGATCGAGCGCCTCGACGATTCTGCCTTCCGCGAACAGGATCCGCGCCGGACCGGTGAGAGTGATGACTGCCTGCGGATCCTTGGCCGCGCGCGCCAGGCCGATACCTCGCTCGACGTCTTCCAGTGCACCCGCCGTGTCCCCGCGTGCGTAACGCAGCTGGGCGCGCGCGAATCGCGTCGGCGGCTCCATGTAATGAGGAGACCCGCCTTCCGCCTCCGCGAGATAGGCGTCGAGCAGGCTCTGCGACCGCTCCCAGTCGCCCGTCAAGTAGTAATAGAAGCCTTCCTGGGCGTCGAGCCAGCGCTGTCCGAGTGAGTGTCCGAAACGCGCAGCTGCAACGCGCGCAGCTTCGTAGAGCCCGGCGGCGGTAGAAACCCTCCCTTCCTCGAGCACGAGCTCGCCGAGGTTGTTGTAGCCCCGGGTGAGCTGCTCGATGTCGTTCACCCGGCTGGCGATCTCGATGCCCTGCTCGATCGCCTCGGCCCGGTTTTCGGAGGTGCCAATGGTGATGAGGACCGACGCGCGGAAGCGATCGAGCCCCAGCTCCTCGGCGAGCGCCAGCGCCTCGTTGCCGATTTCTCGCGTCCGGTCCCACTCGTATGCGAGCATCAGCTGCCGGGCGCCCTCGGTGAGCACGTACGCCTTCGTTCGAGAAGGGCCTTCGTCCCGCACGAGCTCGAGAGCTTGTTCGCGGTTCTCTGAGGACTTCGAGCCCTCGCCTCGGTTCCACCACATGCGACACAGGGCCATCGCCGCTTCGGCGGCATGCACGCGGTCGCCTTCGGCGAGGAACCGCCCCGGCAACCCCTCGAGCTCGGAAGGATCGTCGGCGAGCCCTCCGTCGAAGTCGGCGAGCCCGCCATGCAGCACGAGCAGCGGCTGCTCCGGATCGTCTTCAGGCCAGAGCTCGATCGCCTTCGCGTACAGCCTGGAAGCCTGAGCGTACGAACCGAGCCAGTACGCGCGATCGGCGGCCTCCTTGAGGGCATGGCGCGCGTGCTCCCCCAGCGCCTCCGTTTGCATGCCGGCGGCGGAAGCGAGCTCGAGCGCAGCCAGATAGTGGTTCGCCAGCATCTCTGCGCGGTCGTCGGATCGGTCAGCGGCCAGCGACTCGATCCACTCTGCGACCAGGCGATGCTTCTCCGCACGCGACCTGCGTGGGATCTGACCGTATGCCACGTCGCGGACGAGCAGATGGCCGAACGCGTACTGCGTCTCGTCGGCGATCGCGCTGCGCAGCTCGCGGCGGACGAACTCCTTGCGCGCAAGCGAGCGCAGCCGCTCTTCGACTTCCGCGACGGTCGAGGAGCCCGTCGACGCCAGCGCGCCGGACCAGAACACCTTCCCCAGCACGGCCGCGTCCTGCATGAGTGACTTCTCCTCGGGAGAGAGCAGATCGAGCCGCGCGGCGATGATGCCCTGCACGGTCTCGGGCACTTCGTCGACGGCCGTTCCTCGCTCGGCGGCCATGCGAACGAACTGCTCGGCGTAGAGCGGATTGCCGCCGGCGCGAGCCAGCAGGGTCGCCTGCGTGTCGGCCGGAAGAACTGCGCGGTCGAGCAGCGATGCGATCAGCCGTGCCGTGTCGTCGTTGTCGAGCGGAGAGAGGGAGATCGTCAGCGCGTTGCGCTTCCCACCGCCCCAGCCAGGCCGGCGGTCGAGCAGCTCGGGCCGCGCCGTGCAGAGGACGAGTAGCGGCACGCCTTCGACCCAATCGGCGAGCTCGTCGATGAAGTCGAGCAGGTCCTCGTCGGCCCAGTGGACGTCCTCGAACACGACGACGAGCGGGATCTTCGCCGCCAGCGCCTCGAAGAAACGACGCCAGGCGGCAAAGCTCTCCGTGCGACGATCGCCGCCGAACTCGGTCTCGGTGCTGAGCCCGATGAGCGGGCGGAGCTTGCTTTCGAGCCAGGCGACCTCTGCAGGCTCCGCGATCTCGTTCAGCGTCCGCATCAGCTTGTCTCGCGCCTCGTCGGCCGAGTCGCTTTCGAGGATGCCGGCCTGGGCCTTGACGATCTCGGACAGGGCCCAGAAGGTCACGCCCTCGCCGTACGGCAGCGACCGCCCGTGACGCCAGTAGACGAAGTCGGGCCGCTCGTCGAGGATCGAGGACAGCTCGAGGACGAGGCGGCTCTTGCCGATTCCCGGGACGCCGACGAGCGTGACGAGCTGCGGCGAGCTCTCCTGGCTCGCCCGTTCGAACGCATCGAGCAGCTGGTCGAGCTCGCGCGCGCGGCCGACCAGTGGCGCCATCGTCGAGACCGCCTCGGTCGCGACGCGCGCCAGCGCCTCGACCGCTTCCCACACCGCGAGCGGCTCGACCTTCCCCTTCGCCTCGACGGGCTCGAGCTCGCGAAATTCGATCTCGTTCCGCGTCGCCCGGTAGGTCGTCACTCCGACGATCACGCCGTTGACGGGTGCGGCCGCCTGGAGGCGCGCGGTCGTGTTGACGACGTCGCCGGCCGCCATCCCCTCTCCCGCCTCGGGCCGCGCCTCGAGATTGATGAGCGCCTCACCCGTGTTGACGGCGATCCGCACCTGAACTCCGTCCTCCTCGCGCGCCCAGTCGCGGATCGCGAGCGCTGCGCGAACGGCGCGCTCCGGATCGTCCTCGTGCGTGACGGGCGCGCCGAACAGTGCCATGACTGCGTCGCCGATGAACTTTTCGACGGTTCCGCCGAAGCGCTCGAGCTCGTGTCTCAGGCGCTCGTGATACGGACGGAGGATCGCCTCGACGTCCTCCGGATCGAGTTGCTCGGCACGCGCCGTGAAGCCGACCAGGTCGGCGAACAGCACGCTGACAATCTTGCGCTCGCGGCGGGACTCGGTCACTAGCTGAGGCGCTCGACGATGTAGCCGCGTTCCGCCATCGTGCTCAGGAGCTGCTGGCAATGCTCCTCGTCGCGCGTGACGAGCGTCAGCTCGACCTCCGTCTCGCTGACGGGGATGTCCATGCCTTCACGGTGGTGCTCGACCGCGATCACGTTCCCGCGTTCTTCGGCGACGAGCGAGAGCAGCTTGATCAGCTCGCCGGGCCGGTCGGCGAGCTGCGTGCGAACGACCAGGTAGCGTCCAGCGGCCGTGAGCCCGTGGCGCATCACGGAGATGAGCATCGTCGCGTCGATATTCCCGCCCGAGAGGATGGGAACGGCAGTGCCTGCGCCGCCGGCCTTGTCGGCGAGCAGCGCCGCGACACCCACCGCGCCGGCACCTTCGACGACGAGCTTTGCGCGCTCGAGCAGCAACACGATCGCCTCGCTGATCTCGTCATCCGTCACCACCACGATGTCGTCGAGCAGGTCGTTGAGCAGCGGCATGGTGAAGTCGCTCGGCACCTTCACCGCGATACCGTCGGCAATCGTGTAGCCGTCGACTCCGGCACGCACACCGACGAGTCGGATCTCTGGCCGCACCGCCCGCAACGCCGTTGCGATGCCGAGCGCGAGCCCACCTCCGCCGATTGGGATCAGGACGGTGTCAACGTCCGGGTCCTGGTCGATCAGCTCGAGCCCGATCGTTCCCTGCCCCGCCACGACGAACTGGTCCTCGTAGGGGTGGATGAACGTGCCTCCGGTCTCCTCGACATGGGCCAGCGCGGCGTTTAGGGCGTCCTCGAAGTCGGCACCGACCAGCTCGGTCTGCGCGCCGTAGTTGCGACAGGCCTCGACCTTCGCCATCGGCGCGGTCACGGGCACGAAGATCCGGGCACGCAGGCCGAGCTCGCGAGCGGCCCACGCGACCGCCTGGCCGTGGTTTCCCGCGCTCGCCGCCACGACTCCCGCCGCCCGCTCTTCCGGCGTCAGCAGCGACAACCGGTTCACTGCCCCGCGGATCTTGAACGCGCCCGTTCGCTGCAGGTTCTCCGCCTTGAGGCGGACCTCGCGCCCGCAGCGGCGCGAGAAGGTCTCCGACAGGTAGATCGGCGTCTCCTCGGCGATCCCGCGAAGACGCTCGCGGGCCTGCTGGATGTCAGCGAGGCTCGGTGCCGTCTTCTGCGTCGCCATGGAGTCGCTCACCGGAGTCAGGTTGAAGTGTGTCACCAGGAACGTGAAAGACCTTTTCCATGATCTCCTTCACGGCGGTCAGGGGGTCGAGCTCCCGCCGCTGCACCTCGTCGAGGAGCCGGCGAAGCTCCGGATCGTCGGCGACCGCGCGTTCGAGATGCGCTTTCGCGCGTCCCGATGCGACAGCGAAGACCTCGCCGGCGAGATTCTTCCGCCGCCGTTCCTCGAGGCCTCCCTCCGCCTCGAGATGCGCCCGGTGCTCCTCGATCTTCGCCCAGAGCTCCGGCACGTTCTCGTCGCGGATCGCCTCGGTGAGGACGATCGGCGGCCGCCACGAGCGGTCGCGGTCGAGCGAGAGGATCGACCGCACCTCGTTCAGCATCGTCTTCGCGGCGGGATGGTCCATCTTGTTGATCGCGATCACGTCGGGGATCTCCATGATCCCGGCCTTGAGCGCTTGAACGGAGTCACCCGAGCCCGGCATGAGCACGAGCACGACGGTGTCCGCGATCCCGATGACCTCGACCTCGCTCTGCCCCGCGCCGACGGTCTCGAGGAACACGAGGTCCTTGCCGGACGCATCCAGAACCAACAGAGCCTGCAGCGTCGCCTCGGCGAGGCCGCCGAGATGGCCGCGTGTCGCCATCGATCGGATGAACACCCCGGGATCGAGGAAGTGATCCGCCAGGCGGATGCGATCCCCGAGCAGCGCGCCCTGTGTGAAGGGACTCGACGGGTCGACGGAGATGACGCCGATCGTTCGCTCCTGCTCGCGGATGTGCCGGACGAGCGCCGAGATCAAGCTCGACTTGCCGACGCCCGGCGGTCCTGTCACACCGACCGCGTATGCGTGTCCGGTCTCGGGATAGAGCTCGCGGACGACCTCGTACGCGAGTGGATCGCCGTTCTCGATGAGTGAGATCGCACGAGCGAGTGCCGGCCGGTCTCCTCTCCGAACCGCCTCCGCCAAGGTCGTCCGCGTCCAGTCCCGCCGGCCCTGAGCCACCTACGCAGCCTCAGCTTCGATCGTCTGCCCGGCCGTGTCCTCGGCCCCGCGAGCGAGCACGTAGGCGACGAGAGAAGCAACGGCAAGCACCACGCCGACGCCGGCGAAGATCCACCTGGGCCCGACCCGGTCCGTCAGAGGGCCGGCGACGACGAAGCCGACGGCGTAGGCGGCGTAGTTGACGCTCATGATCGCCGTAAAGACGCGACCGCGGAGTGCGTCCGGCGCGCCGCGCTGCACCAGGAGCGAGTTGCAGACGACGGCGGTGCCGTTGCCGACGCCGGCGAGAACGAAGCACGGCAAGGCCACCCAGACGTTGGGCGAGACGCCCGCCGCCGCCACACCGATCGCCTGGAGGAGGATGCTCGCCGCGTAGACGGTGCCGATCGAACGCTCCTCGACCCAGGTGCCCGCGCCAAAGCTGCCCAGGGCGAGCCCGAGCCCGATACACCCGAAGATCAGTCCGTAGCCGAGGTCACCCGCGTTGAACGCGTCCTTGGCGAGGAAGACCTGAGCGGTCTGGGTCGACGCGACGGCGCCGAGGGCGATCGTCCACACGACCAGCACGGTCAGGAGCGGCCTCGTGTGAAGGATGCGGCTGAAGCCGTCGCGCAGGTCGCGCAGGTGACCGTGGCTTGCGGCAATCGCCCCCTGCAGGCCGCCGCCGGGGATCCGCAGAACGAGGAGAGCAGAGAGGAGGAACGACGCCGCGTTGATCCAGTACGCGGTGTCGGGACTGGAAGCGGCGACGAGCGCGCCGCCGATCACCGGCGCGATTGTCCAGCTGACGTTCTCTCCGGTCTGGATCAGCGAGTTCGCGCGCGTGAGGTCGGACTCGTCGACGAGGTTCGGTAACCCGGCGTAGACGGCCGGCCTGAAGAACCCGGTTGCGAAGCCGGCGACGCCCGCGAGGGCGACGATGGCGCCCGCCGAACCGGCGAAGGGCAGCGCACAGAAGACGAGAAACCGGACGAGATCCGAGCCGACCATCAGCCCGCGACGTCTGAACCGGTCCAGCAGCGGACCGAGAAAGAGCCCCACCGCCACTGCCGGGAGGAACTCGACAATCATGAGCGCACTGACCCACGGACCGGAGTTCGTGCGGTCCTTGACGTCGACGACGAGCGCGACGGTGGCCAGCAGGGTGCCCATGCTCGAGGCGAGGGTGGCGAGGAAGAGCAGCCGGAAAGCGGGCGCGCTACCAAGGAGGCTCAGCTGTCGGCGGAGGCCGGTCACACGCGCTCGGAGTCTGTCAGGAAGCTCCCGCGATCGTCCTCATCTGCGTCAGCGCCCGGGCCAGGACTGCATGCTCGTCGTGTGTGCCGACCGTCACGCGCACCGCGTGCGGCGCGCCGAAGCCGGCGAGGGGACGCACGATGACGCCCTGACGGAGGAGAGCCTCGAACCAGGACTGCGCGTCCTCCCCGACCTCGGCGAAGAGGAAGTTCCCCAACGCCGGGCCCGCTACCTCGAAGCCCGCGTCGCCGAGGATGCGGGCCAGTTCGGCCAGACCTTCACGGTTACGCGCGCGCCGCCGCGCGAGCTCGCCGGCTTGGTCGAGGCTCGCGAGGGCGGCCTCCTGCGCGGGTGACGTCAGGTCGAACGCGCGTCGCGTCTTGCCGAGCGCGGTGACGAGCTCCGGGGGCCCGACGCCGTAGCCGACGCGCAGTCCTGCTAGCCCGTAGATCTTCGAGAAGGTGCGCAGGACGATGACCCGGCGTCCGGCTTTCATGTACTCCTCGATTCCGTCTACGTAGTCGGTGTCGTCGATGTACTCGAAGTAGGCCTGATCGAGGACGGTCAGAACGTGATCGGGAACGCGCTCGAAGTAGGAATCGAGCTCCGCGCGGGTGTTGACGGTGCCGGTCGGATTGTTCGGGTAGCAGACGTAGACGAGCTTCGTCCGCTCCGTGACCGCATCGAGCAACGCGTCGAGGTCGTAACGGTGTTCGCGCAGCCTGACCTGGAGGGGCTCAGCGCCCAGCTTGCGGGCGTAAATCGCGTAGCTCGGAAACGACGGCCAGCCCAGCACGACCTGGTCGCCCGGATCGAGGACTGCCTGCGAGACGCCGTCGATGACACCGTCCGCACCCGCACCGATCGCGATCTCTTCGAAGCGCACGCCGTGCCGGTCCGCCAACACGGAGCGCAGCCGGTAGGCGCCGCCGTCCGGGTAGCGGTTCAGCTCGCGCGCAGACCGCTCGAGCGCCTCGACCGCGGCCGGGAACGGCCCGTAGGGACCCTCGTTGGACGCGAGCTTGACCACGCGCTCGAGGCCGAGCTCACGCTGTACCTCCTCTACCGGCTTACCCGGCTCGTAGGGAACGAGCCCTGCGAGCGCGGGCCGGATCAAGCCGGCGGGAACCTCCGCCATCTAGGAGGCGGTCTCGCCCGACTTCTTGCGCCAGAACCAGAGCGCGCCGCCTGCCGCTGCGACCAGTGAGGCGATCGCTCCCTTGTTCAGACCCGCGTGATCACCGGATCCGGGAACGGCAGCCCTGGCCTGCTGCTTCCCGAACCCCTTCATGATCTTCCAAATACCCCAACCGAGGAACGCGTTGCGTCTATTGACGATCGCCATGGTCTCCTTTCGCGGCGAGCCTACCAAGCGGCGACGGAGAGCTCCGGGGCCCTGCGGGCGGCACGGCCCCGGAGCACGGGACGAGGGCACGTCCTCCCTCAGAGACACCGCCGCGGCGGCTTTCTTGCAGCTACTTGCCGTTCCCGTGCGCCGGCGGCGAGGCGTCGAAGGGGCCGGGAAGCTGGTGCCCCTCGGTCTTTGTCTTCGTATGCCGCGGATGCGAAGCCCTGCGAACGTGGCGGCGCGTGGGCGTATGCGCAACCTTGACATGCCGAGCCGCCACGCTCGCGTCACCGACATAGTGCTTGTTGTGAGCGCTGCTGCCGCTCGCGTGCGCCTTGTGAGTCTTCTGCGTCTTCGCCTGCTTCTGCTGCTGGCCGTGTCCGGGGACTGCGTGCGTGTGCGCTTTGGACTTCGTGGCCCGCGCAACCTGTCCGTGGGAGGTCGATGGCGCGGCCTTCTGCGTGGGCTCCACCGTCTTTATGGATACGGCGGGAACAGCGGCGGGCTGCTTCTTGTGCGCGGTCACCTCGTGCACGCCCTCGTAGCCCGCACCGCCAATGACGAGCCCGGCGGTCACGGCTGCAGCAGCCTTGAGAGCGACGCCTGTTCCGACGGCAGCGCCGCCACCGCCGAAGAGCGAGGTGAGGGAGGTCGGAATCGGCACGAGGGCGAGAGTCTTCAGCGCGCCACGCTGGGCACGCTGACGGCGCGCGAACGCAGCGCATTCGGAGCACTCGCGCAGATGCGCACGCAACTGTCCCTTCTCCGAGCGGGGCAGCCGACCGTCGAGCTGTTTCGAGATCGCGAACTCCGCCTCGCCGCACGTGAGCGACCCCTCGAGCTGTTCTCGGAGCGCGCGGCGCGCACGGAAGATCAACGTTTCGACTGCACTTGTCGACAGTCCGAGAATCTCCGAGATCTCCGCGTACGAGCGACCCTCGAGCTCGCGCATCACGAGTGCGGCACGCTGGTTGAAGGCGAGGTGGCTCAGGGCGCGCCTGATGTCGTCCCCGCTCGGCGCCTCCTCGTCGACGACCGTGTCCGCGATGTCGTCCTCGAACGAGACCTCAGAGGGGCGCCGCGCGGACTGGCGGAAGCGCTGGCGGCACACGTTGTGTGCGATGGCGATCAGCCAGTTCTGCGGCTTCTCCGGCCGGTTGCCCTTCTCGGCGTAGGCGCGGTACGCATTCATGAAGGTCGTTTGCGTGACGTCCTCGGCGTCTGCGGGGTTGCGCATGACGGCGAGCGCATACCGGTAGACGTCGCCGACATGTCGCCGGTACATGCGCTCGAATGCTCGGTCCGAGCGAGTCTGCTGCGCCAGCCGGGGCGTCATGCCCTAGTAGATACCCCTTCCGGGCAAATCTTGCGACCCCTCCAGGGGGATTTGTCCCTCAGGGGAGCGACGGAACCGGTGGAGGCGGGGGAACCGTGACCGGAAGCGTCGAGGCGCTTGGAAGCTGCACCGGGAGCACGGCAGCCGGGTTGGACGCTGTGTTTTCGACCGTCGTGACCACGTCGGTCACCTGGGTCGTCGTTGTTGGCGCCGGCACCGGGAGCGGCTGCGACGGCAGGCCCGGCACCTGGGTCGAGGAGCCCGAGCCCTGCGAACCGCCCTGCGCGGACTGTGACGGGCCCGTGGCTTGCGCGGCCCCGACGACCACCGACTCTGCCGGACCACTCGATTGGCCAACTGTACTGCTTGGTCCGGCGACCGTCTCCCCGCCGCCGAGGTTCACCGCGCGCAACACGAGGCTGGGCACCTGAGCCGACGAGGTGGCAGCCGGGCCGCGGTCCTGGTGCGCGACGTCGGCGCGGGTCGACCGTTCGGTCAAGACGCCGGTCGCGGCGGTCGCGATGATCCCCGCGACGATCGCCACTCCCGTCTTCGCGAGCAGACCGACTCCCAGGAGCCCACCGCCTCCGGCGGCCGCGCTACCTCCTCCCGCAACGACGCCCCCGCCACCGAACAGGTGCGTCAGCGAGCTAGGCAGCGGGACGGTGGCGAGGGTGCGGACCGCCGACGCCTTCGCCCGCATGGACTTGCGCGCGCGGAAGATCAGCGTCTCGACTGCCGAGACGGAGACGCCGATCGTGTCGGCGATCTCTGCGTACGAGCGGCCTTCGAGCTCGCGCATGACGAGCGCCGCGCGCTGATTGAAGGGAAGGCGCCAGAGGGCGCGCAACAACGCTTCGAGGTTCGGCGGCTCGCCCTCCGGCAGCGCGAGCTGCTCGACGTGGTCCTCGAGCGGAACCTCCTTGACGCGACGGCCCGACCGTGCGTACCGCGAGCGCGCGGCGTTGTGCGCGATCTTGATCAGCCAGTTCTGCGGCTTCTCGATCTCGATGCCGCGTTGATACGCACGGAACGCGTTGAGGAAGGTCGTCTGCGTGACGTCCTCGGCGTCGGTCGGATTGCCAAGCAGCGCGAGCGCATAGTGGTATACGTCGGCGACGTAGCGCCGGTACAGGGTCTCGAAGGCCTGATTACGGGCTAGGACCGGAATCTCGGGAGCGGCCGATGCCATCTCTCAACGGGAAACGGCGCCGGCCCGCTTCGAGATACGCGCGGGTTTTCTTACTCGAAACGGATAAGGGCGGGCGCTGCTAGGCCGTCGCCGCGGCGCGCTTGCGGATCGGCACGTGAATCGGGCGCCCGAGCGCGACGAGCCCGGCCTCCTTGATCGCCTCGGAGAGCGTCGGGTGCGCGGCCATCCCGTCCGCCACCGTCTCCACTGTCGCCTCGGCGTCGATCGCGACAACCCCTGCCTCGACCAGGTCTGTGACGTGCGGGCCGACCATCACCAGCCCGAGCAGCTCTCCGTAGCGCGTCTCGTGGATCGACTTCACCCACCCCGTCGTCTCGTTCTGCATCACTGCGCGCGCGTTCGCGACCCACGGGAACATGCCGGTCACGACGTCGTCGCCGTACTGCTCGCGCGCCTCGGCCTCCGTCAGCCCCACGCCGGCGATCTCCGGATCGGTATAGATCGGCCGCGGCACGGCGCGGTTGTCGACGACGGCCTCGTGCCCGGACGCGTTTTCCGCTGCGACCTCGCCTTCCCGGAAAGCCGTGTGAGCGAGCTGCCAGTAGCCGGCGCAGTCGCCGACGGCGTAGATGTGGTCGACGGTGGTGCGCCGGTGCTCGTCCGCGGCGATTCCCTTGCGCTTGTCGAACTCGACGCCGATCGACTCGAGGCCGATCCTCTCGACGTTCGGTCCTCGACCCACTGACACGAGCATCAGGTCGGCCTCGACAGTCTCTCCGTCGCCGAAGTGGACGGTGAGGACGCCGCCGTTGTCCTCCACCCGCCTGCACTGCTTCTCGAGGTGGAGGGTGATCCCGCGCTTGCCAAACTGCTTCGCAAGCTCCTTGGACGCGTCCGCGTCCTCCTGCGGGATCAGCGCCGACAGCATCTCGATGATCGTCACCTCGCTGCCGAAGCGGTTGAAGATCGACGCGAACTCGCAGCCGATGATGCCCCCGCCGAGGACGACGAGGCGCTTCGGAACCTCGGTCTGGGCGAGGAGGCCCTCGGAGTCGACGCAGCGCTCCGAGTCGAGACCGTCGATCGGCGGCCAGAGCGGAAACGAGCCGGTGGCGATGATCGCCGTTTTGAAGAACACGTCCTCCCCGCCCTCGACGGCGATCGTGTTTGCATCCCTGAAGGTGCCGTTGCCCTTAACCCATTCGACCCCGTTCGCCTTGAACAGGGACGCAACGCCCGACGTCATCTGCTTGACGACGCCGGTCTTCCACTCGTTCGCCGTGCCGAACTCGAGCTGGAAGCCGCCGAGCTTGACGCCGAGCTTGTCGAAAGTGTGCTCGGCCTCCTTCAGCGCGAAGGCCGTCTGCACCCACGCCTTCGTCGGAATGCAACCGATGCGCAGACACGTTCCCCCGAGCTCAGGCTCACGCTCGATGCACACGGTCTTTGCACCGAGCTGCGCGGCGCGGATCGCGGCGGTGTAACCGCCAGGGCCTCCTCCAAGAACGGCAACGTCAGCTTCCATCAAAGGTCGATCGTATCGACCGGGGTGCTCGTTAGAGGTTTGCCTTCATCGTCACGGTCCCGTCCTTCTCCACGACAGGTGCGAACCCGTAGCGCTCGTACAGCTTCGTCATGCCCTTCTCGGCGCTCAGGCTGATCGCCGTGTGACCGTCCTGCCGCGCCCGCTCGAGCAACGCGCTCATCAGCTGCCCGCCGAGCCCTCCGCCGCGGCGACTCGGCACGACGGCGATGGTCAGCTCGGGAGTCCGCTCGTCGACGAAGCCGAAGCCGGGCGCGTTGGCCGGGAACAGCCGGTACCAGGCGGCCCCGATCGGCCCGGCCTCCCAGGCCACGAGCCCTGCGTCCCCGGGACGGCCCCAGTTGTTCACGTAACGGGCCACCGGGAGGTCGGGATCCTCGTTTAGGCGCCAGTGATACGCGTGCTTGAGCATGTCGCGAAGGAAACGGACATCCTGCGGTCCGGCCTGGCGGATCACTGCCCGCAGTGTATGGCCGCCGTCCCTCGAAGGAGTGATTCGAGACAATCGAGGCAAGAAGGTTGCGCCTGCGGCATCTCTAGGTACATGAAACGTGACGACGATCGGCGGACCGAGTTCGGGACGGGCCTGCGGGCCCGGCTGCTCCGGCGCCGTGCGTTGCGACTGGGTCCCGGCCGCGTACGCCTGCCCGCGCCGCTGGTTCAGCAGCCTTCCGCGCTCTAATAACCGGCGCCGCGCAGAGCGCCGGTGACGTCAGTGACCGGAGAGCTCCTCCGCGAACTGCAGGCGATTTCCGTCGGGGTCGAACACGTCCAGGAGGCGCATCTGGCCGTGGAGCTCGAACACGACGCCGACGTCGACGCCGGCCGTACGCAGTTCCTCCGCAATCGACTTGACGTCGTCGACGTCGACGTGCGCCACGCCGCCTTCCTCCTCCGGCTCCCCTTCAGCGAGGCCGATCTCCATGCCCGCTCGCTCGAGCTTGGCCCAGGTGCCGTCCTCGTCCACGTAGATCTCGGTGAAGCCGAGCTTCGACGTGTAGAAGGCGCGGGCCGCCGTCAGGTCGCGGACGTGGTACCAGACCGGCGTCACGGAGTGGTCACAGCGCGAGGCCGGGCTCTTCCAGGAACGTCTTGACGTCCCGGAGGAACTCGGCGCCGGTTGCCCCGTCGACTGCGCGGTGATCGCACGTCAGCGTGAGCTCCATGCGCTGTCGCACGACGACCTGGCCGTCGACGACGACGGGCTTCTCCTGCGTGGCGCCCACGGCAAGGATCGCGGCCTGCGGCGGGTTCAGGACGGCGATGAAGCGCTCGATGCCGAACATGCCGAGGTTCGAGATCGTGAACGTGCCGCCGTCGAGGTCCGCCTGCTGGAGCTTTCCCGCCCGGGCACGCTCGACGAGGTCGGCCCGCGCCGCCGCGATCTCGGGGATCGTCCTGCGCTCGCAGCCGCGGATGACCGGGACGACGAGGCCCTTCGGTATCGCGACCGCGATTCCGATGTTCGCGGTCGGATACAGCTCGATCGTGTCGCCCCTGTAGAGCGCGTTGACGTCACGGTGTCGCATCAGCGCCATCGCGCAGACCTTCGTGATGAGGTCGGATACGGTCGGCTTCGCGCCGTCGCCCCGGAGCTCCACGAGCCGACGGCGCACTTCGAGGGCACGTCCCATGTCCGCCGTGATCCCGAGCTGGAAGACCGGCGCCTGCCACGCCTCCGTCAGCCGGCGGGCGATCGTCTTTCGCATCGACGAGAGCTGTTCGACCTCCACCTCCTCGGGCGCGGCTGCCGGTTCGGTGGGCACCGGCGGGGCCGGCGCGAGCGGCGCGGTGCCGGCGGCAGCGCGCTCGACATCTTCGGCGACTACGCGCCCCTCTGGCCCTGTTCCCGCAATCGCGCTCAGGTCGATGCCGCGCTCGCGGGCGATGCGGCGCGCGAGCGGAGACGCCTTGATGCGGCCGTTCGTCGTCGACGACGCAGCTTGCCGGATCTGCGCCGGCTGCGGCGCTGCGGATGCGACTGGTTCCGTCTCCTCTGCCCGCGCCTCCTTCACGTCGTCGAAGACGTCGACGAGCTCGCCCTGCTCACCGATGACGGCGATCGTCTTGCCGACCGGGACTTCGCCCTCGGCGATCGCGATCTTCAGCAGCACGCCTGACGCGTCTGCTTCCACCTCCTGCGTGACCTTGTCCGTGTCGAGCTCGTAGAGCGGCTCTCCCTTCTCAACCGTGTCGCCCTCGGACTTGAGCCACTTGACGATCGTCCCGGACTCCATCCCCTGGCCGAGCCGGGGAAGCTTGATCTCAGTTGCCATCTGAGGCTCCTCGCGGCAGTACCGCGCTGCTGGGTCGCGAGCACCAAGCCGCGCAACGACGCAGGGAGCGCTCGGGCTGGATAGCCCGGGCGCGACTGAGGACGCGGCGCGGCGCCGCGTGATCGCGGGCCAGCAGCCCGGAGGATGCCGCGAGGTGCGTCACGTTCGTCCGATCGTTCGCCGAATTGCGTCGAGCACGTCCGTGGAGTGCGGGACGACGAACTCTTCCATCACCGGCGCGAACGGCAGCGGCGCGAACTTCGCCCCGACACGCTCGATCGGTGCATCGAGCCAGTCGAATGCTCCGTACTGGATGATCGCCGCGACTTCCGCACCGAAGCCCATGCGCGTCACCGCCTCGTGCGCGACAACGCAACGGTTCGTCTTCTTGACCGATGAGATGAGCGTGTCCTCGTCGAGGGGCTGCAACGTTCGCGGGTCGACTACCTCGACCGAGACTCCTTCCTTCTCGGCCTCCTGTGCGGCCGCAAGCGACTCGTGCACGAGCCGGCCGGTCGCGATCACCGTCACGTCCTCGCCGGGGCGATGCAGGCGCGCCTCGCCGAGCGGGATCGGCTCGAGCTCGTCCGGAACCTCCTCCTTGATCCCGTAGAGCGTGCGGTGCTCGAAGAAGACGACCGGGTTGTCGTCGTAGATCGACGACCAGAGGAGGCCGCGAACGTCCGACGGTGTCGACGCGAACACGACCTTCAGCCCCGGGATGTGGACGAACCACGCCTCTAGCTGCTGGGCATGCTGGGCACCTGGCGACCAACCCGCGCCACCCTGAGTGCGGAAGGTGACCGGCACGCTGAGCTGTCCACCTGACATGTAGCGGTGTTTCGCAGCCTGGTTGACGATCTGCTCCGTCGCGAGCGTGAGGAAGTCCTCGTACATGATCTCTGCCACGGGCCGCATGCCTTGCATCGCTGCCCCGATCGCGGCACCTGCAAGCGCCATCTCGGAGATCGGCGTGTTGCGGACGCGTTCTGGCCCGAACTCGTCGAGCATGCCCTGCGTCACGCCCATCGAGCCGCCCATCTCGGCGATGTCCTCGCCCATGACGAAGACGTCCTCGTCCGCGCGCATGGCACGAGAGAGCGCATCTCTTACGGCCTCCCGGTAGCTCAGCTCAGGCAGTTGCGGGTCTCCCGAGCGAAGCGATTGGACAGACCTCGCCCCGCGAAAAATACGCAGCATCTTTTGCGGAGATCAGGCATAAATGTTCTTGAGGGCGTCTTCCGGCTTCGGGTCGGTGCCGTTCTTTGCGAACTCCACCGAGGCGTCCACGATCTCCTGTACCTCGCGGTCGATCTCCTCGACCTCGTCGTCCGCAAGCTCGAGCTTCGCGCGAAGGTGCTGGATCGGATCCTGGGTCTCGCGCGTCTGCTCGAGCTCGTCCTTCGAGCGATAGACCTGGGGATCGCCGATGTAGTGACCGACAAGGCGATAGGTGTTGACCGCGAGGAAAACAGGCCCCTTACCGCCGCGCGCATGTTCGAGCGCACGGCGCGTCGCCTTGTAGACCGCCTCAACGTCTTGACCGTCGACCTTGACTGCCTTCATTCCGTACGCGACCGCCCGCTGCGAGATGTCCTCGATCGGCATGTGCTGCCAGCCGGGTGTCGATTCGGCCCAGTGGTTGTTCTCGCAGACGAAGACGGCGGGAACCTGCCAGAGCTGCGCAAGGTTGAGCGACTCGTGGAATGTGCCGATGTTCGTCGCGCCGTCGCCGAAGAAGGCGACCGCGACGCGCGGCTCGCCCCGGAACTTGAAGGCCAGTGCTGCCCCGACGATCGCGGGCAGCCCGCCGCCGACGACCGCGTTGGCGCCCATGTTGCCCCGCTCGATGTCGTAGAGGTGCATCGAGCCGCCATAGCCATGCGAGCAGCCCTCGAGCTTCCCGTAGAGCTCGGCCATGAGCTCGTTCGGCGTCGTGCCCTTGGCGAGCGTGTGGCCGTGGGCGCGATGCGTCGACGCGATGATGTCCCCCTCCTCCAGGGCGCGGCAGACCCCGACCGCGACCGCCTCCTGGCCGATCGCCACGTGGAGGAAGCCTGGCAGCTCGCCGGCGCGGAAGCGCTCCTCGACCTTCTCCTCGAACCGCCTGATCAACAACATCTCGCGGAAGAAGTCGCGGAGATCGGCCTTCGAGAGCGTCGGTTTTTGTTCGACCTTTGCCACGAGGCTCAGTCTATGCTCCGGCTCTTGCAGCTAGTCGAACAGCTCATCGGCCTCGAGCGCATCCAGGAGGACGACTGGAGGGAGCTCGCCCTCGAGTTGACGCTGGCCGACGAAACGAGCCTCACCCGCGCAGCGGCCTTGTTGGCACCGGCTGCACCGGCTCTCTTCGGGCGGAAGATCCGCTTCTCGGTCACGCGCGGCGGCGGGGGAGTCGGCCCCGAGGGTGTCCGCCGGCTGCTCCGGCGTCTCGACCAGGAACGGATCTGGGGGAACCTGGACGTCGTCGACGTGAAGCTCGCTCCCAGCGAGACCTTGGCCCGAAAGGAGGCGCTGCATGACCAGTGGCAGCGGGAGCTCGCCTTGCTTCCCGCAGACTGGAGCGACCTCTATGCCCAGGTCACGCTGGATTCAACCGACTATCTCGAGCCTGCAGCGCTCCTGATCGCGCCGCTCAACCCGTCGCGCTTCGGCAGCGGGGCGACGTTCCGATTCCGCGCCGCGCACCGCTTCGGTTACGGCGCGTCCCGCGAGATGTCGTCGCGGTGCTTCGAGCGCTGCGACGAGCAAGGCATCACCGGAACGATCCAGATCCTCCACGTTCTCTCCGACACGCACCCGGTGGGTACGCAGGGGCCCGTGTGGTTCGTGGGAGGCCGCAACGTATGAGAGGTGCGCGCACCGATGGTCGGTGGAACCTCCCGGTTCCCCCGAGCCCCCTCCCCAGGTCCGCTTCGCGGACGGGCGCTACGCGCCGGTTCGTGGGAGGCCGCAACGTATGACCGCCGGCGACCCCGTTTCCTGGTTCGTCATCGAAGGCGGGTGGAAGGTGGTCGACGCAGACGGACAGGAGGTGGGCTCGGTCGACGAGGTGGTCGGCGATTCGAGCGACGACATCTTCAACGGGCTGTCCGTGTCGACCGGCCTGCTCAGCAGGCCGGTGTACGTCCCGTCCGAGCAGGTCGGTTCGATCACGCAGCGACGCGTGCAGCTGAGGCTGACGAAGGACGAGGTGCGAAACCTCGGCGAATTCGAGGAGCCACCGACTACCGCCGAGATCGAGCCCGAAGGCGCGGGGCTGTTCACGCGGGCCGAGGCCGCAGTCGAGGCACCGATCCATGCTCATGAGGCGCGGCTGAACTTCCTCACGCGGATCGTTCACGCCGTGCGGCGCGCGTTCGGGCGAAGCTAGCGGCGCCCGGGTGCGGCATCTTGTTGGAATGATTCGCGGGGCTTGTAGCGGCCGGCGCGACTACGAGCGGACGACTGGAAGTTGGTCTCCGTCTCAGCGCGGCACGAGCTTTGAGAGTTCTTCTGCCCCGTAGGTAACGGCGAACGGTGATCCGTCGGGTTCGAGGAACAAACCGTTCTCCAGAGGCCCGACATCTACCGGGTCGAAGCCGAGCCGGTCAACAAGCTGCATCACCCTGCGGACGGCCAGCCGGTCGTCACCGGCAGCACCGATCGCGACTCGGTCGGGTGCTCCGTTCAGACGCTTATTCTCGTCGAGTTCGTGGTAGCCCAGTTGGTTGAGGCTCTTGACCACCCGCGCCGAGCGGAAGCGCTCTTGCACGACCGTGCTTGTGCCCCCTCCTGCGGTTGCGAGCTCCGGATCGTCCCCGTCCACAGGCTCCCAGTAGTTCATCGCGTCGACGAGGATCTTCCCTGCGAACAGATCGGGTGGGAGTTCACGGAATCGATGCGTGGGAACAGCCAAGACGATGATGTCGGCATCGCGGACAACGTCCTCGGTCGTCGCTGTGCGCGCGCCGGGAGCGAGCACTTCGACGGTCAGCGCGATGTTGCCGCGCCGACCCGATGCCGAGATCGCGACGTCGTAGCCCGCGGCGATTGCGGCACGGGCAAGCGTCGTGCCGAGCTTGCCCGCGCCGACGATCCCGAGGCGAAGATCGTCGAGGTCGGCGTCGGTTGAGCCGACGACGTCCTCTTCGACTTCGGCCGCTGCAACAGACATCTTCAGACCCCGACGGCCGTAGACAGCGCGTCGTCCGCCGCGGGAGCAGCGGCCAGCAGTTCGCGTACCCGCGGGATCACCTCGCGGCCGTAGAGTTCGATCGTGGCCAGCCGCTGCTCATGCGGAACGAGTCCGACGCCGTTGAGCAGGTCGAAGCGGCTGAGACCGAGTGTCCGGATGACTGCCGCGATCCTGCGCGCGACGGTCTGGGGCGAGCCAACGTACATCGAGCCGTGGTCGACCTCGGCCACATACTGCTCGTAGGTCGGCGGCCGCCAGCCGCGCTCGCGCGCCGCCCACTCGAACTGCTCCTTGTAGTAGGGCCATTGGATCTCGATCGCTTCCTCATCCGTCGCGGCGACGAAGCCGAGCGAGTGCACCCCCACCGGCAGCTGGGGCTGTCCGTGCTGCTCGAGCGCTCGCTCGTAGAGCTCGACATAGGGCGCGAAGCGGTCAGGTCTGCCGCCGATGATCGCCAGCATCAGCGGCAAGCCGAAGCGTGCGGCGCGCACAACTGACTCCGGGCTGCCGCCGACGCCGACCCAGGTCGGGATGTGCCCTTCGGGGATCGGGGGACTCACGAACTGGTTCGTGAGCGCCGAGCGGAACTTCCCCGACCAGGTTACGGGCTGATCGCGGAGCAACCGTACGAGCAGGTCGAGCTTCTCTTCGAACAGCTCCTCGTAGTCGGCGAGATCGAATCCGAACAGCGGGAAGGACTCGATCGACGAGCCACGGCCGACGATCAGTTGTGCACGGCCGTTCGACAGAGCGTCGAGGGTGGCGAAGTTCGTGTAGATGCGCACCGGATCCTGAGTACTGAGGACCGTGACGGCGGTGCCGAGCCGGATCCGTTCCGTTCGGCTTGCGATCGCCGCGAGAACCACGTGGCCCGCCGAGTCCAAGAACTCCGGGCGGTAGTGCTCGCCGATGTTGAACGAGTCAATTCCGACTGCCTCGGCGAGAACGGCCTCCTCGACCGCGTTACGGATCACCTGGTCGCCGCCGATCGCCTGCCCGGACTCATCGACCGGCACCGGCAGGAACGCGTCGAGGCCAAATTCGAACTGCTCTTTTTTCATTGCGACTGGCCCCCTGGAAGTAGTGGTTCTTCCGCCTGACGTCTGGTCGAGCGCCCCCTAGGTTGCTCCGCCACAGAAGCCTCTGACTCTCCAAGCGGTTACTTGACTGCGCAAACGTCTTGAGTCGTGCCCTTATTCCTCGACCGCCTCCCCCGGGGACCCCTAGCCGGATCCCACGGAAAGCCGCATCCCGGCCGCGTCTAGGTGAAAACGTCGCCGAGCTCGCGCGCCAGCGCCTTCGCGTCCCGGTCCGTCGGCGCGACGACGAGCACGGTGTCGTCTCCTGCGAGCGTCCCGACGATCCGGTCGTGGTCGAGCTCGTCCAGCGCTCGCGCAATCGGCGGGGCAGCGCCGAGCTCGGAGTGGACGACGACGATGTTCCCCGCCGAGCTGATCTTCCGGCCGAACTGCCGGAGGACCGAAGTCAGTGCCTCGCTCGGATCGGCTCGTCGGATCGAGTGTGGGAGAACGTAGCGAGGCCGGCCAAACGGATCGTGCGTCTTCTCGAGACGAAGCTCGCGGATGTCACGCGAGATCGTCGCCTGGGTGACGGTGCAGCCGGAAGCCGCGAGCGCGTCGAGCAGTTCGAACTGCGTCCCAACGCGCTTGCGAGAGACGACGCTCTCGATCAACCGCTGTCGCTCGGACTTGGCCAGCTGCATAAGTCCAGCATACGTATGCAGGTTTCCACGAGCCAAAGGCTGGTAGAAATGGGAATTCATGCTTCGTAAGCTGCTTTGGAAGGCGATCTACGGGACGTTCGGCGCCGTCGCCATGCTCGTCTCGCGCCGCGCCGCCGCGGGTGTATGGCGTACGCTCACGGGCGAGGAGCCTCCGACCAAGAAATGACCGCGGATCAAACAGTCGAGCGCGCAGCGGACAAGCTGCAGAAGCTGGCCAATCAGATGGCAGACGAGGGCGGGCTGAAGGCAAAGCTCGCCGAACCGCTCGCCGAGGACGCTGACCTGCTCAGGAAGATGAAGCCGAGCCTGATCAAGGCGCGGGCTCGCGGTGAGGCGCCCACGAACCAGAAGCCCGGCAAGTCGAAGCTCGGCTCGCGGCCGAAACGGAAGAGGAAAGACGACGGCCCGAACCCGTGGATCTTCGTCGGCGCGGCACTCGTCGCGGGCATCGTGCTCGCAAAGTGGATCGACTGGAGACGACATGCAGACCCGAGCAACTGACGGCCGCGAAACCCCAGGCCTCGGGACAGCGGTCAAGGAGGTCGCAGAGCGCACGAGTGCGATCGTTCGGCTCGAGCTCGAGCTTGCGGCGATCGAGCTCAAGCGCAAGGTCGTCGCGCTCGGACTCGGGATCGCGTTCGCCCTCGTCGCCGCGGTCCTGCTGCTCTACGTGCTCGGGTTCGCCTTCGCCACCGTCGCCGCCGGGCTTGCGACGGCCGTGTCGACCTGGCTCGCACTGCTGATCACGACCGGGATCATTTTGCTGCTGGCGCTGATCCTCGGCCTCCTCGGTCGGAACAGGATCCAGAAGGGCACGCCACCGCTCCCAGAGCAGGCGATCCGCGAGGCGAAGCTGACGACGGAGGCCTTGAAGAGCGATGGCCGGTAGCAACGCGCGCACCGTCGAGCAGGTCCGGCGCGACATCGAGGCCGAGCGAGAGCAGCTCGCCGGAGCGGCGGAGACCCTGCGCGAGAGCATCGATGAAGCGACCAACGTGAGCGCGAAGATTCGAGCCAATCTCCCGGTCGTCGCGGCGGGCGCGCTCGGGCTCGGGTTTCTGCTGGCAGGAGGAGTCGGGGCAACAGCGCGCCTGGTCTTCCGGCGCGGACGTGAAGGCGAGACGAAGGCCAAGCTCGGCCGCTTCCGCCTTGTCGACCGCAACTGAGCGC
>JBKOWS010000022.1:0-3528 GCA_046724565.1 Actinomycetota bacterium | reverse complement strand
TCAGAAAATCGCGCGTGCGCTCCGTCGTCGGCGCGTCGAAGATCTGCCGCGGCGGTCCCTGCTCGACGATACGCCCGGCGTCGAAGACGGCCACCCAGTCGCCGACGCGACGCGCGAAGGTCATCTCGTGGGTCACGACGACCATGGTCATGCCTTCGTCGGCCAGCGCCTTCATCACCGAGAGCACCTCGCCGATCGTCTCGGGGTCGAGCGCGGACGTCGGTTCGTCGAAGAGCATGACGTCGGGTTCCATGGCCAGCGCCCGCGCAATCGCAACGCGCTGCTGTTGTCCGCCGGAGAGCGCGGCGGGATAGTTTGTCGCCTTGTCCGAGAGGCCGACCTTGGCGAGCATCGCCCGAGCACGATCTTCCGCCTCGGCGCGCCGAGCCTGCAGCACCGTCCTGGGACCTTCGGCGACATTGTGGAGCGCGGTGAGATGCGGAAAGAGCTCGAAGCTCTGGAACACCATCCCCATCCTGCGGCGGACCTCGCGCAACGCCCGCTCGTTGCGCGGCAGCCGCGCGCCCTCGAATTCGATCTCGCCGCCGTCGATCGTCTCCAACGCATTGGTGCAGCGAAGAAGCGTGGATTTCCCCGAACCTGACGGACCGATGAGACACACGACTTCGCCGGCGTACACGTCGAGATCGACGCCGGAAAGCGCCTCAAACGCTCCGTAGCGCTTCACGACGCCTCGATAGCGGATGATCGTGGCGCCGGTCTCCTTCGCACGCCGGCTCATTCGGTCATCGCGTAGCGGCGCTGGATCCAGTCGACGAGCTTCGCCTGCGGATAGCCCAGCAGCCAGTAGATCGCGGCCATCGCGGTGAGCATCTCGAGCACGCGAAAGGTCTGGGCGCGAATCTGCATCGCCACGTATGCGAGCTCGGTGACCGCGATCACCGAGACCAGCGACGTGTCCTTGAACAGCGACACCCAGGTGCTCGCGAGCACCGGCAGGATCCGGCGTACGGCTTGCGGCAGCACGATTCGCCGCACGGCTTGCGCACGAGTCATCCCGAGTGCCATCGCCGCTTCGAGCTGGCCGCGCCGAATCGAGCCGATGCCAGCGCGGAACGTCTCCGCGTTGTAGGCGGTGACGTTCAACGCGAGCGCCGCGAGCCCGGTTGCGAACGGCGATAGCCCCAAGTCCGTCGCGATCGGCGGTACATAGAACGCCCAGTACACGAGGAGGATCAGGGGTAGGTTGCGGAAGAGTTCCACGTAGGCCGTCGCGATCGCGCTGAGCGGTGCCCACGCATACAGCCGTAGGCTCGCGACGACGATGCCGCACGGAACCGCGATCGCCATCGTCGCTACGGTCAGCAACACGGTCGTGCCCGTGGCGGCGGCGAGCGCATTGCGATGCGCGACGACCACGCTCCATTCGAATTCACGAGCGTCCGAGATGCGCGACGCGCTGATAGATGCGATCCACGCCGCGCGTCACGGGAAAGAGAATCAGGAAATACACGAGCATCGCGAAGCTGTAGACCTCGATCGGCTGAAAGCTCTGCCCCGCGAGCGTTTCCGACTGCCGCATGAGCTCCGGTACGGCGATCACCGAAGCGATTGCCGTGTCCTTGATGGTAACGGACAGGAGCGAGCCGAACGCGGGCAGCATGCGCACCAGCGCCTGCGGCAGCACGACGCGCCGCAGGATCTGCGTCCGGGACATGCCGAGCGCGAGCGAGACGCGGGTCTGTCCCGGCCGCACCGATTCGATACCCGCGCGATAGATCTCGGCGGCGTACGCGGCGAGATGCACGGTGAGCCCGATCAGCGCCGCAACAAAGGGCGGCATGGTCAGCCCAGTCAGGATCGGCAACGCGAAGAACGTCCAGACCAGAACGACGAGCACCGGCACCGCGCGCATCGAGTCGATGTAGAGCACGACCGCGGGCTTCGCCCATCGAGGGCCGAAGAGTCGGGCCAGCGCGACGACGAAACCCAGAGCGAGACTCGCGGCGCCGGAGGCCGCCGCGAGCGCGATGGTCACGCCGATGCCGTAGGCGAGGAAACGCCAGTGGTCGGTGATGACGGAGGGGTCGAAATTCATTCGCTATTTCATCGTATCGACCACCCTCGCCTCATCTGCCTGCAGCTTGGGCTCGATCTCCTTCTCCACCATCCGCGCCCATTGCAGGAATGCGGCCTGATTCTTGTCGATGGCCATGCCGACCGGCGCGCTCTTCTCCGCGCTGTTCTGACAGTTGTTTTCCTTCGGCAGCACGGCGAGCTGCGTGAGCTTGCGGCCCATCGCTACCCACGGTACTCGATTGATCGGCACCGCATCGGCGCGCTTCGCCATCACTTCCTCGACTGGAGCGACCCCCGATCCCGCGACGCCGCGGAGCTGCGCCTTGGGAAAGCGCTCCCTCACCCAGCTTTCTTCGCCCCCGCCCGTGTAATACGCCACGGTGATGTCCGACCGATTGAGATCATCGACGCTCTTCGCCTGCGCGAATTTCGGATTCGACTTGAGGCCAAACATGCACACGCTGGTACTCGAATAGAGGATGAAGTCGACGACCTTCAACCGCTCTTGCGTCTCCGCAAGTGGCGTCACCGAGATGTCGACCTGATTCGAAGCGAGCACCGGTACTTTCGTCTCGTGGCTCACGGGGACCGGCTCCAGCCTGACGTTGAGCCGCGTGGCGTACTCCTTCGCGAGCACCCATGCCGGGCCACTCCATGCTTCGCCCGATCCGCTGGTGTTTTCCACGAGCCACGGCGCGTTGGCCAGCACGCCGACGCGCAAGACGCCGGCCTTCCTGATCGCGTCGATGCGCGGGCTCGCGCCGGGCGGCGGTACCCCGGGCGTCTGCGCCAGCGCTGCGACCGCGAAGAATGCGCCGGCGAGCGCCGCGGTCAACCGTTTCGTCGTCTTGGTCATGGCTATGCTGTCCTCCATGCTTGCCGCGCCGCTTGCGCGGTGGGTTGATGGAATCGAAGCGCGCCTGCCTAGCTGGGATACGCGGAGATAAAGTTCCCTCGCGGCTCCCGCCCATCAATCTTCGTGCGCGGGCTTCATCGTTAGCCAGAACGCGGCGTACGAGTATCTCGTGTTCCTGTTTGTTCGCTCCAGAAAACGTCCGAACGGTGTGCTAGCTAAGATGTGACGCGCGCCGGTTGTCGGGGACGCCTCCGCTCAGCGGTCGAGAAACTTCATAGTTCTTTCATAGACGGCCAAAGGGGCCGGCCGAGAAGATCGGCCGGCCCCTTTGTTTCGCGACCTTGAATGGTTGCGGGGGCCCGCAACCACCGAAATCGACTCGCCTAGCCTTCGAGGTAGACATCGTCTGGGCGGGGCAGGCCGAAGCGAGAGACGCCGCCCGCCCAGACGCTCGAGACGTCGGTACGCGCTCTCACTTCCCGGTTGCGAGTTTGTTGACCTCGTTCTTGAGGGGCTCGGCCTGCTTGTTCGCAACGGTCCCCTTGATCAGGATGTCCGTAGGGGTGATGTCACTCTTGTTGTAGTAGGCCTCGTTCAGGCCCTCGCGCTTGGCCATCACGGCACCCTCGAGC
>JBKOWS010000182.1:0-6343 GCA_046724565.1 Actinomycetota bacterium | reverse complement strand
CGGCGCACCTCCGCCTCGACGTCGGCGGAGAGCCTCGTCCTACCGTCGACCATGGTCAGGAGGACGCCGCCGACCGCGAGCGGCGGGTTGAGCCTGGCCTTGACGAGGTTGACCGAGTGCACGAGCTGCGACAGCCCCTCGAGTGCGTAGTACTCGGCCTGCACCGGGATCAGCACTCGGTCCGCGGCAGCCAGCGCGTTCACCGTCAGCGGCCCGAACGAGGGCGGACAGTCGAGGAAGACGTACGAGTACTCCTCGGTCCCCGACGACAGCGCCTGGCGCAGGTACGTCTCGCCGTCCGCATGCTGCGTCAGCTCCACGGTGGCGCCGGCGAGCTCCGGCTTGGCCGGGATGAGGTGGAGGTTCGGGAAACGCGTTGGCTTCGCCAGCTCGTGCAGCGGGGCCCCGTCGAGCAGGTCATAGGTCGACGTCCCGTTCGCGCTCTCACCGAGCCCCGAGGTTGCGTTCGCCTGCGGATCGAGGTCGACGACGAGCGCCCGCTCGCCCGCCTCCGCCAGGCAGGCGGCAAGGTTGATCGCCGTCGTCGTCTTGCCGACGCCGCCCTTCTGATTCGCCAGTGCGTAGACCTTCGCCACGATCGCCAGCGTACTCAGCCCAACGGACGCTTCCGCGCCACTCCAGTGCGGCGCGGGAAGCCCTCCGGAGTCGGCCGCAGCTTGCGCAGAATGAGCAATCCGTCGCGCTCTTCGGCGACCTCGCCCCCGAGTCGTTGCGCCACGCGTGAAACTCGGGCTGTGTCGGCGGTCGGGCCAACCCAGAGAACTGCAGCGCCACCCGGTCGCACAAGTGGCAAGCACCACTCCGCCGCGACCGGCGGTGGAGCAAGCGCCTTCGCAACTGCAACTCCGTAGGCGTCGGCCTCCTGCTCCTCAGCTCGGCCCTGGACGACGCGCGCGTTGGGCGGCGCCCACATGCGAAGGAACTCACACTTTCGTCCATTCGCCTCGAGCAAGGTCACATCGCGCTCCGGCAGCGTCGCGGCAAGCGGGATGCCGGGAACACCCCCGCCTGATCCGACGTCGATGATCGAGCCCGGGATGCCGGCCAAAAGATCCGCGGCGCGAAGCGAGTCTTCGAGAAGCGCGTGCCGCGCCTCCCTGACATCCTTGATCGCCGTTAGACCGCGCGTACCGACCAGCGCAGCCAGCCAGTCGTCAAGAACCACTCACGTCGGCCGAACGACGACGTAGCGGTTCGGCTCCGTGCCCTCGCTCGTCGTCTCGACGCCGTCGAACTCCTTCAGCCGCAGGTGGACGACCTTGCGCTCGACGGCGGTCATCGGCTCCAGCTCGATCGACTCGCCGTCCGCAAGCGCACGCTCGGCGGAGCGAACCGCCAGCGACTCGAGCGTCGCGCGGCGCCGCTCACGATAGCCGGCCGCATCGACGACGACTTCCTTGCGATCGTCGGGATGCCTGCGCCACATGACGGCGTTTGAGAGGTACTGAACCGCGTCGATCGTTTGACCGTGCCTTCCGATCAGCATGCCGAGGTCCGGGCCCGTGCACGAAGCGGTGATCACGTCGTCTTCCTCGTCGATCTCGATCCGCGCCGACACGCCGATGCCGTCCACGATCTTCGTCACGAGAGCGCGAACCTCGGAAGCGAGGTCCGTCTCGTCCGAAGGCTCGGCCTCAGCCGTCGCGTCGGTCGAGACGCGGGCAATCACGCGCGCCGGCGTGAAGCCGACACCGAGAAGGCCGCGCTCCCCTTCGGTGACGACCTGGAAATGAACCGAGGCCTTGTCTACCCCGGGGTGCTGTTTCTCGAGCTCGCGGAGAGCCGCCCACTTGGCTTCTCCGACGGTCTCGCCGGCCGCCTCCACCTCGATCTCCATCACCGCCGCGCCTTCTTCTTGCGCTTCACGCGGCGCGGCTGCCCGCTGCTCGCGGGCTTCGGAGCCTCCGTCGGCGCGGCGGCCTGCGCCGTGGTCGGCTCGGCCGTCTTCGGGGGCGTGCGCGAGGTCCGCCTCTGCGGGACGGGCGCCGCAACCTTCGGTATGAGACGACGAGTGATCAGACCCTGTCCCACCGTCCAGAGGTTCGTGGTCATCCAGTAGAGGACAAGCCCCGTGGGGAACTTCAGAATGAACGGGATGAACGCGAACGGGAGGACCATCATCAGGACCCGCTGCGACTGTTGCATCGTTCCGGACATGAAGTACGTCGACGCGAACTGGCTCAGCACGTAGACGGCGATCAGGACATAGCCCGACCAGTGCGCATTCGCGTGCTGTGCGATGTTCGGAACGAAATGCAGCCAGGACAGGTCGCCGGGCGGTGGGTGCTTTGCGAAGTGACGCAGCGTGTAGAAGAGACCGATGAAGATCGGCAGCTGCGCAAGCAGCGGTAAGCACGACGACGCCGGATTGATGTTGTTCTCCTTGTAGAACTTCATCAGCTCTTCGTTGAGCTTCTGGCGGTCGCCCTTGTACTTCCGCTGGATCTCCTTCATCTGCGGCGCGTGGGCCTGCATGTTCTGCATCGAGTGGATCTGCTTCACCGTGAGCGGTACGAGCAGCATCCGCACGATGATCGTCAGGCCCACGATCGACCAGGCCCAGGGCAGCCCGATCGAGTGCAGCCCGTTGAGGATGTGCCGGAGAAGGTGCTCGAGAGGCGTGAGGATGCTCGCGACGATCACGTGAACACCTTCTGGTCGTGCGCGTAGTCCACGCCGCCGCGGCTCCACGGGTTACAGCGCAGCAGTCGCCAGGTCGCCAGCACGGTGCCCTTGAAGAGCCCGAACTCCTTGAAGGCGTCGATGGCGTATTGCGAGCAGGACGGGTGGTACTTGCACTGCCCGACGCCAAGGAAGGGCGCCAACGTAAGGCGATACGTCCAGACCGCGGCCACTCCCACGTACCTCACGACGCGGCCGCCTTCGAGAGAACCTCGTCGACGCGCTCTTCGAGCCACTCGAAGCTGTTCGCAGTGACCGCCTCGGGAAGACCGGGTCGCACGATCAACACGTAGTCGCGGTCCGCAGGTAGCCGGTCGAGGCGGGCGCGCCACACCTCCCGGAGCTGACGTTTGATCCGGTTGCGCACCACGGCGTTGCCCGCGGCGCGCGGCACCGCCAGCCCGAGCCTCGGCTCTCCCGGATCCTCTTCACGCTCGAACCAGTACAGCACCAGGAACCGAGTCGAGGTCGAGCGGCCCTGGCGGTAGACAGCATCGAAGTCTCGTGAGCGAGAAAGGCGGTTCCGGCGCTGCACTGCTAAGGCGCCGCTTGCGGCGCCTCTGTCAGGCCGTGCGGGCTTTGCCCGTGCGGCCGTCTGAACTGACCGGTCGACACGCTCGAATTGGGCGCACCCATAACGAACCGGCTTACGCCGAAAGGCGCTTCCGGCCCCGTGCCCGGCGGCGTTTGAGAATCGCGCGGCCTGCGCGTGTCGACATGCGCGCGCGGAAGCCGTGCTTTCGCTTCCGCCGTCGAACGTTGGGCTGGTAGGTGCGTTTCACGAGGTCGAAGAGGGAGAAAAGTGCCCCGAGTGCGGGCCGTGGCGCGCCAGTATAGATGAGGCCTCGTGCACAGAGTTATCCACAGTGCCCGGATCGGGAAGTGCCTCCAAATATGACGAACCGTCACGCTTCCTCCACAGGTGTGGAGAGCGGTGTGGAGTCGAAGAAATCCCTGCAAATCCCCAACATTTCATCCCCAGTTTCCACGCGTTGTAGGTACGCAGGGACGCTGCTATGCTCGCCGCTCCCTTGAGCCGGAGAGGAGTGGTACGACGGCGTGGATCGCCAAATTGAGCTGACTGCGGAGAACCTGTGGAACGAGGTCGCCGGTCGGCTCAAGGGGGCCCTCAACGAGACCACGTACCGGACGTGGTTCGCGGAAGCGGACGGCGCCGAGCTCTCGGACGACGCCTTCATCCTCGCGGTCCCGAACGACTTCACGCGAGAGTGGATCGAGGGCCATTTCCTCGGCCTGATCGGCGCTGCCGTCCGGGACGTGACCGGCCAGGAGCGGCGGGTGGCGCTGACCGTCACGGAGCGGATGCCCGCCGACCTGCCGGCACCCGCGGAGGCGCCGAAGCACGTCGCCGGCGCGAGCGCGGACTCGGGCATGAACCCCAAGTACACGTTCGACCTTTTCGTCATCGGCTCCTCGAACCGCTTCGCCCACGCTGCTGCCCTCGCCGTCGCAGAAGCGCCGGCGCAGGCGTACAACCCGCTCTTCATCTACGGCGGCACCGGCCTCGGCAAGACGCACCTGATGCAGGCGATCGCCCAGTACGTCGCGGAGCACTCGAGTGACCTCTCGGTGCGGTACGTGACCAGCGAAACCTTCATGAACGACTTCATCAACTCCCTCCGGGACAAGCGCATCGAGGGGTTCAAGCAGCGCTACCGCACGTATGACCTCCTGCTCGTCGACGACGTGCAGTTTTTCGAGCACAAGGAGCGGATCCAGGAGGAGTTCTTCCACACCTTCAACTCCCTCTACGAGGCGGGATCCCAGATCGTCATGTCCTCCGACCGGCCTCCCCGGGACATCGCCACGCTCGAGGAGCGGCTGCGCTCCCGGTTCGAGTGGGGCCTGATCACCGACATCCAGCCACCGGATCTCGAGACTCGAATCGCAATTCTCCGCAAGAAGGTGAAGACCGACGGGATCCACGTCCCGGATCCCCAGGTGCTCTCGTTCATCGCCTCGCGCATCTCCACCAACATCCGCGAGCTCGAAGGCGCGCTGACGCGAGTCGTCGCCTTCTCTTCCCTCACGGGACGCTCGCTTTCGGTCGAGCTCGCCGAGGACGTGCTCAAGGACGTCTTCCCGCAGGGCGAGGCGGCGGAGGTCTCGATCCGCCGAATCCAGGAGCTCGTCTCGGAGCGGTTCCAGCTCTCGATGGACGAACTCTGCGGCGACAAGCGCTCGCAGAACATCGTCTACCCGCGGCAGGTCGCGATGTACCTCTCCCGGGAGCTCACGGACTCGTCCCTCCCGAAGATCGGCAAGGAGTTCGGCGGACGCGACCACACCACTGTCATCCACGCGACCTCCAAGATCGCCCGCCTGATCCGTGAGGACAGGTCTGTCTACAACCTTGTGCAGGAACTGACCGCACGTGTGAAGCAGGTCCGCTGAGGAGCTCTCCCTGTTGACACGAGCCTCCTTTCCACCATCTGCATCCCCTGCAAGAATGGGTCAACGACGGGGCTGGAGCCCGCTCTCCACGGTCCTCACACCCCCTATGACTACAACGAGGTTTTCTTAAATGATTGAAACCAACACCATGGTGGGGACGGGGATGAAGATCGTGACGCAGCGTGACGAGCTCGCCCAGAAGCTCGGAATCGTGGCGCGTGCCGTGTCGACGCGGGCGAGCGTGCAGATCCTCTCCGGCGTTCTGCTTCGGGCGGAGGCGGGCCGCCTACATCTCGCGGCGACCGACATGGAGCTGTCGCTTCGCTCGTCAGTCGAGGCCCAGGTCGACGGTGAGGGCTCGGTCGTCGTGCCGGGGAGACTGCTCGTCGACCTCGTCCGGCTTCTCCCCGACAGCGAGGTCACGATCGAGCACCGCGCCGAGGAGAGTGTCGTTCACGTCATCTCGGGGCCCTCGGCTTCGACTCTCCACACCTACGCGGCGGAGGATTTCCCACGCCTACCTGACCTGGACGCGCTGGGAACCTTCACCGTGGAACGTGAGTCGCTGCTCGACACCGTCTCGCGTGTCTCGCGTTCGGCGTCGCGCGACGAGTCGCGCCCGGTCCTCACCGGCATCCTCGTGCACTTCGAGCGCGGGAAACTCGTGATGGCTGCGACCGACTCCTACCGCCTGTCGGTGAAGGAGACAGATCTGAGCGGCGACGTCCCGGAGCTGGAGGCGATCATTCCGGCTCGAGCACTCGCCGAGCTGTCGCGTATCGCCCAGAGCGGAGAAGACATCGAGCTTGGTGTGCACGACAACCAGGTGGTGTTCGCAGCCGAGGATGTGTGGTTGACGACGCGGCGCATCGACGGTCAGTTCCCGAACTACAAGCAGCTCTTGCCCGAGACGTTCGAGCACGAGGTCACGCTTCCGCGTAACGAGGTGCTCGACGTCGTCCGGCGCGTCGGCGTGATGGTGCAGCGCACATCGCCGATCCAGTTGCGCTTTGCGGAGGGCGAGCTCACCGTCTTCGCTCGCACCCAGGACATCGGTGAGGCGAAGGAATCGCTGCCGGCGCAGTTCTCCGGGGAGCCGCTGGAAATCGGGTTCAACGCGGAGTTCCTGCGCGAGGGCATCGAGTCGATCGGTGAAGACGAGATCAGGCTCCGGTTGATCTCGCCGCTTCGCCCGGCTGTGATCGAGGGGGGCGAGGAGGACCCG
>JBKOWS010000071.1:0-7289 GCA_046724565.1 Actinomycetota bacterium | reverse complement strand
TCGAACGCGCCGGGAACGGGCATGACCGTGATCGCCCCGCGGCTTACTCCTGACGCATCGAGCTCCGCCAACGCCGCCTCGAGCAGCTTGTTCGTGATCTCGCCGTTGAAGCGCGAGGCGACGATCGCAACGCCCCGCCGTGCACCGTCCGGTGAGCCTTCGAGGACGTTGACGTCGACCGGGATGTCGAGCTCGCCGTACGCATGCTGCTCGTCCTCTGCCGTCCGCAAAGGCGGCAGGTCATCCTCCTGCGCCTCGGCAGCGGGCAGCCCCTCCTCGAGCTCCTCCTCTTCCTCGTCCTCCCCTTCCAGCTCCTCCAGCTTCGCGGGTTCACTCGGCCAACGTTCGCTCATTCCTCGCCCTCCAAGGGCTCGTACTTCAGGTCCTGGTGATGAAGCTTGTGGCCGAGCTTGTCACGTTTGGTGGCCAGATAGCGAGCGTTCTGCGGCGTCGGCGCCGTCTCGATCGGCACCTGCTCGACGACATCCAGGCCGAAACCCTCGATCCCGGTGATCTTCTTCGGATTGTTCGTGAGGATGCGGATCGTCGTGAGTCCGAGCTCGGCCAGGATCTGGTTGCCGATTCCGTAGTCACGCATGTCGGGCTGGAAGCCCAGCTCGAGATTCGCTTCGACCGTGTCCATGCCGTTCTCCTGCAGCTCGTAGGCACGCAACTTGTTCAGCAGGCCGATGCCGCGTCCTTCCTGCGCCATGTAGAGCAGGACGCCGCGCTCCTCCGCGGCGATCTGCCGCAGTGCCTGCTCGAGCTGCTCGCCGCAGTCGCAGCGAAGTGAGTGGAAGACGTCGCCGGTCAGGCACTCGGAGTGGACCCGCACGAGCACGTCCTCCGCGCCGTCGACCTCCCCCTTCACCAGGGCCACGTGATGCTTGCCGGTCAGCCGTTCACGGAACGCCACCGCGGTGAAGTCGCCGTGGGCGGTCGGCATCGAGACGGTGGTCACCCGCTCGACCATCCGCTCGTGGCGGCGGCGGTACTCGATCAGGTCTGCGACTGTGACCAGCTTCAGCCCGTGGCGCTCGCAATACGGGATCAGGTCCGGAATGCGGGCCATCGTGCCGTCCTCGTTCATGATCTCGCATACGACGCCGGCCGGGATCAGCCCGGCGAGGCGTGCCAGGTCGACCGCCGCCTCGGTCTGGCCGGCACGGACGAGGACGCCACCGTCGCGAGCGCGCAGCGGGAAGACGTGGCCGGGCTGGACGAGATCCTCGGGCTTCGCAACGGGATCGATCGCCACCTGGATCGTCCGCGAGCGGTCGGGCGCGGAGATCCCGGTGGTGACGCCTTCGCGCGCCTCGACGGACACCGTGAAGGCCGTGCCGTATGGCGTCTCGTTGCGATCCGTCATCTGCCGGAGACCGAGCTCGGCGCACCGGTTCTCCGTCAGACAGAGGCAGATCAGTCCGCGCCCCTCCTTCGTCATGAAGTTGACCGCCTCGGGCGTCGCGAACTGCGCCGCGATCGTCAGATCGCCTTCGTTCTCCCGGTCGGCCGCGTCCACGACCACGACGAACTTGCCCTGGCGGATGTCCTCGATCGCCTCCTCGATGGTGGCAAAGGCGCTCCTGTTCTCGACCTTCATCCGGAGAATCGTAGTCCTGGGAGGAGCCGCTCGACGTACTTGGCCAGGACGTCTGCCTCGAGATTCACCGCTTCTCCGGCCCGCAGACTCCCGAGCGTCGTGACCTCGAGCGTGTGCTGCACCAGCGCCACGGCGAAGCCCTCCGCGTCGACCGCCGCGACTGTCAGCGAGACGCCGTCGACGGTGATCGAGCCCTTCTCCACCAGGTAGCGGAGAACGCTTTCGGGCGCGTCGAACCAGACGAACCTTCCCTCCCCCTCCGCCTCGACGGAGCGAACCGTTCCCATCGTGTCGACGTGGCCCTGAACGTAGTGGCCGCCGAGCGGCTCCCCGGCCCGCAGCGCCCCCTCGAGGTTCACTTCGGAGCCGAACGGCTTGGCTCGACGCAAGGTCTCGGCCATCACGTCGAAGGCGAGGTGACCGTCCCGCGCCTCGGTCACCGTCAGGCAAACGCCGTTGACGGCGACCGAGTCTCCGATCTCCGCCGGGATTTCTGTTTGGACGACGAGCCGGCCGTTGTCGAAGGAGGCGACCCGCGCTCGCTCGCTCACGATCCCGGTGAACATGCGGGGAAGGCTACTGCTGCCCTACAAGGAACGGGCCCCGCCCGGGCCCGTTCCTCGCTGGGTTGGATGCAGCAGCTACGCGCGGGCCAGACCGGAGCGATCCATCCGTCCCCGGTGCTTCCGGCCGAGACCCACGGCCGTCAGGAGGAAGAGCACGACACCGAACGTGACCGCTGCGCCGATGCCGGCGTCACTCCAGTTGAAGCCGTCGCTCGTGGTGGTGCTGCTCACAACCGGCGTCTGGTTCACACCGCCGGCCCAGGTCTTGTTCAGCTGCTGTCCGCGCATCGCGTCGACCTTGAGCTGGTAGGCGTTGTTCAGCGCCTGGCCGCGCATGGCCTCGACCTTGAGCTGGTAGGCCGCGTCCGACTGCGCGGGTGACACAACAGTGTTCCCGCTTGAGCTCGGGATCACATAGCTCGACTCGCCGCCGCTCGGGCCATCGATGATGACCATGGCCTGCGCGCTCACGGGCGCTGCAAAGGCGGTTGCAACTGCGAGTCCGAGAATCAGTCTCTTGCGCCTGAAGTACTTGCGGATCATTGTCTTGCTCCTTTCCTCCCTCGACTAGGCGGAGGATCCCGCGGAGAGGTAACCGGGCTGCCACGAGGGACCCATCAGCACCCATCGCGCGGTAACGAAATGCCGGAAAACGGTGTAGTTTCGGCCCGAGGCGACGATGGACTACCGCATCCTCGGGCCGCTCGAAGCGCTCGAAGGCGAGCGTCGGCTCCCGCTCGGCGGCGGACGGCAACGATCGGTCCTCGCCCTGCTCCTGCTCCATGGAAACGAGGCGTTGACGCGCGACGTGATCATCGACCAGCTTTGGGGCGACGAGCCCCCGGCCACCGCAGCGAAGGTGCTCCAGAACTGCATTTCGGCCCTTCGCAAGGAGCTGCCAGGCGGGTCCGAGACCCTGCGTACCGTCGGCGGCGCCTACGCGCTGGCTCTCGGCCCAGACGAGCTCGATCGGGACCGCTTCGAGCGGCTTTTGGCCGAGGGTCGGGCCGCGCTCGCTCAGGACAAGCACGCCGAGGCGGCCGAGCAACTCCGGGAGGCGCTCGGCCTCTGGCGCGGGTCGCCGCTCTCCGACTTCTCCTACGAGCCGTTCGCCCGGGAAGAGATCACGCGACTCGAGGAGTTGCACGTGGCCGCGGTCGAGGATCGAATCGACGCGGACCTGGCGCTCGGGCGCCACGACGAGATCACGCCCGAGCTGGAAGCCCTCGCGACGAGGCACCCGCTCCGCGAGCGCCTGCGCCGCCAGCTAATGCTTGCCCTCTACCGGGCGGGGCGGCAGGCGGAGGCGCTCGAGGCCTACCGCGCCGCTCGGCGCACCATGCAGGCCGAGCTCGGGCTCGAGCCGGGACGCGCCATGCAGGACCTCGAGCGGGCGATCCTCGCCCAGGACCCGGCGCTCGATGGTCCAGCGCCACGTCCGGCCGCCGCCGCCTCCGGCCCGCCCGCCGGGGTCCGTCCGGGCCGACTGGCGGCTTCCCCGCTCATCGACCGCGCCGAGGAGCTGGCACTCCTCGAGGCCGGGCTCGACGACGCGATCGCGGGCCGCGGCCGGCTATTCGTCCTCGTCGGCGAGGCCGGCAGCGGTAAGACGCGGCTCGCGGATGAGGTCGGCAGCGTCGCAAAGCAACGCGGCAGCCGCATCCTGTGGGGCCGGGGCTGGGACGGCGGGGGAGCTCCCGACTACTGGCCGTGGACGCAGGCGCTGCGGGACGCGGACCGGGCGGTGCCGACTCCGCAAGCGGACGACGCCGACGACCGCTTTCGCTTCTTCGAGACCGTCACGGAGGCCCTTCGTGAGGCGGCGGCGCAGCAACCGGTACTGCTCGTGCTCGACGACCTCCAGGCCGCCGACGAGAGCTCGATCCTGCTCCTGGAATTCGTCGCGGGCGAGTTGCCCGAGATGGCGGCGCTCGTCCTTGCGCTCGGCCGCCCGGAAACACCACGGCTCGATGAGCTCAGCCGGCATTCGACGCGAACGCTCCGGCTCGAGCCGCGCGGCTAGGGCTCGTGCACGTACGCGCTGAGCAGGACGTCCTCGCCGACCTGCTCAGTGTGCAGACGCCGTAGCTCGACCGGCCCGGCGAGGTCCGGAGCGAAGCTCGGCCCCGCCCCTCCGAGTCGTGGGGCGACGAACAGGAGGACCTGGTCGACGAGGTCGGCGTGGAGGAACGCCCGCGCGAGCCGCGGCCCGCCCTCCAGCAGGAGCGACTGCACGCCGTCGCGGCCCAGCGCTTGCAGCTCGTTCGCGAGCGGGCCGTCGCGGAGCTCGAGCTCCGAACCGTCCGGCAGTGGCCCGCGACCGAAGGCGAGCCGCCGCGGCTGGCGCATGGCGCCGACGTCGCGGGCCGTGAGCTGCGGAGCGTCTGCGTGGACCGTACCCATCCCGACACCGACGGCATCGACCCGGGCCCGCAGCTCGTGGACGCGCTTGCGCGACGCCTTGCCCGAGATCCAGCGCGATCCTCCCGGGACCGCAACGCGTCCGTCGAGCGTGACGGCAAGCTTGAGGAGGACGAACGGTCGCTGCTCGGCGATCCACACGCGCCACGCCGCGTTCTGCTCGCGCGCCGCGAACGAGTTGAGGTCCTGGACCTCGACGCCGGCCTCGCGCAACAGCTCGAGCCCGCCGCCCGCATCCGGGTTGGGATCGAGCGATCCCGCCACGACCTTCGCGACTCCCGACTCGAGCACCGCTTCGGTGCACGGTGGTGTCGACCCGTGGTGGGAACAGGGCTCCATCGTCACGTAGAGCGTCGAGCCGCGCGCGAGCCGACCCGCCGCCTCGAGGGCCACGACCTCCGCGTGCGGACCGCCCTTTCGTTCGTGCCAGCCCTCGCCGACGATCTGACCGTTGCGGACGACGACAGCGCCGACGACCGGATTCGGAGCCGTCGTGCCGCGCCCTCGCTCGGCGAGCTCGAGCGCGCGCTCGATCACGAGAGCTCTTGCACGAGCCGCCGGTACGCGCGCGGCAGATCCTCGCGGCCGAAGATCGACGTCCCCGCGACGAACAGGTTCGCGCCGGCGTCGTACACCTTGCGGATGTTCTCCGGCCCGATGCCGCCGTCGACCTGCACCGGCAGGTCGCGCGGCAGGACGGACCGCAGGGTGCGAATGCGGTCGAGCGCTTCGGGCATGAACTTCTGGCCGGAGTACCCGGGCTCGATGCTCATACAGAGGGCTAGGTCGACCTTCGCGTTGAGCGCGGCGCCTGCAGCTTCCGCCGCACTGGTGGCCGGCTTGAACGCAAGTCCGATCTGCAGGTCGTGTTCACGCGCAGCCGCGACCACCGATGGAAGGTCGGGACATGCTTCGTAGTGCACCGTGACGCTGTCGCCGCCCGCCTTGGCGACGGCCTTGAAGTGCTTTTGCGGAGTTTCCGTCATCAGGTGACAGTCGACGAACGCTCCGCCCTCGTGGATGAGCTTGGAGATCGACTGCAGGACGATCGGTCCCATGGTGATCGGCTCGACGAAGTGTCCGTCGCCAATGTCGTAGTGGAAGATGCGTACGCCCGCACGGACGAGCGTCTCGACCTGTTCGCCGAGCCGCGAGAAGTCGGCCGCGTAGATCGAGGGCTCGACCTCGACCGTCCTGATCCACTCGTTCCAGCCCACGAGGCGAGTCTAAGTCGCGAGCCGCGCGATGAAGAAGCCCGACGTGCCGTGCACGTGCGGCAGTGTCTGCAGAAACTCCGGCCGCGTGGGATGTCGAAACTGCATCCACTCGTCACCGAGCGGCTCCACTCGAAGACCGGACGCATCGACGACTTCCTCCGTCTCCTCCGGGTCGATCGTGCAGACGGAGTAGACGATCACTCCTCCCGGCTTGACGCGCTCGGCCGCGACGCGGAGCAAGTCTCGTTGCAGCTCGGGCAGCGGCTGCGCGCGCCAGCGCAGATCGGGACGCCCCGCGAGCACGCCGAGCCCCGAGCAGGGTGCGTCGACCAGCACGCGGTCGAATCCCGTCAGCTCAGCAGGAAGCTGCGTGGCGTCCGCGTTGACGACGGTGACGTTGTCCGCGCCGAGCAGTCGACAGTTCTCTTGGAGCTCGCGCGCGCGACCCGGATGGAGCTCGACGGCCACGACGTCGCCGGCGAGTTGCGTCGCCTTGCCGCCCGGCGCCGCGCAGAGATCGAGCGTGCGCTCTCCGGGTTGCGATCCGACGGCGAGCCCTGCTAGCTGTGAGCCGCGACTCTGAGGCCAGATGAGTCCTGCCGCGAGCGCGTCCTCGTCGATGCGCTCGACATGGAGTGCGTCCGGAAGGTCCGGGTCCGGTCGTCCTTCGACCTGGCCGGTCTTGCGGCGGTTGAGGCGGACGACGCGCTCGGGCGGCTCGTTCTGCGCCCGCATCAGTGCGAGGGCCTGCTCGGCGCCGAGCGTCTCCCACCAGAGCTCCGCGACCCAGTCCGGATAGGAGTGTTTCAGAGCTGCCGCTTGAGGTGTGTCTTCCGGCAGACCTGCCAACAGAGTCGGGAGCCCTTCCGAGAGCCGGCGCATCACTGCGTTGCTGAACGGCACCGCTCGCTCGAGCCGAGCAGCGCGTACGAGCTCGACCGTTTCGTTCACTGCCGCGTGCGTCGCCACGTCCGTGAAGCCGAGCTGGTACGCGCCGAGGCGCAGGGCGGCCCGAACCGGTGGGTCGAGCTTCCGCGTCGGACGGCGGCCGAGCTGGTCGATCGCGTGGTCGAGCGTCCGGACTCGCTGAACCGTTCCGAACGCAAGCCGCTGCGCGAGTGCGCGGTCGCGACCGTCGAGTCCGGCCGCGACGCTTCGCAGGACGCGATCCGCATACGCGTCCTCCTCGAAGACGCGCAGCACGACCTGATACGCGGCTTGCCGCGCCGTCACCGCAATCCGCGCAGGAACTCTTCGTACGTCATGCGACGCTTGCCGTTGGGCTGCACCTCGAGCGGCTCGAGCCGGTTGCCGACGACGCGCGCCTTCCAGACGGTCACCGGGCGGCCGTGCAGCACGCCGCGCGCACCGATGTGTGGCGAGAGGGCGCGGATGCGATTGAGGAGCTCGTCGGCGGGACGGGTCCAGTCGAGCTCGCGGTCGGCCGCGGTGATCTTGTCCGCGTAGGTCGCGCCCTCCTCG
>JBKOWS010000136.1:0-10603 GCA_046724565.1 Actinomycetota bacterium | reverse complement strand
AGCTCCTTCTCGTAGACGACATCCTCGTTGATCACGCGCATGCCGGCTCGCTCGTAAAGCCGCGTCGCGCCACTCGGATTCTGCGTATCGACTCCGAGGCCGACGTGCGACTCGCCTCGCCGATGAAACTCGACGAACGTGTGCTGGAGAAGCGCCAAGCCGATGCCGCGCTTGCGCCAGGGCTTGCGCACACCCAGCGCGCCAACCCAGCCACCACCCTCGCGCTTCGGATCGCATCGAGCGACCGCAGCGATCTCCTCTCCCTCGCGCACCACGAACCATAGAGACGTGTCCGTCTCGGGCGCCTCGAGGCGCTCGCGCTTCCATTCCTCGAAGGGCGGCTGATGGAAGCCCCACTCATCCTCGAAAGACTCGCCGAGGGCTTCGTGGAACGCCCGCGCATCCTGGGGCTGAAAGATCGATACCTCGATGCCTGCAGGCCACGAAGGCGGGCTCGGCGGGCCCTCGAAGTCGATGCGCATGCCGTAGTAGTGGCGGGCCTCGCGAAAGCCGTGTTGCTCGAAGAGCCTGCGCGCTTCGTCGTTCTCCACGAACGCACCCATCTTCAACTTCTGCATTCCCGCCGAGCGAGCGCGCTCTTCGACCTGCGGCAGCAGCGCCGCCGCCAGGCCTCGACCGGTGAAGGCTGGATGCACGGTCACCCACGCGTCACGATTCCCACCGCGGTCCATCGCGAAGACGACCGCTGCCGTGGTGCCCTCGGACGACGCCTCGACCAGCCCGCTCGCGCCGAGATTTGCCAACCGCCAAATATGAGCGGTCTCTTCGACGCCCCAGTCAGACCGTCCACGAAAATCCTCTTCCTCCGCCTTCAGGACGGCAGCTGCCGACTCGACGTCCTCCAACGTCGCCTCACGCAGGGTGAAGCCTTCAGGCAGGGACGAGTTCGTCAAGGGCGTCGACAAGGCCGGACAGATTCGGGAGCTCACGCGAGGGGCGAGGCTCGTGACGTTCCCGGTAGCGATTGATCCAGATCGTGCGAAGCCCCAGCTCGTTCGCCGGAACGATGTCGTGAAAGTGGCTCTGAGCCACATGCACGTGCCGGGCGCGGGCGGCACCTGCCTCCTCGAAGAAGCTCAGCCAGTGAGCGTGGGCCGGCTTGTAGGACCGGATCTCCGAGGCGACCACGGCAAGCTCGAACGGAACGCCGATCTGCGCCAGAGAGGCCTCGATGAGATCACGGTCCGAGTTGGAGAGGACGGCGAGCTTCCAGCCCTGTGCGCGCGCTTCCGCGAGGGCTGCGGGCACTTCGGGAAACGGCTCCCAGGACGGAAGCGCGGCGGCCAGGCCCGCCTCCTCACCGACCGGTGCGCCCAGCTCGCCCATCGCAGCCGTCATGACCTCCCGGTAGGTGCGCTCGCCCCCGACTTGCAGCTCCGGCTCGATCTCGTGGTAGCGCGCGAGCTGCTGATCGGCGTTGTCCTCACCGAACACACGGGCGAGCTCCTTGTGGATTCCGCCGTTCCAGTCGATCAGCGTTCCGTAGCAGTCGAACGTCGCCCAACGTTCCGCCACAGCGTGACTACTCCTCGAGGCGCTTCAGAACAATCGACGCGTTGTGTCCGCCGAAGCCGAACGAGTTCGACACGCCGACGCGCACGTCTGCGTCACGCGACTCGTTGGGGATGTAGTCCAGGTCGCACTCGGGATCCTCGACCTCGTAGTTGATCGTCGGCGGCAGCTTGCCGTCGCGAATCGCGAGCGTCGTGAAGATCGCCTCCACCGCGCCGCCCGCCCCAAGACAGTGGCCAGTTGCTCCCTTGGTCGAGGAGATCGGCGTCTTGCGGGCCTTCTCCTCGCCGAGTGCAAGCTTGATCACTCGCGTCTCGGCCGCGTCGCCGAGCGGTGTCGACGTCCCGTGCGCGTTGATGTAGTCCACCTCGTTCGAATCGATGCCCGCATCCTCGAAGGCCATCGTCATCGCGCGGGCCGGATTGCGGCCGGTTGGATCCGGTTCAGTCACGTGCTTCGCGTCAGACGACAGGCCGTAACCGACAACCTCGGCGTAGATCTTGGCCCCGCGCGCCCGCGCTCGTTCGAGCTCTTCCAGGATCAAGACGGCGCCGGCCTCGCCCATGACGAACCCGTCGCGCTCCGCGTCGAACGGACGGCTCGCGCGCTTGGGGTCGTCGTTCCGCCGTGAAAGCGCGCGCATGGCGCCGAACCCGGCGATCCCGACCTGGTTGATGGCAGATTCGGTGCCGCCGCACAGCATCACGTCGGCGCGGCCCAGCCGAATGTCATCGAGACCCTGGCCGATTGCCATGTTCGAGGCGGCGCACGCGGTGCATTCCGACGAGAGCGGGCCGCGCGTGCCGAGCTCCATGGAGACCCAGCCCGCTCCCATGTTGGGGATGATGCAGGGGATCGCGAACGGGTTGACTCGGTCGGGCCCGCGCGCGAGCAGCGTGTCGTAGCAATCCTGGAAGGACTTGATCCCGCCGATCCCTGTGGCGATCGATCCGCCGATGCGATCGGCGTCGGCGGCGATGTCGAGGCCCGAGTCGGCTTCGGCCTGGCGCGCCGCCGCGAGGATGAGCTGCGCGAACCGGTCCATGCGCCTCGCCTGCTTGCGCTCGATCCACTGCGACGGGTCGAAGTCCTTCACCTCGCAGGCGAAGTTAACGAAGTACCCATCCGAGTCGAATTGCGTGATCGGGCCCGCACCCGACTCGCCTGCGACGAGCCTCTGCCAGGACGTCTCGGCGTCGTTGCCGAGCGGCGTGACGGCACCGACGCCCGTGATCACGACTCGCCTATGTCCGTTGCCGTTCACTACATTCCCAATCCCCCGTCGACCAACAGGACCTCGCCCGTGATGAACGCAGCGTCGTCCGAGCAAAGGAACCGTACCGCCCCCGCGACGTCCTCCGGCCGCCCGAAACGACCGAGGGGCGTGTTGGCGAGCATGATCTCCTTCATGTTGTCCGCGATCACTTGCGTCAAACGCGTGTCGATGTAGCCGGGCGCCACGACATTTGCACGGACCCCGCGATTGCCGAGCTCCCGCGCGAGCGCCTTGGTGAAACCGATGATTCCCGCCTTGGAGGCCGAGTAGTTCGTCTGGCCGGGGTTTCCGTGCAGGCCGACGATGCTGGAGACATTCACGATCGAGCCGGCGCGGCGCTTCATCATCCCGCGGACCGCAGCCCTGCAGGTGTGAAACGTGCCGTGCAGATTCGTCTCGAGCACGACGCGCCAGTCCTCGTCCGACATGCGGGCCAGCAGCCCGTCGCGAGTGATCCCGGCGTTGTTCACCAGCACGTCGATGTCCCCCGCTGCCTCGACCAGCGCCCTCGCCTGCTCTGGGTCGGAGACGTCGGCCTCGACCGCACGGCACCCCGCCTCGTTCGCGACGTCCTCAGCCTCGCCCTTGCCCGAGCGGTAGCTGAGCGTGACCTCGGCGCCCGCGCGCGCGAGCTCGACAGCGATCGCCCGCCCGATTCCGCGCGAGCCGCCGGTGACGAGCGCGGTCTTGCCTTCCAGCGACGCGAACGCCACGTCAGGCAGAGGCGAGAGTCTCCTCGAGCTTGTCGATCTCCTCCGGCGTTGAGACGGAGATCGTCTTCACGCCACGGTCGATGCGCTTCACGAGCCCGCCGAGGACGTCGCCTGGGCCGATTTCCACGAAGGTGTGAGCGCCTTCCTTGATCAGTTCCTGCGCGGCCTGCGTGAAACGAACCGGCGCGGTGAGCTGCTCGACGAGCAGGGGCCCCATCCGCTTCGCCGACTCGATCCGCGCGGTCACCGTGGACATGAACGGCGCGCTCGGCTCGGCGAACTTCACGCGCTCGAGCGCGGGTCGCAACCGATCGGCGGCGCGCGCCACGAGGGGGCTGTGGAACGCACCGGAGACCCGCAGTCGAACGGCGCGGCGTGCGCCCTCCTCCTCAGCAGTGGCGCAGGCTTCGTCCACCGCCGGATTCTCGCCGGAAACGACGATCTGACCCGGGCAGTTGTAGTTCGCCGGCCACACGTTGAGGATGCGACGGCAGATGCGCTCGACGACCTCGTCGTCGAGTCCGAGGATGGCTGCCATAGAGCCGGGATTCCTCCGAGCTGCTTCCGCCATCGCGAGTCCGCGCACCCGCACGAGCGCCACCGCCTCCTCGACCTTCAACGCCCCCGACGCGGCGAGTGCCGCAAACTCACCGACCGAATGGCCGACGACGAAGTCGGGCTTGATGCCACGGGCGCGAACCGCAGCCAAAACGGCGAGGCTGGTCGCGACCAGCGCAGGCTGTTGCACCTCCGTCTCGACCAGCTCCTCCTCGGATGCTTCGAAGCAGAGCCGCTGGAGATCGAGCCCGGCGGCGATGCTGCTCCGCTCGAAGACGTCCAGCGCTTCCGGCACTGCCTCGGCCATGTCCCGGCCCATGCCGACCTCGAGCGATCCCTGGCCCGGGAAGCAGAAAGCGACCAGTCCGGTCTTCATCCGGTCCACTCCATCAGTGCCGAGCCCCACGTCAGCCCCGCTCCCATGCCCGTCATCAACACCAGATCTCCTTCCCTGAGCCTGCCTTGGCCCTGCGCGTCCACCAGGGCGAGCGGAATCGAACCGGAAGACGTATTGCCGTAACGGTCAACGTTAACCACCATGCGATCCCGCGGTATGCCGAGCTTCTGCGCCGCGTGGTCCATGATCCTCACGTTGGCCTGGTGGGGAATGTAGACGTCGATGTCGTCCACGGAGACAGCGCAGCGATCGAGGACGGCCTGGGCCGAGGAGACGAGCACCCTGGTCGCGAATTTGAAGACCTCCCGTCCGTTCATGTGTACGTACCCGTTGCCCGTCGCATCCTCCATGCGCCGGGAGCCGCTGCCGGGAAGCGAAAGGTGGATGCCGCCCCCGCCGTCAGCCCCGAGCTCGAAGCCGAGGAAGCCTGGGTTCTCGACCTTCTGGAGCACGACCGCACCCGCGCCGTCGCCGAAGAGCACGAGCGTGGAGCGGTCGGTCCAGTCGAGGATGCGTGACAGGACATCCCCGCCGACGACCAGCGCCGTCTCGGCCAGGCCCGCGGCGATCATTCCGTACGCTTGTGCCAGCGCGTACATGAAGCCAGTGCACCCGGCGAGCAGGTCATACGCGGCGGCGTCGCGCGCATCGAGTATGTCTGCGAGGAGCGCGCTCGAGGTCGGGAACATCATGTCGGGCGTCACCGTCGCGCAGAGCAGGAGGTCGACCTCAGCCGCCTGCACGCCCGCCTGCTCGAGCGCCGCGCGCGCGGCGGGCAACGCCAGATCCGTGAGCGCCTGCTCGGGCGCAGCGATCCGCCGTTCGCGGATCCCGGTCCGCTCCATGATCCATTCGTCGGAGGTGTCGACGATCGTCGACAGCTCGTCGTTGGTGAGGACGCGGTCCGGCGCATAGGCACCGATACCGGTGATTGAAATCGGAGGACCGCTCGTCTTTCCGAGCATCTCTTATCTCTCTACGGCGAACGTGAGGGTTGCCCGGCACGCCAGGTCGCCGTCGACCCGAGCCTCGGCCTTGCCGCGGCCGACTGGGCCGCGAACGCGCTCGAGCTCGCAGCGGAGGTCGAGTACGTCACCCGGTTCGACCATGCGCTTGAAGCGGCACTCGTCGATCCCGGCGAACAAGGCGAGCCGGCCGCGGTTCTCCTGCTCGCTCAACACGGCGACCGCCCCGGTCTGTGCGAGCGCCTCCACGATCAGGACCCCGGGCATCACCGGTCGGCCCGGGAAGTGCCCGCGGAGGTACCACTCGTCCTCGCGCACGGTCTTCCGGGCGACTGCTCCCTCGCCAGGCCGAAGCTCGAGCACTTCGTCGATGAGCAAAAAGGGCTCGCGGTGGGGAAGGATCTCCTCGATCGCCTCCCGCCCGAAGGGAGTGGTAACAGTCACGAGCCGATCTTTGGCTCGTGACGTGCGGAAGGGCCGAGGAGGGAAACCGGGAGGTTTCCCCTTCCTTTCTCCTCGGCGCTCGCGGCGATCTCAGCGGCGCGGAGGCCGAGGCGATCCCTGAAGAAGGGAGTTCGTGAGGGAAACATGGTTTCCCTCACGCGAGCGAGCCGTGGGCGAGCGGCGGTCATGCGACGTCCGAGAGCCTGTCCCGCAGGTTGCTCCTGCCTCGGTGCGCGTAACACTTGGCCGTGCCGACCGGCATGCCGGACGCGGCGGAGATCTCCTCGAACGACAGCCCGATCGCATCCTTCAACACGACGACACGTGCCTGATCCGGCGGGATCTCGCCGAGGCAGCGGTTCAGCTCGCCGCGAAGCTCCGCTCGGTCTGCCTCGCTCACCGGGTCGGCCTCGGTCGACGCGCGCCGGTCCTCGACCAGCGACTCGCACGCCCGCGTGCCCTGCCGTTTCGCAACGTCACTGCAGGCATTGACCGTCAGGCGGTGCAGCCACGTGGCGACTTGGGACTCGCCGCGAAACTGGCCGATCCGCGTACAGAGCTTGGTGAGAGCGTCCTGGGCGGCGTCCCGCGCGTCTTCCGGATCGCGCAGAAGGTGTCGCGCAAGCTTCTCCACCCGGGGCGCGTGACGCTCGCAGAGCGCCGCGAGCGCTCGCCCGTCGCCGTCCTTTGCTCGTTTCACCAGAATCGGATCGCTCAGCCGCGCATAGTCGAGTGGCCCTTCCGGACGGAAGGACTGCTGGATTGGACGGCGGCGGCCACCTGGCAGTTGCATCTCTGCGCTCTAGTCTAGGAGCGTGGCGGATTCGGTCGCCCCCGACGCAGTGAAACCGCTGCTCCGCGGCCGTTTCGGGCGCGACTACCTGTACGAGGAGGTGCTCCCGTCGACGCAGCGCCTCCTCCGCGGCGCGACCGCCGAGGGGACGATCGCGGTCGCCGAGGAACAGACCGAAGGCCGCGGCCGGTTGGGTCGAAGCTGGCACGCGCCCGCGCGGACGAGCGTGCTGGTCTCGGTGCTCCTCCTACCCCGGGTCGAGACAGCACGGCTTCCCGAGCTCTCGCTCGTCGCCGGCGGCGCGGTCGCCGAAGCGATCGCGGAGGTGACGGGAATCGAGGCGGTGATCGAGTTTCCCAACGACGTCCTCGTCGGCGGGCGGAAAGTCGCCGGCATCCTGGCCGAGTCGAGCGAGGGCAGGGTCGTTCTCGGGATCGGAGTGAACGTCAACCAGACCGAAGACGAGCTCCCAGAGGACGCCCGAACCGAGCCGACGTCCCTTCGGCTCGAGCTCGGAGCGCCGGTCGACCGTGCCCTGCTCCTTGCCGAGATCCTGGTTCGGCTCGAGAACGCTTACGACGCGTGGGTCACGGATACCGGAGCGTCCGGCTGACGTTTCCAGCTGCGTCGCGCGCCACGATGCGTACGCTGCGCACAGGTCCGCCAGGGAACGAAAAGACTCCCGCGTGCACCGTTTTCGTCACGACCCTGCCGTTCAGTGTCAGACGAATCGTCGCCGGCTCGCTGACACGGAAGCGCAGCCGCGTGAACGAGATCACGCGCAACCGCGGCGGAACGCGGTCGATGCGGAACAGCACGGTGTGCACGACGGTGCCAACATCGTTCGTGGCCGTGAGCACGCCGGCATACTTGCCGTCCTTCGCACCCGCTCCGTTCCACGTCACCGACTGCGGGCCGGGCTGCAGATCGGCGGAGTACACGGATGCGATGGTCTTTCCAGCCTGCGCGATGTCCAGACGAATCGATGCCGCACGCGTGAGCTCGAAGCTGAAGTCGAGCTCATCGGCAACGCCGTCGCCGTTGGGAGAGAAGGCGGCAGGGGCCGCAGCAAAGAGGCGAACGGTCCGATCGACGAAAACGGGGACGACCGAGGTCACTGTCTGCTTCCCGTCCGTCGCACTCAGCACGATCTCGTAGCGCCCGTCCGCTACACCCGCGGCGGCAAAGCGGAACGACTGCTTGCCCGGCCGGAGCGGCTGCGAGAACAAGACGGAAAGGTCCGTCCCGTCTGGCCCGCGCAGCGTTGCGGTCACCGTGGCGGGCGCGGTCAGCGTATAGGTGATCTGGGTGGAGTCCGTCTGACCGTCGCCGTTGGGCGTGATCGTTCGAGGCGACGCTCTCGCCGAGGTCAGCGCGAGGGCGACGGGTTTCGCGCCAATAGTCCCCGTCGCAGGACGCACCGCGTCGCCGGCCGAGATCGTCCACGAGTACAGCCCCGGTGCGGCAGTCGAGGCGTCCCAGGTCCAATCCACGACCTGACTCGTCCCGGTCCCGGTCGCGGCGGGCGTGCCCGTTGAGTCGGCCACGGTCACGGCCCAGGGAAGCGACTGGCTCAAGCGCGCCTGGAAGCGGACCTGGCCGCCTCCCAGTGTCCCGCGAACAGCCGGTGCGTAGAGCTTGGGCAGACCGACCGAGGAGGCCCTTTGCGCAATCGCGCCGAGCTCTGCGTAGAGCGCAGCGCCGGGGCATGAGGTGAAGCCCGTGTCGCGGTGTCCCGAGACGGCGCGCAATGGCACAGGCACGCCGGCTGCGTACTTCGCGTTCCCTCCCGAGGTCCACATCAGCGTCGACTTCGGGTCGACGTGTGCGAGATCGAGCCGCCAGGCCAGGAGGTTCGCGAGTGCGTTCCGCGCCACAGCGGGCGGAACCGCCGATCCGTACGTTCCGAGCATCGCGACGCCGACCGACCCGGTGTTGAAGCCCTCCGCATGCGCACCGATCACGTTCTTGTCGACACCGCCGTACCGACCCTCGAAGATCTGGCCGTACTTGTCGACGAGAAAGTTGTAACCGATGTCGTTCCAGCCGTTCCCCTGCACGTGGTAGATCTCGATGCCGCGCACGATCGCCGCCGACTGAGAGCGGGTGTAGGAATTCGTGCCTGCGGTGTGATGGACGAGCGCGAACTGCACGCTCGGCGCGTAGCTCGGCGAAGCTCGCCTGATCGCCTCGTTGGCTCCCCAGGTCGACCTGGAGAGAAGCGGCGGCGAGCCCGCCATCGAGACACGGCGTAGAGGTAGGCGGACGTCAGGACTGTGGACGAAGTACGCACGCAGACGGAGAACCTGCCCGTGCAGCCGGTAGGCAATGCGGTTCGACGGTCCGGTCCAGTACGGGTTCCCGAGCCGCCAACCGCGTGTGGCCACGGTCTCAGCGCTGCCGAGGTCCGGAAGATCCTCACCTTCCGGCGCGGCCACACGCCAGGCACTCCACTTGCCGGACAGTGAGCGCGTGTGGAACTGCACCGAGCCCGAGCCTCGCCAGTGCAGGCCGACCATGTCGAACTCCCGCGGCGCGGAAGCGGAAACCAACGTCCGCTCGCCGTGCAGCGGCACCTCACGCATGGTCAGTGTTGTGCCCGCAAACGCCGCCGCAGGCGCGGCGAAAAAGACGAACGCGACGGCAATCAGGATCCTCATGACGGCGGCGACCCCGACCAAGGGTGCCTGCACGCCCTTTCGTCCTCAAGGGTGCGAGCACCTCCCTGATAGAATCCTTACGAGTTGAAGAGGGCCTTTTTGCGGGGACTTTTGCTCCTCGGAGTGTTCCTGGCGCTTGCTTCACCGGCACAGGCGGCGGCACCGAAGGTGCTAGCGATTCACTTCGACGCGGATGTCAACCCGGTCACGCAGAACTACCTCTGCCACCAGCTGAGCCGTGCGCCGAAGGACGGTTACAAGGCCGCCGTCATTGTCTTGAACACTCCAGGAGGGCTTCTCGAATCGAAGGACAAGATCGTGCTCTGCGAGTTGAGCGCGAAGCTCCCCGTCCTCGTCTGGGTCGGACCCAACGGCTCGTTCGCAGGCTCCGCCGGTGTGTGGATCGCAGAAGCTGCCGACTACCTGTCGATGGCGCCCGAGACGAACATCGGCTCCTCGACCCCGATCGACTCGGGTGGACAGAACATCGGCAAGGACCTCAGGCGGAAGCTCATCAACCACGAGGCCGCCTCGCTGCGGGCGCTGGCGCAGAGCCACGGGCGAAACGCGAAGTGGGCCGACCGTGCAGTCCGGGTTGCCACCAACGCCACCGCGACCGAGGCACTGCAGATGAACGTGATCGACTCGATCGAGCCTTCGGTGCCCGCGCTGCTCGAGCACTCCGACGGCGTCAAGACGAAGCCGCGCGGCTACGTCCTGCACCTGGCCGGCGCCCAGATTCACGACGTGCACATGAGCTTCTTCCAGCGCTTGCTCAACACGCTGCTCGACCCGAACATCCTGCCGTTGCTCTTCCTCGCCGGCCTCGCCGGCATCGGCTACGAGATCTTCCATCCCGGTGTCGTTCTTCCCGGCGCGCTCGGGGCGGTCGCTCTCGTCACCGCACTGTTCGGCTTCTCCGTGCTGCCGATCAGCTGGGCCGGACTGGCGCTCCTGCTCCTCGGCGTCGGCCTGCTCGTCGCCGACCTGCACGTGACGAGTCACGGCGCGCTCACCGTAGCCGGGCTCATCTGCCTCGCGATCGGCTCCGTCATCCTCTTCCAGAACGCGCCGGCGCCGTACCACACCTCCAAACCGCTCGTGATCAGCGTGGCCGTCGTCCTCGGCGCCGTGTGGGCATTCGCCGTCGGCAAGGCGTGGCAGGTGCGCCACAAACCCGTCGAGGTCGGCCCGCAGCTGATCGCGGGCTCGATCGGCGAGGTCCGCGGCAACGGGCTCGTCTATGTCAACGGCGAGCTCTGGC
>JBKOWS010000024.1:0-18915 GCA_046724565.1 Actinomycetota bacterium | reverse complement strand
CACGCCGTCGATCACAACTCCGGCCTTCGTCCGCTACACACGCGAGAACGTCGGCGCCGACATCGACATCGGCTGCACGATCGTCGCCTCGATTCATCCATCCGATCGCGACGCGGGACGCGACGGGGCGCGCGAGATCGCGGGCATGTACCTCGCCAACAAGGTCCAGAACATCAAGGGCGCCGCCGACACCCTGCTCGAGCTCGCCGGTCTCGAACAGGACGAGATTCGTCCCATCGCGGAGGCGATGGAGCAGGGCGGTCGGCTCGCCGCGAAGGCGAAGGTGACAGATGAGATCCTCGACAAGTGCAAGCCGGTCGCGGGTACGCCCGCCGATTGCATCGCTGCGATCGAGGAGTACCGAGCGGCAGGCTGCACGCACGTGATGCTCGAGCTCTGGGGGGACCGCCGACACGACCAGATCCAACTGTTCGGGAGCGAGGTGCTGCCGCATTTCCGTTGAGATCGACGCCGACCGGCTCGTCGCGCTCGCCGTCGACCTCGTGTCAGTGCCAAGCCCGACCGGTGACGAACAGGCCGTGGGCGAGCGCGTGCGCAACGAACTGACGGACATCGGCCTCCACGTGCAGTGGCAGGAGGTCGAAGACGGCCGGCCCAACGTCGTCGGCCTGCTCGAGGGCGCAGGCGGCGGCAAGTCGCTGATGTTCAACGGCCATATGGACACGTCCTACTCGGGCCGAGAGCCGTGGCTAGTCGGGATACGCGGCTTCCAGCCGGGCGGGTTCGTCCAGGACGGCCGCGTCTACGGGCTCGGCATCTCGAACATGAAGGGCGCGCTCGCCTGCTACATGGAGGCCGTACGCGCGCTGCGTGAGGCAGGAGTCCGGCTGCGCGGCGACGTGATGATCGCCTGCGTCTCGGGCGAGATCGAGAAGACCCAGTGGCACCCGGACTTCGTCGGCCGCGAGTACCGCGGCTACGCGTCGGGCTCGCGCTTCTTCGTGTCGCACGGCGGCGTGACCGACATGTGCATCCTCGGCGAGCCGACCGAGCAGAAGATCGTCCTCGGGCACTACGGCTCGCTCTGGATGCGGATCTCGACCAGCGGGCCGTTCATCCACACCGCCTTCAGCGCCGGTCGCCGCGACGAGACCTCGGTCGTGCGGATGCGCGACGTACTCGACGCGGTACTTGCCTTTGCGCCCGAGTGGGAGGAACGGACGTCCTATGCCGGGAAGCCCGGGATCGTGAACATCGGTGCGATCAACGGCGGCTTTGCCTGGCGCGTGTCCAGGACGCCTCATCGAACCGACCTGTTCGTGGACTTCCGCGTGCCGCCGACGATGCCGATGGCAGAGGCGCGAGCGGCTCTAGGTGACTTCGTGCGGCGACTGCGCGACCGCTTTCCCGAGCATGGGATCGAGTGGGAGGTCTACGTGACCGCTCCCGGCTCGGAGATCGCCGAGGACCATCCGCTCGTGGCTGCGATCGACGAGGCGCACGCGGAGGTGTTCGGCGCGAAGCCCGAGCGCGACACGGTGCGCTGGTTCTCCGACGCGTCGGCCCTGACTCGGTATGGCATCGAGAGCGTCAACTACGGCACCTCGAGCGGGCTGCCCGATCCGGTGCTCGGCGAGAACCTCGACATCGAAGGCCTGGTGAAGATCGCGGACGTCTACGCGCGCGTCGCGCAGCGAATCTGCGAGGTCGCGTGAGCGTTCCAACCGAAAGGCAGGGGTCTAACCCCGAAGGGGTCAGACCCCAGAAGTTGGAGGCGTCAAGGTGAAGCTGGTGACCTTCGACGACGGCAAGGTCGGGCGCCTCGAGGACGACACGATTGTCGAACTTGACGTTGCGACCATGAGGGAGTACTTCGAGCGGGGCGCGAACGCGACTGGCATGGAGCTGGCACTGGGGGACGTCAACCTGCGCGCTCCCATCGTCCCGAAGAAGTTCTTCCACACGGCCGGGAACTTCCGCGAGCACGAGGAGGAGTCCAAGCGGGTCGACTGGTCGCACGAGATCGCGCCCTGGATCATGTTCTTTCAGAACGTCGACGCGATCATCGGCCCCGATGAGCCGATCATCTATCCCGAGCACCTGACGCAGGAGCTGGACTACGAGCTCGAGCTCGCGGTCGTGATCTCGAAAGCGGGCAAGTGGTTCGGCCCCGAGCAGGCGGAGGACTACATCGGCGGCTACGTGATCTTCAACGACATCACGGCTCGCGACATCCAGCGGCGCGAGATGCGATCGGGCGTCTTCTCCTTCTGCAAGGCGATCGACACCTTCTGCCCGCTGGGGCCTTGGATCGTGACGCCCGATGAACTCGGGAATCCGCATGACCTGCGGATGGAACTGCGGGTGAACGACGAGAAGCGGCAGGAGTCCGACAGCGGCAACATGTCGGTGACGATCCCGGAGATCCTGGCCCACTACTCGGCGCTCGGCTACTCGGCGGGCGATGTCGTGTCGACCGGAACGGTCAGCGGCGTTGCCGGTTTCAGCGAGGACGCAGCTTCGCTCTACCTCCAACCCGGCGATGTGATCGAGGCCGAGATCGAGAACATCGGCGTGCTGCGCAATCCGGTCATCTCGTGGCAGGAAGGGCATGGCGAGCCGGCGCCGCCGCGGGCGTTGTGGTGACCTGGCCCCGGGACGACCCGAAGCTCGCGTGCGTGCGTACGCTGATGGAGGAGGAAGACTTGGATGCGCTCGTCGTTCGCGCGCCCGACAACGTCCTTTACCTGACCAACTTCTGGGGAATGAAGGGCTTCGACGCCGCCGTCTTCCCGCGCGGAGGGGCGCCCATTCTCATCACGATCGAGCCCTCCGCGCAGGATGCGGACGAGACGGCGTGGACCGACGATGTGCGACTCGTCCCCGGCTACGACGCGACCGATCCCCGCCCACCGGCGTTGCGCGCGCTCGAGGTCGCGCGTGACACTGCGGCGGAGTTCGGACGCATCGGGCTCGAGCTCAGCCTCGGGACGCAGGCATCTGACCGCATGGTTGGCGAGCCGACCACGTACCCAAAAGCGTGGTTCGACGCGTTTCCGGGGGCCGCGGATGCAACGCCCCTCCTCAATCGTGCCCGTGCCGTCAAGACCGAGCAGGAGCTCGAGCGGATGCGGCTCGCGAACGAGATCGCTGCCGCCGCGATGGAGTACGTCGCCCAAGAGCTGCGTCCGGGCCTGAAGGAGAGCGAAGCAGCTGCGCTCTGGCAGGGTTTTGTGCACGGGGTCGGGACAGGCTGGAAGGGGAAGGTCGAGTTGGCGCTCGGGTTCTCTCTCGTCTGGTCGGGTGCCGGGATCCGCACGTTCACGGCGACGGGCCACCGGCCGGTTCAGGAACACGAGCCGACCCTGTTCGAGATCTGGGTCTGCGCCGACGGCTACTGGTGCGACCACACGAAGAACGTCTGCCCGGGAGAGCTCGACGCACGCTACGACGAGCTCCTCGACGCGCTGCTCGGCGTGTACGAACGCGCACTCGACCACTGCCGTCCGGGCGCGAGCCTCGCCGAGCTCGACCGGCTCATCCGCGAGGGCATAGCCGCAGCGGGATATCCCGACCAGCCGACGCATCCCATCGCGCACGGCGTCGGCGCACGCGCCCACGAGCCGCCGTACGCGCACCAGGCCGGCGGTGGGACGATCGAGGAGGGCATGGTGCTGGCGATCGAGCCGGGCGCGTACTGGGAGGGCGGCGGCGGCCTCCGGATCGAGGACAACTTCCTCATCACCGGGGACGGCCCGGAGAAACTGTCCAGCTACCCGGACGACTTCCGATGAGGGGTCTGACAACGGCCGCAGGCCGGGGTCTGACCCCGGCCTTTGGAGCGTCACGCGAGGCGAACTGCCGGGGTCAGACCCCTTCGGGGTCAGACCCCCGGGGGTCTTGATGGCTTTCTGGACCGGTGAACTGAACGACCCCTACGCCTTCGATGCTGAGGTCGGCTTCTACGACACGACGCTCCGCGACGGGGAGCAGACCGTCGGAGTCGTCTTCAGCCCCGAGGACAAGCTCGAGCTGGCCCGAGGCCTCGACGAGCTCGGCATCGAGCGCATCGAGGCGGGATTTCCGCGCGTGTCCGAGGACGATCGCCGGGCGGTCGAGCTGATCCTGGCCGCGGGGCTCGACGCCGAGGTCTGGGGGTTCTCGCGCGCGGTCGAGGCAGACGTGAAGGCGCTCGTCGCGCTCGGCGTCAGCGCCAGCGTGATCGAGTCGCCGATCTCGCAACTCAAGCTCGATGCGCTGGGCGTCGACCGCGAGGCGATGCTCGAGCGGATCGTCTATGCGCTCTCCTTCGGCGTTGCGGAAGGCATCAGGGTCGCCTTCTTCGGCGTGGATGGGTCGCGTGCAGACCTCGACTACTTCGAGACGGTCTACAAGACCGCGGTCGAAGCTGGGGCCCAGGAGGTTGTGGTCGTCGACACGATCGGCATCGCGGCCCCCGAAGCGGTTGCCGATCTGGTCGGACGGACGCGTGAGTGGGTCGGGCCGGACGTACCGGTGCATTTCCACGGCCATAACGACTTCGGCCTTTCGACGGCGAGTGCACTGGCCGCCGCGCGAGAAGGTGCGCGGTGGATCCACGGGACGGTCAACGGAATGGGCGAGCGCGCGGGAAATGCCAACCTGCCCGAGATCGCTCTGGCGCTGCGTGGTCTCTACGGCGTCGAGACGACGCTTCGGCTCGACAAGGTGCGCGCCTTCTCCGACCGGCTGCAACAACTGTCCGGCTACGCGCTCGAGCCGTACAAGCCGCTCGTCGGCGACAACCTCTTCAGACGCGAGTCGGGAGCAGTGGCGAGCCAGTTCCACGATCCGCCCGCGATCGAGCCTTACGCGTCCGAGCTCGTCGCGGCAGAACGCAGCCTCGTTCTCGGGAAGAAGAGCGGCATCGACTCGATCCGGCTCAAAGCAGAGGAGCTCGGGGTCGAGCTCGACGACGAGGCTGAGCGGAACTTGCTTGCGCGCGTGAAGGAGCTCGGGGCGGCGAAGCGCGGTCTCGTCACCGACGACGAGTTCCGCGCGCTCGCCAACTCTCTGGAAAGTCCCCGCAAAACGGCGTAAAGTCGCCTGGTGAGCCCTCTGGCAGCCCGCAGGGAGGTCGCCACCGGAGTTCTGGAGGCTGTCGACATCGTCAAGCGCTTCGGCGGTGTCGAGGCTCTACGAGGGGTGTCGCTCGAGGCCCCGGAGCGCCAGATCGTCGGGCTGATCGGACCGAACGGCTCAGGCAAGACCACGCTCCTGAACTGCATCTCCGGCGTGTTCGCGCCGACCTCGGGCCGTGTTCTGCTGGACGGGCAGAGCATCGCTCGACGAGGCGGCCATCGCATCGCCCGCGCGGGTGTCGTCCGGACTTTCCAGAACATTCGCCTCTTCGGTGGGCTCACCGCGCTGCAGAACGTGGAGGTGGGGGCTCTCGGCGCCGGCCGGGTCCGTCGGGCAGCTTCGCGCGACTACGCCACTGGAGTGCTCGAGCAGCTCGGGGTCGCCGATCTGGCCGATCGTTGGGCCTCGACCCTCTCGTACGGAGACCAGCGCCGGATCGAGGTGGCGCGAGCCCTCGCCGGAGTGCCGCGCTTCCTGCTGCTCGACGAGCCCGCTGCCGGGATGAACGAGACCGAGTCCGACGAGCTCGGAAGGTCGATCGAGCAAATCCGATCCGAGCTCCAATGTGGAATCCTCGTCGTGGAGCACGACCTGAGGCTGATCATGCGGCTCTGCGACACCGTGTACGTCCTCAGCGAGGGAAAAGTGATCAGCCGCGGCACGCCGGATGAGGTGCGCTCCGATCCGGCGGTCATCGCCGCGTACATCGGCGAAGAGGAGCGTGACGTCGACCCGAAAGGAAGTGGGAAATGAGGAGGAGAAGGACCGCGGGAGCGATCGCGCTCGCCTTGGTCGCGCTTGGAGTCTTCGCGGCCACGGGCTTCGGCAGCAGTGGGCCTCATGCGGTGACGCTGAAGAGGGGCACGATCACGGTCGGCTACGGCAACAACCTCACTGGGTTCCTCGCCGCGCACGACACGCTGATCTCGAACGGCGCCGTGCTCGCCGTGCAGCAGATCAACGCCAAGGGCGGAATCGGCGGGAAGGTGCGGATCAAGCTGACGTTGCGCGACGTGAAGAGCCGGGCCGACACATCGGTACAGGTGGCGCGCGATCTCATGAACGCGAAGGTGAACGTGCTGATGCTGCCGTGCAACACGGACTTTCAGGTGGCGATGGCCGCCGTAGCGAATCCTCGCGGTCAGTTCATGCTTTCGCCGTGCAATGCCGATCCGACGGTCGCGAGCAAGTACGGAAACTACTGGCCCGTCGGGATGGCCGGAAACGCGCAGCTCGCGCAGCTGGCGAACTACGCCAAGCTCCAGAAGTTCAAGAAGGTCTACGTCCTGGATGCGCCGCAAATGCTCTACGTCCATCTGATGGCGCAGTACTTCCGGAAGGCGGCGCCGTCGCGTGGCATCCAGATAGTGGGCAGCGACGACATTCCGTTCGGAGCGACAGGCTTCCCGCAGGACTATTCCGCCATCGCGACCAAGATCAAGAACGAGTCGAACGGCGCTCAGGCGATCATGACCGGCCTGTTCTCGCCGTTCGTCGACTTCCTCGCGCGTGATCTTCGCCGTGCGGGCGTGAATCTTCCGGTCCTCGGAACCGACGGTATGGACACGCAGTTGAACCTCACCACCGGAAAGGACGCGGTGAACGGCTACGGCTTCACCACCTTCGGCTATCCGGACCGAGGCTCGCCGACGGCTCGCTTCTACGCCCAGTTCAAAGGCAAGTTCGGCGCCTCGCCGGACGGCACGTATCCGGCGCTCGGCTACGACACCATCAAGGTGCTCGAGGCGGCGGTGATCAAGTCCGGCTCGACGAATGGGAAGGTGATCCAGGCGGCCCTCGCGAACGGGATGATCGTCCACGGAGCGCTGGGTGCGATCCGCTACAAGGGCCACAACCAACACAACCCGACGAACATCGTCGCCGCCCTGCAGATCAGGAACGGCAAGTTCGTCAAGGTGCTCAAGAGCGTTCCGAAGAAGGTTCCGGCGCCCTAGCTTGCAAAGAGAAGGTCAGAACGACAGCCTCGGGGCCCAGGTAGGGCCCCGAGGCCTCTTGGAGGTAGAGAGCCTGACCGCTCGCTACGGCGCCGTGATGGCCGTCCGGGACGTGTCGCTCGAGGTGGGGGCGGGGGAGATCGTGGCGCTGCTCGGGGCCAACGGAGCGGGCAAGAGCACGACGTTGGCCTGCATCTCCGGGCTCCATCGCTCTCGGCAGGGCCAGATTCGGTTCGAGGGCGAAGACATCTCGCGGCTCTCACCGGAGCGGGTGCTAAGGCGCGGGATCAGTCTCACGCCCGAGGGCCGGCGTCTCTTCTCCGCCTTGACGGTGGAGGAGAATCTCCTCCTCGGAGGCGCCACCCGCGGGCGGCGCGGCCGTAACGACTACGGCGACCTGCTGGCGCTCTTTCCGATCCTGCGGGAGCGGCTCAAGCTGCCGGCAGCACTGCTTTCCGGCGGTGAGCAACAGCAGCTCGCCATCGCGCGGTCACTCATGTCGAAGCCGCGACTCCTCTTGCTGGACGAACCGACCCTGGGCCTCGCACCGATCCTCGTCAGCCTCGTCTACGAGCTGATCCGCCAGCTTCGTGACGAGCAAGGGCTGAGCGTGCTGCTCGTCGACCAGAACGTCCACCACGCACTCGACCTCTGCGATCGGGCGTACCTCCTTCGGACCGGGGAGATTGCAGCCGCGGGCCTCCCGGAGGAGCTCCGCCGGTCCAGCGAAGTGCAGGCCGCCTATCTCGGAGTCGCCTGAGATGACGCAGCTGATTCAGGAGCTCGTGAACGGGCTCTCGCTCGGTTCCACATACGCCCTGCTCGCCCTCGGCCTCGCGATGGTCTTCTCGATTCTCGGCCTGATCAACTTCGCCCACGGCGAGCTGGTGACGATCGGCGGCTACACGATGTGGACGCTCTTCAACCACGGGGTCCCTTGGCCGGCCGTCGCCGTGCTCACGCTGGTCGCGACGACGCTTGCGGCAATCGCCATGGAGCGGATCGCGTTCCGTCCGTTACGCGGCGCGAACATCTCCACCCTCCTGATCACGTCCTTCGCGGTGAGCTTCTTCATCCAGGTCGCGCTCCAGATCTTCGTTTCTGCAGAACCGCAGGGAATCGGTGTGCCGAACTGGACCGACACGGTCTGGCACATCGGAGGCGTGGCTGTGCCCGCGGTGAAGGTCGTGACGTTTGCGGTCACGATCGTCGCTGTCCTCCTGCTCATGGTGTTCCTGCGTCGAACGCTGATCGGTGTCGCCATGCGTGCCTCGGCCGAGGACTTCAATGCGGTGCGGCTCCTCGGCATTCGGGCGAACGTCGTCGTCGTGACGGCGTTTGCGCTCTCCGGGCTGCTGGCCGGCGTCGCGGCGCTGCTGTTCTTCGCCTCCGCGCCCGGCGTCGACTCCGGGGTGGGCACGCCCCTGGTGATCAACGCCTTCATCGCCGTCATTCTCGGCGGTCTCGGCAACCTCTACGGCGCCGTTCTCGGCGGGTTCGTTCTCGGTCTCGCCACCAGCCTGCTGGACGCGAACCTCCACGGCACGTACACACAGTTCAGCCAGGCGTTCGCGCTGGCGATCGTTGTCGGCATCCTCCTGCTGCGACCGCAGGGCCTCGTCGGCCGGTCGGAGGCGATGACATGAGCCGCGTCTGGCGCTACTGGGCCGTGGAGTCCGTTCTGGGCAGCTGGCCGCTCGTCGGCGGGCTAGTCCTGATCGCCGTCTGGGCGTGGATCGAGGGCGGCGACCAGAGCAAGTTCACGCACTTCTTTATCAACGTGATCCTCGTCGTCGCCTTGCAGATGTTCTCCGGGAACTCGGGAATCCTTTCATTCGGCACCATGGCGTTCGTCGGTACCGGCGCGTATCTTGCCGGGCTCCTGACGATCGATCCGGCGCTGAAGAGCACGTTCGCGGGCCTTCCACACTTCCTCGTCTCGCCGCACTGGAGTTGGCTGCCCGCGCTCCTCGCGGCTGCCGCAGCGGCCGGAGTGGTCGCCGCGGTGAGCAGTCTCGCCATCCTCCGCCTTGACGGCGCCAGCGCGGTGATCGCGATCCTCGCGCTGCTGTTGATCGCCGACATCGTCTTCACGGCGTGGACCCAGGTCACGCGCGGCGCCGCCGGGCTCTATCCACTGCCGAGCTATGCGACCGTCACCCACACTCTCGTCATGGCGGTCATTGCGGTGGTGATCGCGAGGCTCTTCAAGGACTCGCGCACCGGACTGCTGCTCCAGGCCAGCCGCGAGGACGCGTTCTCCGCTGCCTCGGTCGGGGTGGCAGTACGCCAGTACCGCGCTCGCGCCTGGATCCTCAGCGGCATGCTCGCGGGCGCGGGCGGGGCGCTCTTCGGCTGGTGGATCACGACCGTCACCCCGGCGAACTTCTTCCTCGAGCCGACCTTTGCACTCATCGTCATGTTCATCGTCGGAGGCACGCGCACCGTCGGAGGAGCGGTGATCGGAGCGGCGCTCGTGACGCTGGTGCAGGAAGGGCTTCGGAACTACGAGGACCGGAGCCTGGATCTCGGCATCCTCAAGCTGCACCGCCTGACGGGGCTGACACAGTTCGCGCTCGTGCTGATGATCCTCGTGGTCATGTACTTCCGGCGGGAGGGCATCCTCGGGCGGCGCGAGCTCGACGAGTCCTTGCGGTCGTTGACGAGGAGGAGGGCACGTGCAGCGACTCACTGAGGGTGAAGCCGGATGCCGGAGCAGGGAGGCGCAACAATCGTCAATGTTCGGGGCATGACGCAGGACGGGAAGCTCGAGCAGCTGAAGGTCAGGCTCGCCGAGGTCACGGACCTCTCAAAGGCGTCGACGTTGCTCTTCTGGGACCAGCGCGTAATGATGCCGCCCGGCGGCTCCTCGTCACGGGCCGAGTCGCTCGCCACCCTCAGCCGCCTCACCCAGGAGCGCTTCGTGGCGGCCGACATCGGCGAGCTGCTCGAGGATCTCCGTGGGCTGGAGGAGAGCTCCGAGTACGACTCCTTCGAGGCCAGTCTCATCCGCGTCACGCGGCGGGACTACGAGAAGGCCACCCGGGTCCCACCGGAGCTCGTCGGCGAGATGTCCAGGACCGCCGCACTGGCGCTGGCAGCGTGGGGGCCCGCGAAGGAGCAGTCGAACTTCGAGCTCCTCCGACCTCACCTCGAGAAGCACCTCGACCTCAAGCGCCGCTACGTCGCGTGCTTCGATCCGGCTGACGAGACCTACGACGTCCTGCTCGACTACTACGAGCCGGACATGAAGACCGCCGAGGTGCGGGCGATTTTCGAGCAGCTGAAGGAGGAGCTCGTTCCGCTCATCGCGGAGATCGGCGCGGCCGGAGAAGTCGACGACTCGTTCCTGCAGCAGGGCTTCGCCCAGAAAGATCAGCGGGAGTTCGGGCTGCAGATCCTGCGCCGGTTCGGCTACACGGACGAGGAATGGCGCCTCGACCAGACGTCTCATCCGTTCCAGGCGACGCCCGGTCACGCGGACATCAGGCTGACCACGAACTTCCGGCCGGACGACCTCACCTCACTGTTCGCGACGATGCATGAGTTCGGGCACGGGATCTACGAGCGCGGGGTCGACGGCGGCCTCGCGCGGACCCCTCTCGGTAGCGGCGTTTCGCTCGGGGTGCACGAGTCGCAAAGCCGTACCTGGGAGAACCTCGTCGGCCGCAGCCGGCCCTTCTGGCGCTTTTTCTATCCGCGACTGCAGGAGTCGTTCCCGCAGCTGCGATCGGTGGACGAAGAACACTTCTACCGCGCGATCAACAAGGTACACCCGTCGCTGATTCGGATCGACGCCGACGAGGCGACGTACAACATGCACATCATTTTGCGGTTCGAGCTCGAGCAGGAGCTGATCGACGGCCGCGTGCCAGTCGAGGGCCTTCCGCAGGCGTGGAACGAGAGGATGTCCGAGTATCTCGGGATCGAGGTTCCGGATGACGCGCGAGGCGTCCTGCAGGACATGCACTGGGCGGGTGGGAGCTTCGGCTATTTCCCGACGTATTCCCTCGGGAACGTGATCTCCGTCCAGATCTGGGAGCGTCTGAAGGAAGACCTCGCGGATCTCGACCAGAGCTTCGAACGTGGCGAGTTCGACGCGCTGCGCGAATGGCTGACGCAGCATCTCTACGTGCTGGGTCGGAAGTTCACTCCCCAGGAGACCGTCGAGCGTGTCACCGGCAGTAAGATCGACGCGAAGCCGTACCTGCGCTACCTGCGGGAGAAGCTGGCTCCACAACCGGTTTGAGCGTGAAGGTCTGTGTCGTCGGCGCCGGTGCGATCGGCAGCCTGTTCGCCGCGCATCTCGCACAGGTCACCGAGGTTGCCGTGCTCACGCGCCGAGACGACCACGCGCGCGCGCTGAACGAGCACGGCCTGCGGGTCACCGGCCGGCATGCCTTCACCGCACGCGTGACTGCGGCAACGGCTGCACGCGATCTCCCGGGCTTCGATCTCGGCATCGTCGCAACCAAGGCGACCGGGCTCGAGTCTGCTGCAGTGGCGCTCGAGGGAGTCCCGCCCAGCGCGACGATCATGACGGTGCAGAACGGCCTCGGCGCAGAGGAGGTGGTTCGCCGCCACGGCGACTGGCCGCTCGTCTCCGCGGTGACCTTCATGAGCGGGACGAAACACTCCGACACCCACGTCGAGTACATCCTCGACACGGCCACCTGGCTCGGCCCGTACGGCGACACGCCCTTTGCACGTGTCCAGGAGATCGCGGCGCTGCTCGTCGACTCCGGACTCCGGGCCGAAGCACTGCCAGACCTCAGACCCGCCCAGTGGTCGAAGCTGATCTTCAACGCGACGGTGAACGGCGTCTCCGCGCTGACGGCGCTCCCACACGACGCTCACTTCGCAGCCGAAGCGGAGGCCTCCGACCTGGGGCACCTCGTTCATGACCTGGTCGACGAGGGCAAGCGCATTGCCGGGGCGTCCGGCGTCGAACTGCACGACGATCCCTGGGAGATGAACGTTCTCGCGACGAGACGCGGCAGCGCCCACTATCCCTCGATGCTCGAGGACGTGCAGGCGCGACGGCCGACCGAGGTCGAGCTCATCAACGGAGCTCTCGTTCGTGAGGCAGAGCGCCGCGGCGTGCCGGCACCGCTGCACACCGCGCTCTACAGGCTCGTCAAGGCCAGAGAGGCGTCGTACACGTGAGGATCTGCGTCGTCGGTTGCGGGGCGGTCGGATCGCTCTTCGCGGCCAACCTCGCACAGCTGGAGGACGTCGAGGTCTGGGCCTACGACCTGGCGAAGGAGCACGTCGACGCGATCAACGAGCACGGACTTCAGCTGACCGGAGCAGGCGAGGTGCTCGGCCGGCTGAGCGCCACCACCGACGCGGCCGAGCTTCCCGAGTGCGACTTCGGCATCGTCGCGACGAAGGCGATGCACACGTCGTCGGCGATCGAGGCCACGGCCGCGGCCTTCCGGAGCGGCTCGGTGGCGACCGTCCAGAACGGGCTCGGGAACGAAGAGGAGCTGGCAAAGCACGTGGGACGCGTGATCCGCGGCACGACGTTTCCGGCGGGCAAGCTGCTCGGCCCGGGCCGAGTGCAGTGGGACGTGAAGGGCGACACGACCTTCGGGCCGTTCGAGCCTCGTCCGGCGCCGTCCGTGGGGATCGAACGGCTCGCGGACGCGTGCACGCGTGCTGGGATGCCGACGCAAGCCGTCTCCGACGCTCGCGGGCCGCAGTGGCGCAAGGTGATCTTCAACTCGGCGACGAATCCCATCGGCGCACTGACGGGCCTGACCCACGGGCGCGTCTGCGAGGACCCGGCGTTGCGGCGACTCGTCACCGGCCTCGTCGACGAGGGCAAAGCCGTTGCCGCGGCCCAGCAGATCGAGCTCGACGCCGATCCGGAGGAACTGATCGACCACGCCGCCAAGCCGGAGGTTGCCTACGACCACAAGGCATCGATGCTCCAGGATGTCGAGTCGCGTCGCCCGACGGAGATCGACTATCTGAACGGCGGCATCGTCCGCTTCGGGGACGAGCTCCAGATTCCGACGCCGCTGAATCGCGCGATCTGGTCGCTCGTGAAAGGGTTGGAGCGATCATGGTGAGCCGCGAGGAGATCGAGCGCCGGTACCGGCTCGTCCGCGAGGCGATGGACGAGCAGCAACTCGACTACCTGCTCGTGTGCGGCTCGGAGTACACGGGCTTCGAGGGAGCCGTCGCGTACATGTCGGGGTTCGTGATCGTCCATCGCTACGCCTACGTGCTACTCCCGCGCGAGGGCGAACCGACGATCATCTTCCCGGCGGAAGCGAGGTACGTCGGCGAGCACGGGAAGTCTTGGATCGAGGACCAGGTCTTCGTCGAGCGTCCCGGAAAGTACATCGGTGACCGCTGCGCGGCTCAGCGGGTCGGGGTCTACGGGATGGACTACGTCATGGCCGTGCGTGACTTCGAGGGCACGCACCTGAAGGTCGGGTTGATCCCGTTCGACGTCGAGTTCGATCTCGCGCGCGCCGTGAAGAGCGAGGAGGAGCTCGCCTCGGTTCGTGAGTCGGTGCGCATCAACAGGGATGGCTTCTGGGCTTTCGTCGAGGCCTATGAGCCGGGGCGGAGTGCCGCTGAGGTGCTTGCGCCGGCTGAACGGCTCTTCGTCGAGGAAGGCTGCGGCAGGCTGACCATGAACATGGTGCTGGTCGGGGCCGAGTTCGCGATCGCGCGCGCCGACACCGTGCTCAGGGATTTCTGCATCCCGTCGCTGGAGATCGCCGGCCCTGGCGGTCACTGGGTGGAGGTGTCGCGCGCGATCGGGGAACCCAACGCCGAGGTCTCGCGGATGCTCGAGGCGTATGAGGAATACTTCGAAGCCGCCAAGACGGCGCTGCGTCCCGGCGCGACCGCGCACGACGTTCACCACGCAGTGTCCAAGGGCTTCTCCGACCGCGCTTATCAGCTCGGTCACGTGACCGGCCATTCGATCGGCATGACGATGATCGAACACCCGAAGATCGGCGAGGGGGTGGACACGGAGCTCCACCAGAACATGGTCTTCTCCATGCATCCACACGTCATCGCCGAGAACGGCCAGGACTGCCTCTACATGCAGGACACGTGGCTCGTCACGCCCAACGGCGGCAAGCCGCTGGCCGGCCTCCCGATGAGGATCTTCCAGACCGACGAATTGCGGCTTTAGCTCCGGCTACCCGACTTCGGCGTGGATCCGGCCGCTCGACTCCTTGAGCCTGCCGCCGTCACGGCCTGCTCGGACGGCCATGATCTCCGCCAGCATCGAGATCGCAGTCTCCGCCGGGCTGTGCGCGCCGATGTCGAGGCCCGCCGGACCGCTGATCCGCTCTAGGCTCGCCTCGTCGACGCCGGCCTCGTGAAGCCGCTCGCGGCGTCGCTCCTGGTTCCGGCGTGACCCGAGCGCGCCGACGTAGAACGCATCCGACTGGAGCGCGCCGACGAGCATGGGCACGTCGAACTTGTCGTCGTGCGTCAGGACGACGAGCGCAGTCGCATGATCGGGCTGAGCTCGAGCAAGTGCGTCCTCGGGCCAGGCGACGAGAATCTCGTCCGCGTGTGGAAGGCGCTGCTTGGTCGCGAACCGCGCGCGTGCGTCCGCGACGATCGTGTGCCAGCCGAGGCCCTTGGCAGCTGCGCACAGGGCGTCGGCCGTGTCGACCGCGCCGTAGATGAAGAGGCGGGGCGGCGGTCCGAACACGTCGGCGAAGTAGCGCGTGCCCTCGAGCTCGACCACCTTGCTGTGCCCGCCGCGGATCAGCTCGTCGGCGCTCCCCTCCTCGCCGTCGCGGACGAGACGTTCCGTCCCGGCCTCGAGGTCCACGAGGGAGACGGCGCGCCGCTCCTCGCGCGTGACCGCAGCGAGCTCCTGCAGGAGCTCCGGCCCCGGCTCGCTCACCCACACGTCGATCTCGCCGCCGCAGGGAAGCCCGACGCTCAGCGCGAGGTCGTCCGAGATCCCATAGGTCAGCAGACGCGGCTGTCCTCCGGCGAGCACCTCACGCGCAGCCTCGACGACCTCGTTCTCGACGCAGCCGCCCGACACCGAGCCTGCGAGCTCACCCTGGTCGGAGACGATCAGCTTCGAGCCGACCGGGCGTGGGGCGGACCGGCGCGTCGCAACGACCCGCGCCATCGCGACCCGATCGCCACGCGAGCGCCAGCGTTCCAGCTCCGAGAGGATCTCCCGCACGGAGTGAATCGTAGCCTTGAGGAAGAGGGCTGCCCGCTCAGTGGCAGCGGCCACGGCGGTCGCTTGCGACGCCGCAGTCGAGGACGTGCGGGCTCTGCCCGCGCGTCCGGGTCGAACACGCTCTAGGAGTCGAGCCGTTCCGGAGCGCTCAGTGGCACCGGCAGATACTCTCGCCGAGCGATGAGCGCTCGAGCTTGAGACCGCAGCGGCCGCAGAGCGGTGGTGCGATCTGGGCCCGCACGAGCAGGGCCCTCATCAGGACTGCCCAGAGCACCATGTAGGGGACGACGAGCTGGCCGGTCACAGGTCCCGTATCGGCGCGCGGGCGCGGCGGGTTTAGCGCCCGACCACCAAGTGAGTCATGCCTCGTGGAGGTGAGGACGGAGGGGCACGGGAGGGCGGCGGCAGCCAGGTAGAATCGACGCTGTGGGCTGGTTGATGATCGCCCTGTTGCTTGGTGCCGTTGCGGCCGTGGTCGGTGCAGAATGGCCGAGGGTATCCACGCGGTTCGGAAACGACGCGCGTGCAGGTCGCGAACGTGCCCGGCGCAAGAGCCAGCTGAAGCTGCTGCGCACCGAGACGGAAGAGTTCGCCGCCAGCGTCGAGAGGGACCTCGACCAGCTGCCCACGATCGAGGAGACCGACCGCAAGCACTAGCGAACGAAGGTCGTCCTCACCGTCCGTGTGTTGGGGAGGATGCCGGCGATGTCCTCCATGTTCTTCGTTTCCTCGTAGTCCGAGGCGGTGAACGCCAACGTATGCCGGCCGGCTGACAGACTTTCGACCGGCACTCGCGCCACCCCGGACCGGTACGTCACCGTTGCTCCCTTTCCGTCGATCAGGGCCTGTAGCGACTCGGGGTCGACGCCGGATCCGCCGTCGCTGACGGCGACCTCGAGGAAGCCGAGGCGAACGCCGCGTACCCGGACCGTCGGCGGAGTGACGTCCGCGAGCCAGAAGCGGAAACGAAAGCCGCCGGCACGCGCCCTTCGCGGCGTGTCGAAGACGACGTCGTATAACCCGGGCGCGGGCAGGACGACCCCCGCCACGAGCCGGTGGCGGCCGTAGCTGTCGCGATACGTGTTCTGGTCGTAGGGGAGCGCGCTGTAACCCGCCAGCCGGTTCTCGTCTCCGGCCCGGACGATTCTCGGCTCGACTCCAACCCCCGTATCGCGTGACGTGACCGCGACCCCGAAGTTCGCCACAGGACGGCGGATACGAACGCGATAGACGATCTCCTTGCCATCGAGCAGCACTGGGAACGACGCACGCTTGATCGGGACGTCGGGGTAGCGGTACGTAGAGACCCGCGCCGTCCCGCGCGCTGTGTTGCCGCGATAGCTGCCCGCGCGGGGCAGTGAGAGGTGATGTTCGAGCCGGAGGCGCGGCCGTTCAACGCGATACCAGAACGGGATCCGGCGCTGGTTCCCGCCGCGTGAGAGGACGATGAAGCCGGTCACGTCACGCTGGCGAGCAGTCGCTGGGAGACGCGCACGGAGGATGAGCCGGCCGGGGACAGTCACCTGTGGCGGCGTCGAGACCCCGCGCGCGGTCCGCACCGTCCACGTTCCCCCTCCGCCGCCTGCATCCGTCAGCGTGATCCTCCGAGTCGAGCTCGTGCGCGGCCTCAGCAGGCCAAAGGCGACCTCGGTTGGCCGGGCGAAGATCAACGGCTGGTCCGCCTTCGGCAGGTCAATCCTCCCGCCGCCTTCGCGCAGAGGATTCACCTCGCCCCCTACCGCCCCTCGGACCGGCGCCCCGGTCACGACGAGTGCGGACTTCAGCTGAGCCGGAGTCCAGCTCGGGTGCCGCTGCCGCAGTACCGCAGCCGCACCCGCGACGTGCGGTGCAGCCATACTCGTACCGCTGTTCTCGACATAGCCTCCCCCGGGCGCCGCGGAGAGAACGTCCTCGCCGGGAGCCGTGACGTCGGGCTTGAACTGCAATGAGTAAGGGGTCGGCCCCGCCGCCGAGAAATATGCAGCGACGTCCGCATTATTGCTTCCGTGACCGCCGCTGGATGCCCCAACCGCGATGGTCTTCGATGCGTTTGCGGGCGACGTGATGGTGCCGTAGCCGAACACATCGAAATCGTTGCCGGCGGCGACCGTGGAAACGACGCCGGCGTCAGCTGCAGCGTTCAGGGCTTTGACGACGGGATCCCGGCTCGGCGCGATCTCGGGCTCGCCGAGCGACATGTTGATCACGTCCATCCCGTCGCGGACGGCTGCCTCCACCGCGGCAGTCAGCTCGGGAGCGTTTCCGTTGAGACCGAACGGGCTCGGCATCGTCATCGCCTTGTAGTTGCCGAGGTAGGCGCGCGGCGCGATCCCCGAGAGGCGGAAGCCCATCCTCGTCAGTGTCCCGATGTTTCCCGCGGCGATCCCCGCAACGTGGATGCCGTGGTCGGATTGGCCGGGATCGAAGGGCAGCCCTGCGTTCTTGTGGTTCGCATGGGGAGGAGGGAACGCTCGCGCGACGATGACCTTGGGCGTTGTGTACGCGGTCTGACCTTTCGGAAAGCCGGGCGGGTAGCTGTATCCGGCCGGTGAGAAGAACGGGTGCGTTTGGTCGATCCCATCGTCGATGATCCCGATCTTCACTCCCTGTCCTGCGGTGGCAAGAGTGGGGCCCCAGACGGTGGGCGCACCGATCAGCTGCGGCGTCCGGTCGAGCAGAAGGTGGTAGGTGACGCTGGGCCAGACGCGGGCGACGCCGTCCACGCGTGCAAGCCGGGCGACCTGTCCGGTCGGGACGACGACTGCAAACCCGTTCAGCACGACGCCGTAGCGCCAACGAACCTTTGCCTGCGGGATCACCGTGCGGATTCGCGAGGTGAGTGCGTTCTGCTCGAGCGTGAGACGCCTGAGGTAGACGTGACTCGCCGGGGCGCTCAGCAGCAGCCGATGTGGCTGCGCGAAAGAGGAAAAGGCCAGGGTCTGCGTGTTTGCGAGCGCCTCCGCCAGCGGCGGCTTCTTCATCGTCACCAGCACCTCGACGTCGGCGGCGTACGCCGGCCGCGCGAAGGCCAGACCAAGCAAGCCGCAGATGAAAAGACCCCGCTTCAGGCTGAAGATCGTACGGACTCGCCGCGGAAGATCGATCGAGAACGACCGCGGCTAGACTGTCGCTCCGCGCGGATGTGGCGGAATTGGTAGACGCGCACGGTTCAGGTCCGTGTGGGGGCAACCCCGTGGAGGTTCAAGTCCTCTCATCCGCACTGCCGGGCCCGAGCAGCAGTTTGCCGCTCAGGCGCTTTTTCGTCGTCCGTGGTCAGTCCCTAAACGCTAAGGCTGCTTGCTGGCGGTAATACTCGAATTCGCCCTTGTTGAGCTTGCGTGTGTAGTTCTTCGACCGCCACCTACGAGGGGAAGGCCCCCGCGAAGAGACCGCGACGGCGACTGCGGCGACGCCGACACGTCATGACGAGGGCCGACCCGATCTCCGGCTTACGCCTCGCGCAGCGGTCTTCCTGCCCTGGGGCGATTGATCGCGCGCTGAAGTGTCCCCGTGCTGTTTCCCCGCGTCGTCATAGCGATTGCCGCTGGGGCTTTAGGGCTGCTGAATCCTAGCCTTGACCATCTTGGGAGTGGAACGGCGCCGATCGTTGCAGGACGCCAAGCGGGAAGGGCCCACCAGGTCGTTCACCAACCTTCAACCCACGGCTTCCGAGACAGGTGTATCTTGGGTTGC